>NZ_DASVWK010000345.1:0-13200 GCF_036389735.1 Archangium sp. | reverse complement strand
TTCGGGAGGAGCGGGATGGGAGACGGCTGTGTCGAGCCGTCACGGCTCCCGAGTCGCCACGGCGGCCCGGGATGGAGGAGCGGACATGCGCATTGGCAAGTGGATGGTGGTGGGAGCGTTGGCCTCGGCGGCGCTGCTGTTCCCGGCGTGCAGTGACACCAACCGGGGCGTCGACACCGGCCTGCGGAACGACACCGGCATGGGCGGCGCGGGCGACGTCGGCATGATGGAGGACCAGGGGATTGGCGGCTCCGGTGGCACGAAGGGCACCAAGAGCACCAAGGGCGCCCATGGCACCATGGCCGGGGACGCTGGCACCACGGGCCCGACGGACGCGGGCACGGGCGGCGCGGGCGACGTCGGCATGGACCAGGACGTGGGCACCTCGGGCCAGGGCGTCACGGGGGATGAAGGGGCGGACCCCACCCGGACCGAGTCCGGCGGCGTCCCCGTGAAGTAGGGGGGCTAACGGGACGCCAGCATGACCTCGGTGGGATCCTTCCCACTGAAGCTGCTGGCGAGCCCCTCGGCGAGCGCGCGGTGCGCGGCGTCGCCGAGCGTGGCCAGTCGGTCCTCGGGGCCGTGCGCGAAGCGCGCCTCGAGCCGGGCCAGACGGCGGTGGGCCTCCTCGATGCGCGCGCGCGGCACGCGGCCGGACTCCACCGCGCGCACCAGCGCCTCGATGGCCCGCCGCTGCACGTCCGCCTGGTGGCAGACGAGGAAGAGGTCCACGCCGGCCAGGGTGCCGAGCACCGCGGCCTCCTCCACCGAGTAGTGGTCCGCGATGGCCTTCATTTCCAGGTCATCGCTCACGAGCACGCCGTCGAAGCCCAGCTCCTCGCGCAGCACGCCGTGCAGGACGCGGTGGCTCATGGTGGCGGGCACCTTGGGGTCGAGCGCGTCGAAGAGGACGTGGGCCGTCATGAGCGAGGAGAGCCCCGCCTGGGCGAAGGCGCGGAAGGGCACCAGCTCCACGCGGCGCAGGCGCTCCATGTCATGGGGCAGCCGGGGCAGCGTCAGGTGGCTGTCCGACTGGGTGTCGCCGTGCCCGGGGAAGTGCTTGCCGCACGAGGCCACGCCGCCGGCCTCCAGGCCCCGCGCGAGCGCGACGCCCATGCGCCCCACCTCGTCCGGGTCGCGGCTGAAGCTGCGGTCGCCGATGACGGGGTTGGCGGCGTTGGTGTCCACGTCGAGCACGGGGGCGAAGTCCCAGTCGAAGCCGATGGCGCGCAGCTCGTGCGCGAGCAACTGGCCCACGCGCTCCACGAGCGCCAGGTCACCGCGCTGGCCGAGCTCGCGCATGGGGGGCAGGGTGGTGAAGGGCGCGCCGCGCAGCCGGGCCACCCGGCCGCCCTCCTGGTCCACCGAGAGGATGAAGGGCCGATTCGCGCGCGACTTGATGTCGCGGCACAGGGCGGCCGTCTCCTGGGCGCTCCCCACGTTCCGCTTGAAGAGGATGGCGCCGAAGATGCCGTCGTCCATCAGCGCGGCGAAGTCATCGTCGATGCGAGGGCCGGGGAAGCCCACCATGAAGAGCCGGGCACAGTCGCGATAGAGGGCGTTGCTCATGGGGGCACCTTCTCACGCTCTCCAACACACGGGGAGGGAAGAGCGAGCCGGATGCCCACCTCCGCACGATGGCCGCCTGCCCGTCCGTCAGGAAGGCGACGCGCCTCGTGGAAGTCAGCGGACCTCCATCTCTTGGAACACCACTCCGTCCAACTCCAGGCGCATCACCGCCTCCACCATGCGCTCGTTGGCGATGATGCAGCCAGGCCAGTCACGGAAGCGGAAGACGTCGATGTGCTCGGGCAGCGACGCGGCGTCGAGCAGGATCCTCTTCGGGAGGTGGTTCTGGTTGCTGTCGCAGGTGGGGCAGGTGGGCAGGCGATCTGGCGAAAGACACTCGGGATGGAACTGACCGCGCAGCTCCATTTGCAGTTCCAGCAACTCCGGTGCGTGCTTCGTCCGGAAGCGGACCTTGATGGGGCAGCCCTGGAGGCCCCGCACGCCGGCCGCCTGCAACCGCTCCAGTGCCTCACGGCGCGCGAAGAGGGTCCAGGGGTTCTGCATGAAGAGCTGGCCGAAGTACCCCAACCCGGAACCCTCCACCGGGCCGAAGGACGCCCCTGGTCGTAGGAAGGCCCACAAGGGGAGGAGCGGACGGACCAGCTCGCGCAGCCGGACGTACTCCTCGTACGGCACCGGCTTCGGTTTGTGGAACTTCTCCCGCTCCGGGAGACTCGAGAGGTCCACGCAGGGATGAGGAAGCCCCCCCACACCACCTCCCAAGCGGCAGGTCGGACACGGCTGCGACCAGTCCACGCCGGGCAGACTCCACGTGTGCCCGGCATTCAGGTTTCCCGTGTAGCGCGGAGCCTTGTCCTCTGAGATTTCGTAGAACTTCACGCGTCTTCATCCTCCATGCGGCTCAGTTCTCAATCGGCGAAGAGCTGGGGACCCGGCGGGACGAGCTGGTGACCGTAAGGCACGAGGGGGCCCACGATGTCGAAGCGGTAGGCCAGCTCGAAAGCTTTTCGCAGCATTTCCTCTTGCGGTACCGGGCGGAGGAGGTTCGCCCGCATGAACTCTCGCCATGCCGCGTTCCATGGGCCGCCGTTCGCGCCACGATGGATGCGCAGGTGCACGTGCTCTGGAAGGACCATCGTCCACGCGTGGACGTCGATGCGATTGTCCTCGAGCCATTGCCTGAACTCCTGCGCCTGGGGGAACAGGTGATGCTTGACCAGCTTTCCTTGGAGCCGGGGAAAGGCCGGGAGGTAGCCATAGCGGTAGCTGAAGTGGAAGACCATCCGGGGTCGTGCGGCCTCGCGAAGCCCCACGCGCCTCCAGTTGCGCTGAGGGCCGGGGCCGCGCGTGGACGGGGGAGGGCGATGGCGCGCCAACTCCGCGCCATGCGCGAGAGGCGCAGGCGTCAGTGCCTCCGGGTCCACGTCCTCGCAGTCGAAGACGCCGCACTCCCCTTCGTCACATGCGAGCACGACACACTGGTCAGCGCTCGGGGCTTCGCACGCGGTGGGATCGTCCGCGCGCACTTCCGGGGTTGTCGCGGCGCAGGCGGACAGCAGCAGGACGGCAAGAGGGACTGTCAGCAGGTGCAGGAGAGGTCGGGTCACGTTGGCCCAGGAGTGTAGGGACCTCCTGGGCACCGTGAGGAGGCTTCGCCTCTCCGAGGAACTACTTGCGCAGCAGCGTGCCCTCGAAGAAAAAGGCCAGGGCCGCGGCCACGATGAGCCACGTCCACAGGGGCACCGGCGGGCGCTCCGCGTCCCCGCTCGACGCCTTCACCGTCTCCTCGCCGAAGTGTGCCGCGAGTGCGTCCTGCGGCAGCCGGCTCAAGTCGCTCTCGGCCGGATCCAACGTCGAGGCGAAGGCCAGCGCGGGCACCGGGTTGCCGTCCGCGCCGAGCACCGAGAACGTCCCCGGCTGCTCCACGGGCCCCACCAGCACCGTGCCGTCCGGCTGTGCCTTGTGCGGCACGTCCGTCCCATCCGGCGCCTTCACCGCCGACACCTTCTGCGCGCCCTCGGGCCGCAGCGCGAGCGTCTCGCCCACGCGCACCCGCTGCTCCTCGCGCTCCTCCAGCGAGCCCGTCAGGTACGCCGCGAAGCGCTGCATCAACGGCAGGAAGCTCGTGCGGATGGCGAAGTCGCTCCAGTCGCGGTCCACCGTGCTGGTGAAGAGCGCCACCCGGCCCTTGCCCCTGCGCGCCACCGCCACCGCCGGAGCCCCGTCCGAGTACGTGGCCAGCACCTGGCTCGCGCCCTGCGTCGCGCCACCACCCTCCGCCTCCAGCAGCATGTACCGGTAGAAGCGCGCCCCCACGAGGCCCTCCTCGGCCCGGCCCGTGAAGGGCGCGAAGAGCGGGTGCTCCACCTTCACCTGCGCCAGCTTCGCCGCCTTGTCGTCCGCGTCCGGATCCTCGCGCTCCACGCTGGTGCGCACCAGTCGCAGGTTGCGCGGCAACAGCGTGCCCAGCCGCGCGTTGTACGCGTCCGGGTTCACGTGGTCGCCCACGCTGACGAAGAGCCCGCCACCGTTCTCCACGAAGGCCCGCAGCTTCACCGCCTCGGCCTCCTCCGGTGCCGTCACGTTCAGCAGGTACACCAGGTCATACGCGGCGAAGTCCTCGCGCCAGCCGGCCGCCGCGTCACGCACCGCCACCTGCACGGGCGAGCCCGGGGCCGACAGCGCCGCCTCCATGAAGAAGGCCTCGTCCCGGTAGCGCGTGGCGTGCGGCTCCCCGTTCACCACCAGCGCCTTGAGCGGCCTCGGCACCGACAGCACGAAGGCCCGCCGGTCATCCTCCGCCAGCCCGTCCGGCGTCAGCGACACGTACCCCGACACCGCGCCGCCCTGCGGGAAGCGCACCGTCAGCGACTTCTGCGCCGTGCCGTTGGCCGGCACGTCCACGAAGCCCTTGCCCAGCGTGGTGTCGCCCACGCGCACCGAGGCCTCCAGGTCCTTCAGCGGTGCCTCGCCGAAGTTCTTCACCGTGAAGGTGTACTGGAAGGCGCGCGGGCCCGCCTGGAGCGCCGGCTCCACCTTCAAGTCCACCAGCGCGTGGTTGGGCAGCGCGTCCTTGCCGTTGGCCGCGTCGCGCAGCACCACCTCGGGCCGCACCGCCTCGCCCGTGGGGCCCTTCACCGTGGGCGGCGGCGCCTCCAGGCGCACCGAGCCGGCCGTCAGGTCCGACACCACCACCAGGCGCTTGCCCGCGACGGGGCTCTCCTCCAGCGCCCGCGCCGCCAGGTCCAGGCAGCGCGACAGGTCCGCCCCCGTGTACGTGGGCTGGGCCTCGTCAATCGCCTGCCGCAGCTTCGAGCGGTCGAAGTTCGGCGCCGCGGGTGGCAGGGGCGAGCCCGTGCACACCAGCACCGTCGCCGGCTCCTCGGGCCGCAGGTCCGTCAGCGCGTCACGCGCCTCGTCCCGGCCGCGCTCGAAGAGCGTCGTCCCGTCCGACCAGCGCATGGACAGCGACGCATCCAGCACGATGACCGTGGCCGCCGGGCCCTTCACCACCGCCGCCGCCTCCGTGTCCCGCCGCAACTCCGGGCGCGCCAGGGCCACCGGCAGCGCGAGCAGAATCAACGTGCGCAGGGCATACAGCAGCAGCCGCTTGAGCTTGAGCCGGCTCGCGGTGCGCTTCTGGCTGCGCAGCACGAAGGCCATCGGGCCGAAGGGGTGGGGCCGGGGCCGCCGCCGGTCGAAGAGGTGGACGAGCAGCGGAATGAGCGCCGCGAGCGCCCCCAGCAGCATCCACGGGTGCGCGAAGGTCAACGCCGTCTCCCCCGCTTCCCAAGGAAGCGCAGCAGTACCTCGTCCAACCGCTCATCGGTGCGCACCAGCTCGTAGTCCACGTCCGCCTCGGCGCAGGCCGACTTCGTATTCGCCAGGAAGGCCCCGAACTCCTCCAGGTAGCTCTCCTTGATTTCGCGCGGGTTCACCTCGATGCGGCCCTCGCCCTCCATGTCGAGGAAGAGCGTGGGGTCATCGAAGGGGAAGGTGAGCTCCGCCGGGTCCACCAGGTGGAACACCGCCACGTCGTTCTTGCGCTGGCGCAGCGCGAGAATCCGCTTGAGCGACTCCTGGTTCTCGTCGAGGAAGTCCGAGAGCACGACGACGGAGGAGCGGCGCGGGAGCACCTCGGCGAGGTGGTCCGCCGCGGAGATGAGGTTGGTGCCACCGTTGGGCTGGGCGTGCTCGAGCGCGTCCAGCAGCACGTTGAGGTGGCCGGCCGAGGCGCGCGGGGGCACGTCCTGGAAGCGCCCGTTCGTCATGAGGGCCAGGCCGGCCGCGTCCTGCTGGCGCACCAGCAGGTAGCACAGCGCGCCGGCCAGGGTGGTGGCCACGTCCAGCTTGGAGAGCGCCCCGCTGCGGTAGCCCATGGAGGCGGAGGCATCCACCACCATGATGGCGCGCAGGTTCGTCTCGTGCTCGTAGCGCTTGACGTAGTACTTGTCGAACTTGCCGTAGGCCTTCCAGTCCAGGTGGCGCAGCTCGTCGCCGGGCGCGTACTCCTTGTGCTCGGCGAACTCCACGCTCTGGCCCTGGTGCGGGCTCTTGTGGAGGCCGGACAGCACCCCCTCCATCACCGCGCGGGCGCGCAGCTTCACGCCCTGGAGTCGGGCCAGTGTCTGGGAGTCCAGCAGCATGTCCGGCCGCTATCCCTTCACCAGCGCGACGAGCTGGTCCACCAACTTCACGGAGGTGGTGCCCTCGCTCTCGGCGGTGAAGTTGGGCAGCACGCGGTGGCGCAGCACCGGGCGGGCCACCGCCTTCACGTCCTCCACCGAGGCCACGAAGCGCCCATTGAGGATGGCGCGCGCCTTGGCCGCGAGCACCAGGTACTGGCTGGCGCGAGGGCCGGCGCCCCAGGAGACGTTCTTCGCGATGAACTCGGGCACGCCCGGCTCCTTGGGCCGCGTGTGGCGCACCAGCTCCACCGCGTAGCGCACCACGTGGTCCGGCACCGGCACCCGCCGCACCAGCGCCTGGAGCGCGAGGATCTTCTCGGGCGAGAGAATCTTCTGCAGCTCGGGCTGCGAGCCGCCGGTGGTGGACTTGACGATCTCCACCTCCTCCTCGGCGGTGGGGTAGCCCACGTCCACCAGGAACATGAAGCGGTCGAGCTGGGCCTCGGGCAGCGGGTAGGTGCCCTCCTGCTCGATGGGGTTCTGCGTGGCGAAGACGAGGAAGGGCAGCTCCAGCGGATAGGTGCGCCCGCCGGCGGTGACGCGGTACTCCTGCATGGCCTGCAGCAGGGCGGCCTGCGTCTTGGGCGGGGTGCGGTTCACCTCGTCCGCCAGGATGATGTTGGCGAAGAGCGGGCCCTTGAGGAAGCGGAAGGCGCGGTGCCCCGTGGCCTTGTCCTCCTCCAGGATGTCCGTGCCGGTGATGTCCGAGGGCATCAGGTCCGGGGTGAACTGGATGCGGTTGAAGGACAGGTTGAGCACGTCCGCCAGGGTGGAGATGAGCAGCGTCTTGGCCAGACCGGGCACGCCCACGAAGAGGCAGTGGCCGCGGGCGAAGAGCGCGATGAGCAGGTGCTCCACCACGTCCCGCTGCCCCACGACGCGCTTCTCGATCTGCGCGAGGATTTGAGCTTTGGCCCGGGCGAGCTCCTCGACGGACTGGAGATCCTCGTTGGTGGGTTCCGGGGCCGGCGGCGGGGGAGTGGGGGCGGCGTTTTCCATGAGAAGCGTTTTCTTAATCGCGGGGAGCGCGCGGACCAAGCGGTTCGCGTCGGAGTCGTGACTCGAACGTGGGCTGCCAACCGTTCCGGCACCCACGTATTCCAGCCGTCGGCCGTTCGTCCGCTCCCGGACAGCCAGGGCCGCCTCCCTGCCCTCCGGGGGAGCCCGGCTCGCTCTGGAAAGGGGGGGATGCCGAGGGGAATGACCCCATTACCTTCCTCCGGTTCGTCGCTCCTCCGGTCGCCCCGCCCGGAGGACGGAGGGAGAACCCATGCACCGAGAGTCAGGCGTACACACCACCCGTCCGTGGAAGCGAGTCCTGCCCGCCGCGCTGCTGGCGCTGGCCGTGGGCTGTGGAGAGGCGGAGCCCCAGGGCTCGGACCCCGTGCCGGTCGCCGTGGCCACGGAGTCGCCCGTCGCCATGCCTTCGATGAAGCCCGCGCCCCAGGCCCCCTCCTGGTTCCACCGGCTCGGCGGGCCGCAGGATGACCTCGGCACGGGACTGGCCGTGGACGGCCGGGGGGACATCTCCGTGGTGTGGCTCTCCACACCGCGCATGGACGAGGACCGCGAGGCCGTGCCCGGAGAGCGGCGGGCCCTCACCCTGGCGAAGTACGGCCGGGACGGCGAGGTGCGGTGGACGCGCGAGTTCTCCGGGATGCGCCTGGCCTCGCCGCGCGTGGGGGCCTCTCCCTCGGGGGACGTCTTCCTCACCGCCAACGCCTTCCTCTACCCGGAGGACTTCGGCCTGGGCGAGGCCAATGACGGCTTCCTGGTGAAGTTCTCCAGCGACGGCCAGCCCCTGTGGCAGCGGCGCGTGGGGCAGAAGGTGCATGGGCTGGCGGCGGATGGGGAGGGCGGGGCGCTCGTCGCCGCCGAGGAGTGGACACCGGACGGCCACGTCCCGGTGCTCGCCCACCACGATGCCCAGGGGGCCTACCTCTGGACGCGGCAACTGGACCCGGTGGCCGAGGGCACGGAGCTGCATGCCTTGGCCCTCATGCCCTCCGGGCAGGCGCTGCTCGCCGGCCGGCTCGTCGGCACGCTCCGGGTGGATGGTCAGGACTTCGGCGCTCCGGGCGGACGGGGACTGCTGCTGCTCGCCTTCGAGCGGGATGGGCGCCTTGCCTGGGGCCGGCAGGTGCGAGGGGTGGAGGGCCACGTCACCGGGCTGAAGCCGGGCCCGGACGGGAGTGTCGCGCTGGTGGGCGACTTTCGCGGCACCCTGCCCTGGGGGGGGACGACGCTCAGCGGCTCGGGGGCCTTCGTCCTCGCGACGGGACCGGACGGTGCCGAGCGCTGGGCGCACCCTCTGGCGTGTGGCGCGCGGCCGACTCCGCCCGTGGTGACGGTGGACGACGCGGGGCAGGTGGTGGCCGGCTGTGGGGGGGAACTGAGCGTGTACGCGCCGGAGGGAGCGCAGCGCGACCAGCGCACGCTGACGCCCGGCGAGTGCACCGCGGGGGACTGCCTCGTGGCGAGCACCGCGCTGGACTTCGTCCCGGGCCAGGGCCTCACCCTCGCCGGCTACCAGCGGCATGACGGCGGGCGCGCGGGCGAGGCGTGGAACCAGGAGGCCTTCCTCCGGGTGCTCGCCCCTTGAGCGCACCGCGCTGTACTTTTCCCGGGTGGTGGGAACGACCTGCCAGGTTGCCCGTGGGAGCGCCTGTCAGGTGGGTTGTGCGCCTACCTGCAACAGGATGGCGGGCGGGCAGGAGGGCGAGGGTGAAGATAAAGACTTGAGCGAGCCAGTCGGACCCGCGACAGTCAGACCCTATGGATCAGGGTCGACGCGGCGCGGATCGTAAGGCCGTGGGTCTGCTGGTGAAGCTCAAGCACGCGGACATCGGCAGCTTCGTCGAGGAGTTCGCGGTGAACATCAGCCCCGGGGGCATGTTCATCCGCTCCCGCGAGCCGCAGCCGGTGGGCACGCTGGTGAAGTTCGAGGTGCGCATCGCGGACGGGCAGCGGGTGCTGCGGGGCTCGGCGGTGGTGCGCTGGGTGCGGCCGCCCGAGGATCTGTCCGGGCCTCCGGGCATGGGCATCCAGTTCACGGAGCTGGAGCCGGCCTCCCAGGCGCTCGTCGATCGGATGTTGGAGCGCAGGGGCGAGCCACCCGTGCCCGCCATGGCGATGCCTCCGCCGGTGACTCCCACTCCGCCCCCGGTGGCGCCGGGGGTTCCCCCGGTGGCGCCCATGTCGCCCGGCGTCGCCACGGTCCGGCCCGTCGCCGGGCCCCGTCCGGTGGAGCCCCCGAAGCCTCCGGCGCCCCCGCCCGTCACCTCCGTCGACATTCCGCTCGATGAGCTGATCGCCAGCACGCCCGAGCCCGACTTCTTCTCGCGCTCGACGGTGGAGATCTCCCCCGCCATGGCGGCGGCCGTGCTGCGCCAGCCCGGGGCGGGAGTGGAGTTCGACCTGGACCTGTCGGAGGCGGCGACGTCCGTGCCCGCTCCCACGCCGCGACCCGCGCCCCAGCAGCCCGTGCGCAACGGTCAGACGAGCAGCGCGGTGGAACTCGACCTGGGCTCGTCCGAGGACGACGAGCCGCTCGAGTTCGCCCGGCCCGTGGCGGGGCAGCCCTACCGGCCCCCGGCGAAGAAGCCGGCGCCCGTGCCGGCTCCCGCGCCCGCCCCCGTCCGTCCCCCGGCTCCGGTTGCCGCGCCCGCACCGTCCCTGGCACCCACACCACCTCCGGCGCCCGTGCAGCCCCCGGCGCCCGTGCAGCCCCCGGCCCCCGTGAGGACGGCGCCCGTGCTCGCCCCGGCGGTCGCGAAGCCGGCGGCACCGCTGCCTCCCGAGCCCAAGAGCTCGCCGGCGCAGGTGCGCACCGCCTTTCTCACGCCGCCCACGAGCATCGAGGGCAAGGGTCCGGTCATCGGCATCGACCTGGGCACGACGAACTCGTGCGTGGCGGTGGTGACGAACAACAAGCCCACGGTGCTGCGCTCGCGCGAGGGCTACAACACCATTCCCTCGGTGGTGTCGCTCACCTCGCAGGGCAAGCTGCTGGTGAGCCACCGCGCGAAGAGCCAGGTGCTGCTGCGTCCGGAGCAGACCATCTACGGTGCGAAGCGCCTGGTGGGCCGCCCCTTCGACAGCGCGGTGGTGAACCAGGTGCGCGAGCGCTTCCACTACGAGATCATGCCGGATGCGCGGGGCCGGGCGGCGGTGCGGATGGGCGAGCACGTGCTGTCGTTGGAGGAGGTGCAGGGCATCATCCTGCGCGAGTGCAAGGAGCTGGCGGAGCAGCACCTGGGGCAGAAGGTGGAGCGCGCGGTGGTGACGGTGCCGGCGTACTACTCGGAGCCGCAGCGCGAGGCGGTGCGTCGGGCGGGGTGGATGGCGGGGCTGAAGGTGGAGCGCATCCTGAACGAGCCCACGTCGGCGGCGCTGGCGTATGGGCTCAATCGGGAGATCACGAAGAAGGTCCTCATCTACGACCTGGGCGGCGGCACGTTCGACGCGACCATCCTGCGCATCGACAAGAACGTGTTCGAGGTGCTGTCCACGGGCGGCGACATCTTCCTGGGAGGCATGGACTTCGACAGCATCCTGGTGGACCTGCTGCTGGAGCGCTTCCAGCAGGCGGAGAAGGTGGCCTTCCAGGGAGACCGGATCGCCCTGTCGCGAGTGACGGACGCGGCCGAGCGGGCGAAGGTGGCGCTCTCGGAGAGCAACACCTACGAGGTCCACATCCCGATGTTGATGATGGACGAGTCGGGGCAGCCGAGGGACCTGCACGTCACGCTCACGCGGGCGGAGATGGAGCGGGCGTGCCTGCCGCTGGTGATGCGGACGCTGGACGTGGTGCGGGACGTGCTGCTGGACGCGAAGCTGCGAGCGGGGGAGATCGACGACATCCTGCTGGTGGGTGGGCAGAGCCGCATGCCGCTGGTGCGCGAGAAGCTGAAGGAAGTGTTCGGCAAGCCGCCGCACGCGGGGGTGAACACGGACGAGGCGGTGGCGCTGGGAGCAGCGCTGTACTCGAGCGCGGTGGACAAGGTGAGCAGCGTGGTGCTCATCGACGTGCTGCCCATGACGATCGGCGTGGCGATGCCGGGAGGCGGCTTCACCCGCGTCATCGAGCGCAACACGCCGTTGCCTTCGCAGCGCTCGTTCGCGATCTCCACGACGCGGGACAACGAAGAGGTGATGGAGCTGTCCGTCTTCCAGGGAGAGGACACGCACATCGCGGCGAACGAGTACCTGGGGACGGTGAGGCTGGAGGGGTTGCCGAAGGGGCCGAAGGGGACGGTGCGGGTGGCGGTGACGCTGCGGCTGGACGCGGAGTGCGTGCTGCACGTGGGGGCGCAGGACTACGCGACGCGCAAGGACGTGAAGGCGACGCTGTCGACGCGCTACACGCCGGAGGAACTGAGGCAGCGGCTGGGAGTGGCCGCGGAGACGGCGAAGGCGGCGGAGGAGCGCCGGGGGCAGGACCTGAAGGAGCGCTCGGGGCGTTTTTGGAGCTTCCTGAAGAAGGTCGTGGGCAAGGCCTGAGCCATCAGTCAGGAATTCCCAATACAGACGACCTTCAAGCCCGCCGCTGTCGACTGCGTGGGATCCTTCACGAATCCCGAATCGAGGGTGAGCAACTCCCCACCCGCATGAAGCAGCGCAGAAGAGGCATGAATGCAGTCTCGCGGCTTGAACCCGAACGTGGTCAGCAGCTCCTGGGCCTTCCGGGTCACATCCTCATCCACGGGAACGAATTCAAGGTTCTTCAATCCGAGTAGCAGGCGCCCGGCAACGATCGCCTTCTGCCGGTCATAGGCTCCCGAAGCCCTCCCAGCCACCCACGTCACCTCGTCCCAGGTCAGATAGGAAGTCCGGGCACGCACTTCCCCTCGGGCCACACGCTCCATCCAGCCCAGGCACTCATCGATGACGGACTGTTCCCGGTTCTTGAGGAGCGGTGTCACGATAACGCCAGTATCCAGATAGTAGAGCGTCATGGCCTACCAGCGATCAGGATCATCAAGGATGTCCTGGTAGGACTGCACTGGAACCTCCGCGCGGAACGACTCGCAGAAGTCGAACCACTCTTTCCAGGAGTGATCGGCAGCCTGGCCGGACTCTGATTGGCTCAGAAGCTGAAGAAGTGGCTCAAGCAGATTGCGGAAGAAGAGTGTCGCTTGATCCTCGGGTAGATTCATCGTCATCAGTCGTTCGATGACGAGAGGGAACAGCGCTCGTGCACGCTGTGGATCCAAGGGAGGAAGGTTGATGAGCTCGAAGCCAGAAACCACGGCGGCGTTCATGGGTGTCCTCCTCCGTACGCATAGTAGGTGGTTCCCTGGAGTTGGGCCTCTGTCACCTTCCCTTGCTTCAGGAGTTCTTCAAGAGCTTTAGAGTACTTATTCAAAGTCGCGGACCCCTCCTTCTTCCCCGACATCCGCTCTATGGCGACGATCCATGCCATGGACGCAGCGTCCGCTTTACCTTCGAGTTCGGCCATGAGCTCCATGAGTGAATAGGCCTGCTCTGGATGATCCTTTAGGAATCCCAGGACTCGTTCACTCAAGGGCCTGCTGGCTTCCTTGAACTGCTTGATGTCGATAGGCACTGATGAGCCTCCTATCTTCTTACCGTAGAAGTGCCAGATATTAGGGTCAATCTCGCTGACCGATAACCGTCGGTCTTAACAGCTCACGTACGCTCCGTTCGGCGCCACAAAACTCCAGGGCCTTGAGCCGCTCTCGCCGCTCCCCTTGTGGCGCTGGAGCGGCACCATGAAGACCGAGACGAACGCGCCCACCACCATCACCGCCACCCCGGCGCCCTCGAACAGGCGCGCGGACAGCGAGACCAGCCCCGTGAAGTCCATGCACCCTGTCTGTGCACGGTCACCGCGAGCGCCAGGGACGCGAGGGCGCGGGTGTTGGCGAGTGGATTGCCCCGAGCGGCTAGGGGCCGCCGTCCTTCGCGGGCGCCTTCGGGGCCGCGCCTTGCTGGGCCTCGGGGCCACCCTTGTTGAAGT
>NZ_DASVWK010000344.1:0-6247 GCF_036389735.1 Archangium sp. | reverse complement strand
CGAAGACGGCCACCTCGCGCTCGGTGCGGCCCATCATCATCTCGTTGATGAACCAGTAGCAGCCCTCGCCCGGGGAGATGTAGGAGACGCCGGTGTTCTGCACCACCTCGCGGTTGCGCACCGCCGCGCCCGCGCCCTCCCACGCCGTCCAGTCGATGGTGGTCACCCGCATGTGCGGGCGCGAGCGGTGGGCGTAGGCCATGGTGCACTTGGCCATCAGGTCATTGGCGGCGCTGTAGTCCGTCTGGCCCTTGTTGCCGAAGCGGCCCGCGCCGGACCCGAAGCACATCACCACCTTGAGGTCGTCGCGCCGCGTGGCCTCCAGCAGGTTGACGAGCCCCAGCACCTTCACCTCCACGGTGTCGGTCACCAGCTTGGGCGTCTTGTCCGGCAGGCTCTTGGAGTCCTCGATCATCGCGCCGTGCACGAGGCCGTCGATGTGGCCGTGGTACTCGCGGACGCGGTCCACCATGGCCCGCACGTCCACGGCGTTGCGGATGTCGCACGTCTCGTACTCGATGGGCAGGCCCTGGGCGTAGACCTCCTGGAGGTTCTTCCACAGCTCGCGCGCCCGCTTGATGGCGTCGAAGTACGTCTCGTCGAACTTGCGAGGCGTGAGGGTGGGGTCCTCCTTCTTGCGGCGGAGCATCTCCGTGTTGCGGAACGCCATGAACTCGTCCTCGTCCATGGCGAGGTAGTCCTCGGCGCCGATGGGGGCCGGCGTGCGTCCGGTGATGATGACCTTGGGGCCCAGGCGCGCCACCGCCTTGGCCACCTCGAAGACGGCGCCGCGACCGCCGCCGGAGAAGAGCAGCACCCAACTCGGGTCCACCTGGCGCACCACCGGGCTGTTGTCCCGGAAGTCCGCCCGGCGCAGGCCCACCACGAAGCGCCGGCCGGCCAGGTAGCCGATCTCAGTGCGGTCCGTGCCCTCCTCCAGCTCGCGCGCCACCGTCTCCGCCAGCACCCAGTGCGAGGTGCTCGGCTCGAAGTCGATGACCTTGATGATCGCGCCCGGAATCTCCTGCTTGAGCGCCTTGAGGAAGCCCGCGGTGGAGCCGCCCAGCACGTTGCCGCCGTCGCCCAGGAAGCCGAAGTCACCACCCATGGAGGTGACGGCCACGTAGCAGGCGGTGCGGCCCTTGCTGGTGTCGCGCAGGCGGTCGTACAGGGCGCGCCCGGTGCCGTGCCAGCGGGCGGTGATCTCCGACATGCGGCGCGCGAAGCGGCTGCTGCCCTGCGTGAGGAAGTAGTCGGCCGCGCCGAAGGCCCCCAGGTCGATGACGCCATCGGCCCCGCCCAGCTCGTCGCTGGCACGGCGCACCCGGCGTTCCACCTCCAGGGCGTCGGTGATGCCCGCCAGCGACACCGCCAGCGAGCGCGTCCCCCGGCTCGTCAGCAGGCGGGTGAAGGAGGCCACCATGCCCGGGTCGTCTCCGAGCAGCAGCAGCTTCTTGCCCATGAGCGGGTAGCGCTTCTCGGGGGAGAGCGACAGCGGCACCAGATCCGTGCGCCAGCGCTGGGCGAAGAGGCCGCGGCTGGGGATGGGCTGGCCGGTGACGTTGGGCTGCGGGCCCGGCGTCTTCGGGCGCCGGTGGACGTTGTCGTGCTCCTCGAGCAGCACGTGGTAGTTGGACCCGCCCATGCCGAAGGAACTCACCCCGGCGAGCCGCCGGCCCTCGCGCGGCGCGGGCCAGGGACGCCCCTCCACCGCCAGGGCGATGGGCAGCCTGTCGAAGTGGATGTCCGATTTGGGGAACTCGCCGCCATTCATGGGCGGCAGGAAGGCCTCGTTCACCGCGAAGGCCGCCTTCACCAGGCCCAGCAGGCCCGAGGCTCCCGAGGTGTGGCCGATCTGCGACTTCAGGGTGCCCATGGGTACCGAGGTGTCCCGGCCCCGGTCCTTGAACACCTCGCCGTAGGCGTTGGCCTCCGCCGCATCGCCCACCTTGGTGCCCGTGCCGTGCGCCTCGAGCAGGCCCACCTGATTGGGATGGGCCTTGGCGGCCTCCAGCGCGCGCTCCACGGCCCGGGCCTGGCCCTTGGGGTTGGGTGTGAAGACGCTGGTGCCCCGCCCGTCACTGGAGAAGCCGATGCCGGCGATGACGGCGACGATGGGATCCTTCGCCGCCTCCGCGTCCTCCAGCCGCTTGATGACCACCGCGCCCGCGCCCTCGGCCGGCACGAAGCCGTCGGCCCGGTCGTCGAAGGGGAAGGTGCCGCGAGGCGAGGCGATGCCGAGCACCGCCAGGGCGGCGGCGTACTCGGGCACCAGGTTGAAGGCCACACCACCGGCCACCACCACGTCGGCCTCGTGCTGTGCCAGCGAGAGCAGGCCCGCGTGCACCGCCGCCAGGGAGCTGGCGCAGGCCGCGTCCACCGCCAGCACGCCGCCAGTGAAGTCATGCATGGCGGCCAGCCGCGCCGCGCACGTCATGCCGGAGTAGTACCCGGTGGTGCTCTCGTCCAGCGGGGGCACCGTGGACAGCATGTTCTGGCGCAGCGTCTCGATGAGCGGGCCCATCTGCCGGGGCGTCAGCCCCTGGGCCTTGAGCGCCTCCTGGGCCAGCGCGAGGTAGCGCTCGGCCACGAAGCGCAGCTCCGTCTCGAACTCCTTGCCGCGCGCGGAGAGCTGGCCCACCACCACCTGCACGCGCCGCCCGTTCCACTGACCGGGCTGGTACCCGGCGTGCTCCAGCGCTTCCTCCGCCGCCTTGACGAAGAGGATGACGGCCTTGTCCAGCGCCGCGGCCTGGGCGGGCGGCAGCTTGAGCCAGCGCGGGTCGGCCGCCGGCAGGTCCACCACGCCGGCCAGCCGGGGGATGACCTCGCCGGGATTCATGAGCGCCCCGATCATCTTGTGGGCGTTGAACCGGGAGGGCGGCAGGTCCCCGATGGTGTCCGCCTTGGTGATGATGTTGTTCCACAGCGCGCGGGAGTCCGAGGCCCCCGGGGCGATGGCGCCCATGCCGACGATGGCGAACTTCTGGGGCGAGGAGCGGACGGGCCGGACGTTGGGCTGGGCCTCGCGGGTGGGCGCCGAGCCGAGCAGCGCGTGGTAGGCCACGCCCGTCCAGCCCAGCGAGCTGACGCCCACGTAGCTGCGGGGCGGCAGCTTCATCGGGCGGGTGAGGCACTCCAGCGCGGCATGCGCCCCGTGGCGCGGCGCGGTGAGGCCGGCGGTGGGGGCTCGCACGCCCCCGTGGAGCGACAGCGCCGCGCGCATCACCGACACCAGTCCGCTGGCCGCCTGCTGGAAGCCCACCTGGGGCGCCGCGGAGGAGAACGTCAGCGGCTCGGAGCGCGTCGCGGCGAGCGCGGCCTTGAGGCCCAGGTACTCCTGGTCCTCCAGCGCGGAGATGCCGCACGCCTGCATCTCCACGTGCCGCACCAGCTCCGGGTCCACGCCCGTCAGGTCCAGGCAGGCACGCGCGGCGCGGTCCACCATGCGGGACATGCGCGAGACGCCCTGCTTGAGGTTCACCTCGGAGGTGATGCCGTGCAGGACGGCGTAGATGCGCTGGCCGTCGGCGAGCGCGTCATCCAGCCGGCACAGCACGAGCGCCACCGCGCCCTCGCCGGGCAGCGTGCCCGCGGAGCGACCATCGAGCGCGAGCAGCTCCTGATCGGCCAGCCAGCCGCGCGCGGCCAGCAGCCCATAGGAGGAGGGGCTGAGCAGCGGCGCCACCGCGCCCACCACCGCCACGTCACAGTGCCCCTGCTGAAGCGAGAGCGAGGCGAACTTGAGCGCGGCCAGCGAGGAGGCCGTCCCGGCGTCGATCGCCAGGTGCCCGCCGCGCGTGTCGAGGATTCCCGCGAGCCGGCCGGCGACGATGGTGGCCGTCATGGGAATGGATTCGGCGGTGATGGGCGGGGCGTGCTGGGCCACGTGCCGGTCCACGGCCTCCAGCAGTCGGGCGCCGTCGGGCTGCTGCTGGACGAGCTCGGCGAGCCGATCGCGGAACTCCGGCGTGCGCAGGCGCAGCGTCGGATCGGACGTCTCGTCCACGCCCATGCCGGTGGCGCCCAGGTAGATGCCGCACCGGGCACCCGGGCTCTTCTCGGGGCCGTAGCCGGCATCCTGCGTCGCCTGGAGCAGCGCCAGGTGCAGCAGCCGCTCCATGCGGTGCATCTTCTCCACCTGGTTGGGCGGCAGGCGGAACTGCTTCCAATCCGTGCCCGCTTCCGGGACGAAGCCGCCCATGAGCGGGCGATCCAGGCCGAGCCCGGTCCCCCAGGCCTCCGGGGCCTGGGTCAGAGCGCGCATCCCCTCGAGCGACAGGTTCATGAAGCGCGACGGGGACTCGGCACCGGGCAGACGGCAGCCGAGCCCGACGATGGCGAGAGGAATGTGCGTGGAAGAGGTCATCGCGGGGAGAGGCTCTTGACGAAGGACTGCCAGGCCAGTCGGGGAACGGAGGGGGAGGGGTCCTCGCTGGGCAGCGAGGCCATGCCAATTCCGCGCAGCTCGAGCACGGGGATTCCGTCCTGGCCGAGGACGTGGGCGTTGAAGGTGGCCAGACCGACGCTGGCGCCACACAGCCGGGCATCACACAGCAGGCGCTCGTCGCGCCGGGGCATGCGGTACCAGGTGGCCGAGCTGATGGCCATCTCGCGCGAGCCCTCGCCGGAGAAGGCGTACCAGAGCCACTTCACCAGGTGGAGCGCGCCCTCCATGGCGGCGGGCGCCACCTGGATGCGGCTGGCGGGCAGGCTCTTCGTCAGCGAGCGGGGCTGGACGATGCCGCCCTGGAGCCGGCCCAGCTCGCCCAGGCGGGCCCAGGAGATGACCTGGAGCGACTCGGGGACGCGGTCCCCCTGTCCTCCCGACGAGGTGTAGAGCAGCCGGCCATTCTGGAGGCTCTCCGACCGGGGGCTCATCTCCGGCTGCTGCTGGAGCCACGGCGCGGGCCCGTACGTCTGCCCGAACTGGAGGACGGCGCGGCACACGGGGATGGGCTCCTCGGGGCCCTCGTCCTGCCCTCCGGTGGTGAGCGGCTCCATGGACAGGAAGACCGAGACCTCGCCGTCGGCCTCCCGGCGGGCACGCCCCACCAGCCGCGAGTCGGTCGCGCTCTGGGTGGCGCGCAGGAACCAGCGCACATCCCGCATCCCCACCAGCACGCGGTCCGGGTACACGAGCGCGCCGACCTCGGCCAGGAACTCCAGCTCCAGCGAGGCGGACAGGGGCCGCATGTCCGCGTCGAGCTCCGAGGGCAGGCGCACGTCGCGCTTGGCGACCGCGCTCTCGCCCCGGAGCACCTCGGCGAGCTCTTCCAGCAGCGGGTATTGGGAGGTGTCGGGTTGCACGTTCTAGCGATCCTTCACGAGCTGCTGGGCGAGTTCGCCCAGCGTACGGACCTTCCCCGTCTCAGGCGCGGTGGTCCCCAGGGCCGAGGACATCGCCTCTCCCAGCTTGCGGATCTCCTCGGGCTTCACCCCCGTCCGCGGCAGGTCCAGGGCGAGCAGCGCCTCGCGCACGGAGCGCGGGCCTCCCTGGCCGGAGCGTCCCTTGGGCTCGACCTGCGAGGGGGAGACGGAGGTGGCGGCCAGGTGCACCGCGGCGGCGGCGCGCTCCGTGGCGCTCGTGGACTGGGCCCGCTCGACGATGTGGTCGATGACCCTGCGCAAGGTGTTGAAGTCACGCAGGGAGCGAGCCGGGTCACGCGGGACGCCGAAGTGCTCTCGGGTGCGGGTGAAGATGTCCACCTGCTTGACGGTGTCGATGCCCAGGTCGGCCTCGAGGTCGAGGTCCAGCTCCAGCATGTCCTCGGGGTAGCCCGTCTTCTCCACCACGTTGCGCATCAGGACGGTGCGCACCTGCTCGGTCAGGTCCTCCCTCGTCTCGGTGCTGAAGGGGACGGGCGACACCATGGAGGATGTGGAGGCCTGGACCGTGTTCGGCCGGGCCGCCGCGGGAGCGGGTGCCGGGGGATACGCGCTCAGCCGGATCTCATCGGGAGCGGGGACCGGAGGCGCCAGGGACGAGTACGCCGCCATCGCCGGGGCCGCGACGGGGGCGGGCGGCGCGCTCGGCCGGGCCTTGGTGGCCGCGGGAGCGGGAGCGGGAGCCGGCACCGGCTGGGCGGAGGCCGCGGCGCTGGTGGTGAGCACGCGCTCGACGATGTGGTCGATGACCCTGCGCAGGGTGTTGAAGTCGCGCAGGGAGCGGGCGGGGTCACGCGGGACGCCGAAGTGCTCTCGGGTGCGGGTGAAGATGTCCACCTGCTTGACGGTGTCGATGCCC
>NZ_DASVWK010000343.1:0-22664 GCF_036389735.1 Archangium sp. | reverse complement strand
CGGGCAGAGGGCTTCAGGGCCCTCGCGCCTCCGACACGTATTTCAGCGCGCCGAGATCGCGGGTGTCCTCGGCCGGCGGAGCGCCCGCCGTGCGCTTGATCTTCTGGTAGAGCGCCGAGGCGCTCTGGAACAGCTCGTCATAGGTGACGGGCGCCTCGCCGGAAAGCCCGAAGAAGGCCCGATTGTCCGCCAGTGTCGCCGGGGGAGCGCTGCGGATGGCCTCGGTGGGGTCTCCCAGGTAGGGGGCCACCTCGCCCAGCAGCCTCGCCGCCGGCCCCGGGTCCTTCAAGACACTGTTGCTGGCGTCCAGCAGTGCCCGAATCACCCGGCGCACCGCGTCCGGGTAGCGCGCGGCGTAGTCGCCCCGGGCTACCAGCACCGTGGCCACCAGGTGCGGCGCGTCCGCCGTGGTGGCCAGCACCGAGCCGCCCCGGTCCCTCGCGGCCAGCTCCACGTCGCCCCACAGCCCGGCCACCGCGTCCGCCCGGCCCTCGCGCAGGGCCCGGCCCGCGTCCAGCGTGGAGGGCAGGTCCACCCACCGCACGTCCGACATGCGCAGGCCCGCACGCGAGAGCGCCCACAGGGCGAAGTAGTACGAGGAGCCCGCGGGGTACACCGCCAGCCGCTTGTCGCGCAGCGAGGCCAGGTCCGGCACGCCTACCGCCGCCAGCGCCTCCTGCCCGCGGCTGCGCCCCACCAGTAGCACCGTGCGCGGCGCCGCGTCCCGAAGCGAGGGCAGCCACGCCGCCAGCCGGTCCACCGAGATGGTGGCCATGTCCACCCCGCCGTGCTCCGCGCCCACGGCGAGCGCCTTGCGCAGCTCGTCCTCGCTGGGGAACACCACCGCGCGCGCGTCCATGGCGTAGCCCAGCTTCAGCACGCCCTGCGCCGCGCCCGGAGGAGCCCCGGGGTTGTCCAACGTGGAGGCTCCCCCGGTGGCCAGCAGCAGCGCCGCCGCCGAGCCGCGCGCGGTGAAGCCGATGAGCGTGGGCCGCAGCGGCACCGAGGCCACATCCGCGACCGGGGCCGCCACACCCGCGGGGAAGTCTCCCGGCGACAGGCGCACCGCCACCTTCGTCGCCGGGAAGAAGCGCGCCTGGAGCCGATCCAGGTACCCCAGCCGCGAGGCCAGCAGGTACCCCAGCCCCAGCAGGCACAGCCCGAGGAACAGGAAGAGGCCGGATCCGCGTCGCAACGCCATCAGAGCGGCCTCCTCCGTCCCATCGGACTACTTGATCTCCACCTTCTTGCCGATCGTCTTCTCGGGGGCACCGCCCACGTCGGAGACCGGCGCGGGGCTGTCCATCCCCATCTCCATCTTCATCTGCTTGACCAGATCCATGGCCTGGAGGCGCTCGGCGTCCTCCTCGATCTGCACCGACTGGTGGTCCACCGACTCGAGCGCCATCTGCATGCGCGCCTCGTTGATGGCGGCCTTCTCGTTCACCTTGCGGAGCATCTCGTCGTGGGTGGCGTCGATGCCGGCCACCTGGAAGGACTCCATGGCGTCGGCCACCTTGGACTGCCACTGGGCCCTGCGCGCGTCGCGGATGGCGTGCATCGCCTCCTGCGTCTTCTTCTCCTTCTCGCGCATGAAGACCTTCTTCAGGTTCAGCGACTTCTCGTACGCCTGCTTCGCCATGGCGAGTTGCTGCTCGTTGCGCTCGAGCCCCGCCTTCTCGGTCTGAAGCTTGGTGGCGTACTGCGCCGCCAGGTCGTCACGACCCGCCTGGATGGCCGCCTTCACCTTGGCCGTCAGCTCGCGGATGTCCTGATTGTACTTGGCGTTTTCCTTCTCCAGGAGCGTCATGTTCGCCCGAACCATGGCGATCGACTCGTTCATCTTCGGGACCTGATCGTTCAGGTCACGAACGTTCTGCTCGAGGATGAGCTCCGGATCCTCGATGGAGGAGACGAAGAAACCAAAGAAGCTGCGCATTGCCCTGTTGAACCGTTTCCACATGGCGGCTGTCTACCTCCTCCAAGACCTCAATCCAGGGGGACCTTACACCATCCCCCCGCCTTTCCACGTCAATGGCGTGAGCTTCTTGCCTACGCTTGACGAAAGGCGGCGATTGCCGGGCACCGGATGGGGCCCCGGAGGTTCGCTCGGAGTGCGAGCGGGTCAGCGGGCCCGGGAGGCGATGCGCGCGGAGTGCTGGTGGGCCTGGGTGGCCACGGACGCCGCGTCCAGGGTGAGCAGCATCCGGTCCTTGAGGACGGGTTTGCCGTCGATGAGCACGTGGACGACGTCCGTGGAGCGGGCGGCGTAGACGAGCGGCGAGAGCACGTCCTGGGGGTCCGAGGGGGTGGAATGCAGGCCGGAGAGGTCCACCACGGTGATGTCCGCGCGCTTGCCCTCCTCCAGCGAGCCTACCTCCGCCTCCAGGCCCAGCGCGCGCGCGCCGCCCAGGGTGGCCATCTCCAGGACGCGCTCGGGGGGCATGCCCCGAGGCCCCACCCGGGGCTTGTGCAGCAGCGCCGCCAGCCGCATCTCCTGGAACATGTCCAGGTTGTTGTTGCAGGGGGCCCCGTCCGCCCCGAGGCACACGGACACCCCGGCATCCAGCAGCTCCGGCACCGGGGCGATGCCCGAGGCCAGCTTGAGGTTGGAGCCCGGGCAGTGGCACACCACCGTGCGCGTGTCCCGCAGCAGGCGCTGCTCCTCCTCGGAGAGCCACACGCAGTGGGCCAGCGTCACGTGGGGGCCGGTGAAGCCCACGTCGTGGAACCAGGCCACGTTGTCCTTGCCGAAGCGCTCGCGCACCACCTGGATTTCGGTGCGGTTCTCGCTGGCGTGGGTGTGGATGCGCACGCCCTTCTCCCGGGCCAGGCGCGCCACCTCCTTCATCAGCTTCTCCGTGCAGGAGAGGATGAAACGGGGCGCGAAGGCGTAGCGCAGCCGGCCTCCCTGGGTGCCGTGCCAGCGCTCCAGCAGCGCGAGGCTCTCCGCGAGCGAGGCCTCCGTGGACTCGTGCAGGCCCAGGGGCACGTCGGGCGCGTCCATCATCGCCTTGCCGCCGGTGAGCCGGAAGCCGCAGTCCCGGGCGGACTCGAAGACGGCGTCGTAGTGGCGCACCGTGCCCATGTCGAGCGCCGCCGTGGCCCCGGACTTGATGAGCTCCGCGAAGGTGAGGTCCGCCGAGGCCCGCATGGAGTCCGCGTCGTGCGCGGCCTCGAAGGGCCAGATGCGCTCGCGCAGCCAGTCCAGCAGTTCCAGCCCGTCCGCGCGGTTGCGGAAGAGCGTCTGGCAGGCGTGCAGGTGCCCGTGGATGAGGCCGGGAAGCACCACCTTGCCGCTGACGTCCAGCACGCGCAGCCCCGCACCCCGCGTACGGATGTTCCGCCCCACCCGGGCGATGCGCCCGTCCTGGATGAGGACGTCGGCCTCCGCGAGCACCTCGCGCTCGCGATTCATGGTGATGACGGTGCCGTTGGTGAGGAGGAGGTCCAAGATCCACCGGGTCTTAACACGGTTCGCCCAGGGGCCTGGAGGCCCCCGGGCGTCCGCGAGGTTCACAGGAAGTCGCTGGTAAAGGCGTGCGGGAGGAGTTCACCGAGGGAGTAGCGCGCCTCGTCCCCCTTGAGGTTGCGGCTGCGCACCGGCATCTCCTTGGGAGCGAACTCCAGCATCACCTGCCGGCACATGCCGCACGGCGGGCACGGAGTGGGCGTGTCCACCACGATGGCCACCGCCACGGGCTTGCTCCGCCCCTGCGACACCCCGGCCGCCAGCGCCCCGCGCTCGGCACACACGGACAGTCCGTAGGAGGAGTTCTCCACGTTGCAGCCCGCCACCACCTCGCCGTCCGCGTAGAGCACCGCCGCGCCCACCGGGAAGCGGGAGTACGGCGCGTGCGCGCGCTCGCGCACCTTCTTGGCAGCCTCGAACAGCTTCTCCCAGGGAATCTCCGCGCTCATGCCCCACCTCCGGGTTTGGACTCCTGAAGCTCGAGCTCGTCGAGGTAGCGGGCGATGCTCAGCTCCGCCTCCATCGGCAGGTCCAGGAAGCGCACGTGCGCGGACGTGCCCCGCGAGCCGTACCCCACGTTGAGCACCTCACCCCGCACCTGGAGCTCTTCCGGGGCGCCCGGCAACTGGATGCGCGCCTCCACCTTCGAGCCCACCGGCAGGGCGGCGCCGAACCAGGCGAAGCCCCCGAGGGAGATGTTGCCCTCCCGGGATTCGAAGTTGTCGGAGGTGTCCGCGCGCCGCACCCGGAGACGCATGGCCACCCGGGGGGATTCACGTCGGTCCTGCTCCAGCCGCTGGTTGGTGTCCTTGGACTGCTCGCTCATGCCTTGCTCGCTCCCGCACGGGCCACCGTGGGTAGGAAGTCCTCGAGGAGCCGGGTGAAGAGGTTCTTCACCCGGTGGGCGGTCTCCGCCACTTCCTCGTGGGTCAGCGGCTTCCCACCAATGCCCGCCGCCAGATTGGTGATGCAGCTCACACCCGCCACGCGCACGCCCATGTGGTTGGCGGCGATGACCTCGGGCACGGTGCTCATGCCCACCGCGTCCACGCCCAGGACTCGCAGCATGCGGATCTCCGCTGGCGTCTCGTAGCACGGGCCGGCGAGGAGGGCGTAGATGCCCCGCTTGAGCTCCACGCCCGTGCGTAGGCCCGACTCCAGCAACTGCTCCTGGAGCACCATCGGGTAGGCCGTGGTCATGTCCGGAAAGCGAGGCCCCAGCCGGTCGTCGTTGGGCCCGGTCAGCGGGTTGTACCCCGAGAGGTTCAGGTGGTCGGTGATGACCATCAGGTCGCCCGGCCGGAAGTCCAGGTTCACCCCGCCCGCGGCGTTGGTCACCACCAGGGTGCGGATGCCGAGCGCGCACAGCACCCGCGCGGGGAAGGCCACCTGCGCCGGGGAGTGGCCCTCGTAGGCATGGACGCGGCCCTGCATGGCCACCACCGGCTCGCCCCGCACGCGGCCCAGCACGAGCCGGCCCGCGTGGCCCGGCACCGACGAGTGGGGGAAGTGGGGCAGCTCCGTGTAGGGGATGATCACCCGATCCTCGAAGCCCTCGGCGAAGTCGCCCAGCCCGCTGCCGAGGATGATGCCCACCTTCGGCGAAAGGGCTCCCGCCCGGGCCCGGATGGCCCCCACTGTCTCATGCACCTGTTCGTAGAGACCCATTCGCCCGCCCATCATACCCACACCCGAGCCCTCCGCACGGGCTCTCGGAGGGCGGCGTGCGATCTCTGAACAGAGGGCTCAGTCTTTTTTACAGCGGCTACTCCAGCCGCTCCACCACCAGCGGGCGGGGCGCGGGCGCCTGGGGCCCGAACTGGTACGCCGCGAGCAGCCGCGCCTTCACCTCCTCCACGGGAGCCGGGTCGTTGTAGTGCACCCGCACCACCGGCTCCCCCGCCTTCACGGGCTCGCCCACCTTGCGCAGCAGGGTGAAGCCCACGGCCGGGTCGATGGGGCTGTCCACCCGCTGCCGCCCCGCCCCCAGCGCCACCGCCGCCAGGCCCACCCCCTCCGTTTCGACGGCGGTAACGAAGCCGTCCCGCGGCGCCACCACGTCCGCCGTGGAGCGTGCCCTGGGCAGCAGCCCGTAGTCGTCGATGGCGCGCGGATCTCCGCCCTGGGCCGAGACGATCTCCTTCAGCTTGATCACCGCGGTCCCGTCCACCACCGCCTGCTGCACCCGCTGGCGCGCCTCGGCGACGGAGGCCGCCTTGCCGCCCAGCATCAGCATCTCCGCGGTGAGCGCCAACGTCACCTCGGTGTAGTCCGCCGGGGCCCGGCCGCGCAGCATCTCCACGGCCTCGATGATCTCCAGCGCGTTGCCCACGGCGCGGCCCAGCGGCTGATCCATGTCCGTGAGCACCGCCGTCACCTTGCGGCCCATCTCCGCGCCGATGCCAATCATCGTCCGGGCCAGGGTGCGCGCGTCCTCCACCGTCTTCATGAAGGCGCCGCTGCCCACCTTCACATCCAGCACCAGCGCGTCGATGCCCTCCGCCAGCTTCTTGCTCATGATGGAGCTGGCGATGAGCGGAATGCAGTCCACCGTGGCCGTCACGTCCCGCAGGGCATAGAGCTTCTTGTCCGCGGGGGCGATGGCGTTCGTCTGGCTGATGAGACAGCAGCCCACCTCGCGCACCAGCCGGCGGTACTCGGACACCGGCACGTCCATCTTGAAGCCGGGAATGGACAGCAGCTTGTCCACCGTCCCGCCGGTGTGTCCCAGGCCCCGGCCGGAGATCATCGGCACCGGCACCCCGCAGGCCGCCGCCAGGGGCGCCAGGCTCACCGACACCTTGTCGCCCACCCCACCCGTGGAGTGCTTGTCCACCTTCACGCCGGGTGTGTCCGACAGGTCCACCACCTCGCCGGACTCGAGCATCGCCCGCGTCCAGGCGCCCAGCTCCACCGCGTCCAGCCCGCGGAAGAACACGGCCATGCACAGCGCGGACATCTGGTAGTCCGGTACCGTCCCCACCGTGTACGCCTCGATGAAGGCGCGAATGTCCTCCGGCGCCAGCCTCTTCCCGTCCCGCTTGGCCTTGATGAGCTCGTAGGGTCTCACGCGCAAGGCCCATAGCAGGAAGGCGGGCAGCCATGCACCGGGAGAAAATCCCGGCGTCGCCCATCCTCCATCCGGTAGTCGTCACCCACCCCCCATCTGATAAAGGTGGACTGCTTTGATCTCCCTCCGGCACATCCACAAGCGCTTCGGCGCCGTGACCGCCCTGGACGACGTGTCGCTGGACATCGGCACCGGGGAAGTGCTCGCCCTGGTGGGCGAGAACGGCGCCGGCAAGTCCACCCTGATGAACGTCCTCTACGGGCTCTACCAGGCCGACACCGGGGAGGTGCGGGTGGGCGACAAGCCCGTGCGCCTGCGCAGCCCCAGGGACGCCATCGCGCGTGGCATCGGCATGGTGCACCAGCACTTCATGCTCGTGCCCACCCTGACGGTGGCGGAGAACGTGGTGCTCGGCCGCGAGCCCTCGCGCTGGGGCCGGATGGACCTCGACCGCGCCCGCGAGGAAGTCGCCGCCACCTGCGAGCGCTTCGGCTTCAAGTTGGACCCGCGCGCCCGGGTGGACACCCTCTCGGTGGGCTCGCAGCAGAAGGTCGAAATCGTGAAGGCGCTGCACCGGGGCGCCCAGGTGCTCATCCTCGACGAGCCCACCGCGGTGCTTACCCCCCAGGAGGCGGATGACCTCTTCCGGGTGGCGCGAGGGCTGGCGGCCGGCGGGCGCACGGTGGTCTTCATCAGCCACAAGCTGCGCGAGGTGCTGAGCGTGGCCGACCGCGTGGCGGTGATGCGGCGCGGGCGACTGGTGGCCGAGGTGCGCGCCGCCAACACCCGCCCCGAGGAGCTGGCCGCGCTGATGGTGGGCGAGTCGCGCGTCCCCCACGCCGAGGCCCAGGCGTACCACCCGACCGGGGGCGCGAAGCTGCTGGAGGCCAAGGAACTCCGGGCCCGAGGGGACGATGAGCGCCCCGCGCTGCGCGGCGTCTCCCTGGAGGTGCGCGCGGGAGAGATCGTCGGCATCGCCGGGGTGGACGGCAACGGCCAACGGGAGCTCGCCGAGGTGCTCACGGGCCTGCGGGCGCTGGAGGGCGGTAGGGGCACCCTGCTGGGCGAGCCGCTCACGGGACTCACGCCCGCCGAGGCACGGAGCCGGGGCGTGGGGCACGTGCCCGAGGACCGGCTGTGGCGCGCGGTGGTGAAGGCCATGAGCGTGGAGGAGAACGTGGCCCTGGGGCGGCAGGCCCGGGCCCCCTTCGCCAAGGGGTGGCAGGTGGACTTCGCGGGCCGACGCGAGCGCACCCGGGCGCTGCTCCAGACGTACGACGTGCGGCCGCCGGACCCCGAGGTGCCGCTCCAGGCGCTCTCGGGCGGCAACCAGCAGAAGGTGGTGGTGGCGCGCGAGCTGGACGCGGCGCCCAAGCTGCTGGTGGTGGTGCAGCCCACGCGCGGCCTGGACATCGGCGCGGTGGCGCAGGTGCAGGCCCGGCTGCGCGAGGCGCGCGACCAGGGCGCTGGCGTGCTGCTCGTCTCGTTGGACCTGGAGGAAGTCCTGGCGCTCTCCGACCGCATCTACGTCTTCTTCGAGGGGCGCATCACCGGCAGCTTCACCCGGCCGGAGTTCGACGAGCGGGAGATCGGCCGGCGGATGCTCGGCACGGGCCAGGAGGTGGCGAATGGGTGACAGGTCGCGCGCGGTGCTCCCCTCCGTCTTCTCCGTGTTCCTCGCCCTGGCGGTGTGCTGGGGGTTCATCGCCGTCACACGCGACGCGGAGACCGCCACCGAGGCCTACCTGCACATGCTCCGGGGTGGCCTGGGCGACTGGGCGGCGTACCTCGATGGCGGCCGCGTCACCCTGCTGACCCGGCCCGTGGGCGAGGCCGCCATCAAGGCCGCCCTGCTCCTGCTCACCGGCCTGTCCGTGGCGGTGGCCTTCAAGGTGGGCCTCTTCAACATCGGCGCCCAGGGGCAGATGCTGGTGGGCGCGCTCTCGGCCGCGGTGGTGGGCGCGCACTTCAAGCTGCCCGCGCTCCTGCACGTGCCGGCGGCGCTGCTCGCGGCCTGCGTGGCGGGAGGCCTGTGGGCGCTCATCGCCGCGGGCCTCAAGCTCACCCGAGGCGTCCACGAGGTCATCTCCACCATCATGCTCAACTGGGTGGCGGTGAGCCTGGTGGACAACTGGCTGGTGGTGGGCCCCCTCCGGGCCGGCGCGGGCACCGTCCTCTCCACCACGGGCACCGCGCAGATCGCCACCAGCGCGCACCTGCCCCGGCTGCTCGGGGACATGTCCCGGCTGCACCTCGGCTTCCCGCTGGCGCTGGCGGTGGCGCTGGCCATCTGGGTGTGGCTCGCGCGGCTGCGCTCGGGCTTCGAGACGCGAGCGGTGGGTCTGGGCGCGGAGGCGGCTCGGGCCGCGGGCATCCCCGTGGGGCGGCGCACCCTGGAGGCCATGGGCCTGGCGGGCGCGCTCGCGGGTCTGGCCGGCGCGGTGCTCGTGCTGGGCACCGAGCTGCGCTACCCGGGCAGCCTGGGCGCTCCCTACGGCTTCGACGGCATCGCCATCTCGCTCATCGGCGGCAACCACCCGCTGGGCGTGGCGCTCTCCGCCCTCTTCTTCGGGGTGCTGCGGGCGGGCGGCACGCGCATGCAGTTGCTCGGCGTCCACAAGAGCTACCCCGAACTCATCCAGGGCCTCGCCCTGCTCTTCGTGGCGGGCCGGCTGGTGTGGCTCGCCCTGCTGCGCCGGCGTCCGCTGGCGCCCATGAATCCCAACAAGCAGCCGGAGCCGAGCCCGGAGGTGCCCCGTGCTTGAAATCCTGGAGGCCCTCCTGTCCTCCACGCTGGAGTACTTCCCGGCGCTCGTCTTCGCCGCGCTCGGGGGCGTGCTCTGCGAGCGCTCCGGCGTGGTGAACGTGGGCATCGAGGGGATGATGCGCGCGGGCGCCTTCTGCGCGGCCGTGGCGGCGCTCACCTTCCCCACGCCCGTGGGCATCCTGGTGGGCATGCTCGCCGGTGCCGCCCTGGCCGCCGTGCATGGCTACCTCTGCATCCGCTGGCGCTCGGACCAGGTGGTGTCCGGCATGGCCATCAACCTCGTGGCGCTCGCCGGGGGCACCTACCTCCTCGAGTCCCTCTACGGGCCCAACGGCACGCCCTCCATCCAGCAGCTCACCCGCTGGCACCTCCCCGGGCTGTCCGAGGTGCCCCTGCTGCGCGCCTTCTCCGGGCACTCGGCCCTCACGTGGCTCGCCCTGGTGCTGCCCTTCGCCTTCCACTGGGTGCTGTACCGCACGCCCCTGGGCCTGCGGCTGCGCGCCGTGGGCGAGAAGCCCCACGCCGTGGCCACCCTGGGCCTGTCCGTGTCGGGGCTGCGCTGGCTCGCCGTGCTGGGCGGCGGCCTCCTCGCGGGCCTGGGCGGGGCCACGCTCTCCACCGCCGTGCTGGACCGCTTCGAGCAGCACACCCCGGCCGGCCTCGGTTTCATGGCCCTGGCCGCCATGGTGTTCGGCCGCTGGACACCCCTGGGCACCTTCCTCGCCTCGCTCTTCTTCGCCGCCGGCAATGCCCTGCGCATCGGCCTGGCCTCCAGCGCCCCTGGCCTCCTGGAGGTGGTGCCCCAGGGCTTCCTGCTCGCCCTGCCCTACCTCCTGACGCTGCTGCTGCTCGCGCTCCAGGGCCAGCGCACCCACGCCCCGGCCGCGCTCGGTACCCCCTACGAGCAGGAGTCCCGCTGACCCGGGTCGTCCTTCTTGCAGGGTGGGTGTGCGGAGACCCGGGTATATCTTGACCGGGATTCAGTTTCGACCCACCCACCATTTTGCAGGCACAGGCGGACGCGGGGTGGACATCCTTTAGAGGACGCTTCAAGGCCCCGGACTTCCAGGAAGACGGCCTGGAGGTCGACCAGGGGGGCGCCCGAGGGGGAGCGAGGTGCTTACGGCATGGGCGTCGCAGGGAGGGCCGCGCTGCGCTGGACGTGCGAGGGCGGCGGGACGGGGTGGAGGGGGAGGAGGTCGGCGTCCTGAAGGAAACGAGGGAAAGCCGACATGAAACCAGACACTGCAAACGAAGCCCGAGGTGACGAGATGAGCGCAGTGGCGCTGGCCTCTTGGCCGAGGCAGATGATGAACATGAGCGGCGAAGGCCCGAGCCACCTCACCCCCGCGGTGACCCTGGACGGCACCGACGTGGAGAACATCGATCTGCACGAGCTGGCGCGGCATGCAGTGGCGCTGCTCCAGGCCACCGGCCACGTGAAGCCGTCCGAGCTGGAGCTGGCGCTGCCGTCCGAGCCGGTGTCCGCTCGGGTGAGCCGACGCCGGCTGGAGCAGGTGCTCTTCCAGCTCCTCGCCCACGCGGTGGCGGCGCAGCGCGGCGAGGCCTCCAGCACGCGGGCCGTCCGGTTGGAGGTGGAGCCGCAGGACGACTTCGGCGACCACGGCCCCGCCTTCCGCGTGCGCTACGCGGACCCCTGCGCCGAGCCCATGCCGGAAGCGGGGCTGGCGATGGTGAGCGAGCGGGCGCGGGCCCTGGGCGGACGCCTCGGGGTGAGGCGCCATGGGCGCACGGGCCTCACCGTCACCGTGGAGCTGCCGGACCAGGGCACCGCGAGCTGGTAGAGCGCGCGGGCCCTGGCGTGGGGACTAGAACCGGTAGGCGAGGCCGAACATGGCCTCCATGGTGAAGCGAGCCCGACCCCGGTAGCGGACGGACTCATAGGGGAAGATGGACGGCCCCATCCGCACGTTGAAGTGGACGGCGAGGTTGCGATCGATGAAGTACTCGAGCCCACCGCCGAAGAGGATGGGGAAGACGGGGCCGCCGCCCGAGCCGAAGATGACGTAGAAGGGGATGTCCATGCCCGCGTTGAGCATGACGGCGCTGCCCACGGGGATGCCCACCGTGAGGCCCACGGGCAGCGTCAGGCCCACGTCGGTGCCGTTCTCGTGGAAGTAGAAGAAGGGCCCGGGAGCGAAGTGCAGCCCCACGTTCACCCGCGGCCCCTGCAGCAGCATCAGCCGCGTCCAGGCCTGCAGCTTCAGCCCCGGCACCACGCTGGTGACGATGCCCTCGCGGCCGTAGTTGAAACTGAACCTGCCGCCGATGTCGAACTTCGACGTGGCCCCGTGCAGCAGCCCCAGCGAGATGCCCGGCCAGCCCACCTGTCCCACGAAGGCGGTGCCGCCCTGCCCCATCGTCTGGCCCGAGAGCACCGACCAGCCCTGGCCCCGGCCGCCATACGAAGCTCCCTCTTCCTGCGCCATCGCGACGCTCGCGAAGCAGAGGACACCCAACAGCACTCCACTCAGGACACTGCGCTTCACGTACCCACCTCCGGCTGCCCCCGCTCACGCGCCAGCGCGATGAAGGCGTCGATGAGCTTGAGGAGCTGGGCCTCCGCCCGGGCGCGCGCGGCCTGCACCGGCTCGCCGGAGCCCAACAGCTCCTTCAGCTCGAAGTAATATTTGATCTTCGGCTCCGTCCCGGATGGCCGGGCCGTCACGCGCCCGCCACCCTCCAGCTCGAAGGCGAGCACGTTGGACGGAGGGAGCTTCTCGCCCTTCTTGTAGTCGAGTACGGACTTCACCGCGCGCTCTCCCACGCGCGGGGGCGGCGAGCGGCGGAAGCCCTCCATGATGCGGGAGATGACCTGCGCGCCCTCGGCGCCCGGGAAGGTGAAGTTGCGCTGCGCGCTCACGTAGAGCCCGAAGCGGCGCTGGATCTCCTCCAGGTAGCCGAGCACCGTCGTCCCGCGCGACTCGCACCAGGCGGCGAGGTCCGCGAACACGATCGCGGCGCCGATGCCGTCCTTGTCCCGGCAGACGGTGCCCACGGTGTAGCCGAGCGCCTCCTCGTAGCCGAAGACGAACTGGGTGCTCTCGGCCTTCTCGCGCTCCAGGGCGCGGTTGGCGATCCATTTGAAGCCGGTGAGCACCTCGTCATAGGCGGCACCCAGCTCGCGGGTGATGTCCCCGAGCTGCGTCGAGGAGACGATGGTGGTGACCACGTGCGGCCGGCCGCGCCTCGTGGGCCCCTGCACCAGCACGTAGTGGCCCAGCAGCACGCCCACCTCGTTGCCGGTGAGCATCCGCAGCGTCCCCGAGCCCTCGCGCGCCATCACCGCCAGCCGGTCCGCGTCGGGGTCGTTGGCGAGCACCAGGTCCGCCTTCACGCGCTCGGCGGTGGCGAGCGACAGGTCCATGGCCCCGGGCTCCTCGGGGTTGGGGAAGCGCACGGTGGGGAAGGCGCCGTCCGGCTGGTGCTGCTCGGCCACCGGGTGGAAGCGGGTGAAGCCCGCGCGCTGGAAGGCGCGCTCGGCCCAGACGCCGCCCACGCCGTGCATGGCGGTATAGACGAGGGAGAGCGACCCCGAGCCCCGCCCGAACACGCGCAGCTTGACGATGGCGTCCAGGTACGCCTCGCCGAGCGAGTCCGGCAGCTCGCGCCACAGCCCGCGCGTGCGCGCCTCGGCGCGGGTGAGCAGCGGCACCTGGTTGGCGGGCTCCACCTGGGCGATGGCCGCGGCGATGCCCTTGTCGTGGGGCGGGATGATCTGAGCGCCGTTGCCCCAGTACACCTTGTAGCCGTTGTACTCGGGAGGGTTGTGGCTGGCCGTCACCATCACCGCCGCGGCGGCGTTGAGGTGCAGGGCGGCGAAGGCGGTGAGCGGCGTGGGCACCACGGAGGGGAAGACGTGCGCGGGAATGCCCTCGGCGGCGAGCACGCAGGCGGTGTCCTCGGCGAGCTCGGCGCTCAGCCGCCGGCCGTCACGGCCCACCACCACGCCCCGGGTGGCGACGTCCGGCACGTGGGCCTTGAGGTAGCGCGCCAGGCCCGCCGTGGTACGGCGCACCACCGCGCGGTTCATCCGGTTGGGCCCCGCGCCCATCACCCCCCGCAGGCCCGCGGTGCCGAACTCGAGGTCGCCCAGGAAGCGGTCCGCCAGGTCCGCCGGGTCTCCATGCGCGAGCACGCCCCGCAGCTCCTCCACGGTGGCGGGGTCCGGGTCCGCCCGCAGCCACGCCTCGGCCTTCGCCTCCAGTCCCGTCGTATCCATGCACCCCTCCTCATATGGCCCCCACGTGTCACGAACGTGGAAAGCCCGTGACCTCTGTTCAGCGATGGGCAGAGGTCAGGTGTAATCGGTGAGCTTGCGTCGGGTAGGACCCCCTTTGGGGGCGTCCTTCTGTCCCTGGCAGGCCACGCAGTACTCCACGTAGGGCATGGCCTCCATGCGGCCCGGGGGAATCTCGTCGCCGCACTCCTCGCACTCGCCGAAGGAGTCCGGGTCGTCGCGCACCTTGCCCAGCGCCTTCACCACGCGCTGGAGCACGCCGTCCATGTTCCGGTTCCGGCTGGAGGCGATGGCCTGCATCATCTCGTTGAGCGGCTGCTCGTCCTCGTCGCCGCCCACGCGCGCCTCGTCCGTGCGGTTGGGCTCGATTCTCATGGGAGCCTTGCCGGTCAGCTCGGCATGGAGCGCCAACAGTTTCTGCTTCAACTTCTCGCGCTGGGCCTCGGTCACGTCCGGCAACCCCGTGGCTAGTACTTCGCGGTGGACCTCTGGCCGGTGACGATGGCCACCGAGGCCGAGGCGCCGAGGCGGTTGGCCCCCGCCTGGATCATCTTCAGGGCGTCGTCCGCCGAGCGGATGCCGCCGGAGGCCTTCACCCCTACGTCCTCGCCCACCACCTGGCGCATGAGGGCGATGTCCTCCACGGTGGCGCCGCCGGTGCTGAAACCGGTGGACGTCTTCACGAAGGCGGCGCCCGCGGCCTTGGACAACACGCAGCCGGCGATCTTCTCGTCCCGGGTGAGCAGGCTCGTCTCGAGGATGACCTTCACCGGGTAGGGCTGGCTGGCCTCCACCACGCGGGCGATGTCCTCGAGCACGAGCGTGTAGTCCCGGGCCTTGAGGGCGCCCAGGGGGATGACCATGTCGATCTCCCGCGCCCCGGCGGCGATGGCCTCGCGGGCCTCGAAGGCCTTGGCGCTGGAGAGCGCGGCGCCCAGGGGAAAGCCCACCACGGCGATGGGCACCGAGCGCGAGCCCGCCAGGACGCCCGCCACCGTGGCCACGTGGGAGGAGTTCACACACACCGTGGCGAAGCCGTGCTCCACCGCCTCGCGGGCCACGCGCAGGATGTCCTCGCGGGTGGCCTCGGGCTTGAGCAGGGTGTGGTCGATGTAGGGCGCCAGGTCGGCGTTGCTCCGCAGGGACTCGGGAGGAATGCGCGCCGTCTGGACGGACGGGGTGCGAGCCCCCTCGTTGCCCGTCCGGCGAGCGAGCGAGCTGCGGCGGACCTGGTCGGCGATCTCCTCGACGACCCGCTGGATGTCTTGGGCCTCGGCCATGGGGCGCGGTGTAGCCCAGACCGGGCCGCTCGGGAAGCACTCGTGAGGGACCGGGAAACGTCAGGCACCCGACGTCCGCCCCATGGGGTAGAGTTGCATTCACCCATGGCTTTCGTGCGGTTCGTCCTCGCCCTCTTCGTCCTGCTCGCCGCCCTTCCGGGCCGGGCGGCCACGCTGCCGCCCCTGACCGTCTACTTCTTCGACGTGGGCCAGGGGGACGCGGCGCTCATCGTCTCGCCCAGCGGCAAGACGGTGCTCATCGACGGGGGCCCGCCCGAGGCGGATGACCGACTGGTGCCTCGCGTGCGCCAGCTCGTGAAGGGCCCGCTGGACCTCGTCATCCTCTCGCACCCGCACCTGGACCACCTGGGAGGACTCGGCAAGGTCATCCAGGCGGTGGGGGTGAGGCGCTACATGGACCCGGGCTTCGACCACGGGAGCGAGGCCTACCGCAAGCTGCTGGACGTGGTGGGCAAGAAGGCGGGCCAGGTGATGACGCCCACGCCCAACCCGAGCTCGCCGGAGACGCTGCTCACCATCGGCCTGGGCGAGGGCGCGACGCTCACCATCCTCTGGCCGCGCTCGCCGCAGGACGCGTTCCTCTCGAACACGCGCTCGGACGTCAACGCCAACTCCATCGTCGCCAAGCTCACCTACGGGAACACGGCGTTCCTCTTCCTGGGTGACTCGGAGCCGGAGACGGAGTCCTTCCTGCTGCGCAAGCCCATCGACTTCACCTCCACCGTGCTGAAGGTGGGCCACCATGGAGGCCGCTACTCGTCCACGGCGCCCTTCCTCGCGGCGGTGAAGCCCCAGGCGGCCGTCATCTCCTGCGGCGCGGGCAATGATTACGGGCACCCCACCGACGAGGCCCTCGAGCGGCTCGGCAACGTGGGCGCGCGCATCTTCCGCACGGATCGCCAGGGCGAGGTGCGGGCGGTGAGCAACGGCAACACCGTCACCCTCACGGCCGAGAAGGGCCAGCGGGCGCCCGTGGTCGTCAACGGTCAGGTGCGCCCTGGCCTCGTCGCCACCGGCCCCATGCCCTCGGGCCGGGTCGTTCCCGCCAAGGGCACGCTGCCCGCGCGCGTGGACGCGACCCCGGCCTCCGGCACCCTCTCCTCCGACGGGGAGCGCTACGTGAGCCTCAAGGGCAGCCAGGTCTTCCACCGTGACGACTGCGCCGCGCTCAAGCGCGCCAAGACGCAGGAGCGCACGCAGTACATGAACCGGACCGCCGCCGCGCGCGAGCGCCGCCCCGCCAAGGATTGCAACCCATGAGCCGCCACGTCCGTCCCCTGCTCGCCCTGCTCGGGGTGCTGCTCGTCGCGTGCGAGCAGAAATCCCCGACCCCGCCTCCCGGACCCCAGCCATCCTCCGCCCTCGCCCGGCGCTACTTCGGCAAGAAGCCCGACGGGAAGCTGCACGTCTACTTCTTCGATGTGGGCCAGGGGGATGCCACCCTCATCATCTCGCCCTCCGGGCGCACGGTGCTCGTCGACGCGGGCCCCGCCACCGCCGGCACGCACCTGGCCAACCGCCTGCCCGAGCTGCTCACCGACAAGCTGGACCTCGTCGTCCTCACCCACCCGCGCCCGGACCACTACAGCGGGCTGGCGGCGGCCGTGGGCGCGGTGGGCGCGCGCAGGCTGCTCGAGCCCCAGCTGCCCAACACCCCCTCGGACTATGACGCGCTGCTCGGCTCGCTCGGGGGACAAGGGGTGGAGATCTTCTCGCCCGCCCCCACCGCTCCCGACGCGCCCCTGCGCCTGCCGCTGGACGACGACACGGAGCTGACCGTTCTCTGGCCCCGCGCGCCCACCGAGCCGCTGCTGGCCGGGGAGTCCGACCCGGAGCTCAACTCCATCGTCCTGCGGCTCACGTACAAGGACACCTCGGTGCTCCTGACGGGGGACGCGCGGGAGAAGACCGAGAGCCATCTGCTCGAGCGCAAGGCCCCGGTGCGCGCCACGCTGCTGAAGGTGGGAGCCCACGGCGCGGACACGGCCTCCAGCGCCGCCTTCCTCGCGGCGGTGCATCCCCGGGCCGCCATCCTCTCCACCGGCGCACGCAACTCCCGGGGCACTCCGGCGCAGTCGGTGATCGAGCGGCTGGAGGCGACCAAGGCCCGCGTCTACCGCACCGACCGCGACGGCGAGGTGCACGCCGTGAGCGACGGCCGGCACTTCACCCTCACCCGGCAGCGGCTCCCCGAGGAGGCACAGCCGGACACCGACAACGTCTTCGCGGACCATGATGACCCCTCGCGCACTGCGGCCAGCGTGCAGCAGGCCTCCGGACGTGTCGTCGCCAAGAAGCCCGAGGCCGGCAAGGTCCCGGTGCAGGCGGGGAAGACGCCGAGCGGTCAGGGCCCGGACATCAACCTGGCGGAGGACTCCGCGCCGACCCCGAAGACGGTCCCGACGGTGAAGCAGACCGAGCGCCCGACTCCGATGGTGAGCGGCAAGACGGTCTACGTCGCCAGCCGCAACCGCAGGCTCTTCCACCTCCCGGAGTGCCTGAACGCCAAGAGGATCAGCCCCAAGAACCGGGTCACCTTCGTCTCCCGGGAAGAGGCGCTCAAGCAGTACGAGCCGGCCAAGGACTGCAAGCCCTGAGAGGGACGCCCCATGCCCAAGGTCACCCTGGACCGATTCGAGGAAGCGCTCGCCGTGCTCATCGTGGACGGGCGCGAGGTGACGCGTCCGCGCGCGGAGCTGCCCCCCGAGGCGCGCGAGGGTGACGTGCTGGACCTGGAGACGCTGAAGGTGGACGCCCAGGCCACCAAGCGCCTGCGCGCCGAGGTGCGCCGGGCGCGCGAGCGGGCCCAGAAGAACAAGACGCCGCCTCCCGGGGACTTCGACCTGTAGCCCCGGAGGCTCCGAGCGTTCAGGCCTGCTCGGGAGGACGGGCGCGCGGCAGCAACACCCCGAGCAGCAGCGCGCTCAGCCCGGCGAGCGCCCCCGCGGTGACGAAGGCGGTGGCGCTCCCCCAGGCCGTCCACAGCGCGCCGAAGAGCAGCCCCGCCACGAGCGACGCGCCGCCGGCCAGCCCGTTGTACAGGCCGAAGGCACGCCCGCGGGCCTCGGCCGGCACCAGCGCGGTGAGCAGCGACTTCTCCGCCCCCTCCGCCATCGCATGGTACAGGCCGTAGATGGCGATGACGGTCATCGTGAGCGGCACCCCGCGCGCCCCCGCGAGCGCGAAGTAGCTCAGCGCGTAGAGGGACCAGCCCGCCAGCACGAGCCGGCTCGCGCCCAGCCGGTCCGCGAGCCGTCCCGCCGGGAAGGACACGGCCGACTTCACCGCCTGGAGCAGCAGCCACGCCAGCGGCAGGAACTCGGCCGGGGCGCCCTCCTCGGTCAGCTTCAGCAGGAGGAAGGCATCGGTGGAGTTGGCCACGCCGAAGAGGGTGACGGGCACGAGGTAGTACGCCAGTCGCCTCGGCACCGGCGCGAGCACGCGGGTGACGCCCGTGGCGGGGACATGCTCCGGGCGTGGGGGCTCGCGCACGAGCAGAATGGCCAGCACCCCGAGCAGGCCCGGCACCGCGGCGATGAAGAACACCTGCTCCACACGCAGGCCGACGGCCACCAGCAACAACGCGGCGAGCGAGCCCACCGCCGCGCCCGCGTGGTCCATGCCCCGGTGGAAGCCGAAGGCCCGGCCCCGGAGGCTCGCATCCACGGAGTGGGCGATGAGCGCATCGCGCGGGCTGGAGCGCACCCCCTTTCCCACCCGGTCGAGCGCGCGGATGGCGATGGGCTGCCACGCCAGGGTGACGAAGGCCATCAGCGGGCGCGTCAGACCGGACACGCCATAGCCCAGCAGCACCATCGGCTTGAGGCGGCGTGCCCGGTCCGCCCAGACACCGGACTGATACTTGAGGACGGAGGACACGAGGTCCGCCAGGCCCTCCATGGTGCCCAGCAGCATGGGGGCCGCGGGAAACCTCGCGGCGAGGAAGGCCGGCAGCAGCGGGAAGATCATGTCGCTGCTGACGTCGGTGAGCAGGCTCACCACGCCGAGCACCCAGACGGTGCGCGGCAGGCGATCCGAGCGAGGAGCGGCGACGTCCGGGTCCGCCATCTCCTCGCTCCACTACATCGACTTGGTGACGACGAGCGGAATCTCGACCTCGACGTCATCCCCCGAGAAGGCGGGGAACACCATGCGCTTGGCCCGGCCCTTGAGGCACTCGCCCAGGGGCGAGCCCTCGAGGTCCTTGCGATCGAAGGACACCTTCTTCACGGAACCGGAGGTGCCCACGGTGGCGGTGATCAGCAGCTTGCTGTCACGCAGCTGCGGGTTCTTGCGCAGTCCCCGCTCGATGCAGGACTTGAAGCCGGTCTGAGACCTGGCCACCACGCGCGCGATGGCCTCCTTCGGCGGGCCCGACTGCTCGGTCGAGTCCGTGGCGGCCACCTCGGTGTTCTCGCGCACCTCGGGGCCCACGTCCTTCTTGTCCCCCTCGGCGTAGAGCGCGGCCGCGTCCGCGTCCTTCGGCGCTCCGCCCTCGGGCTGGGCGGCGGAGTCCGGAGAAGGCGTCTCCGCCTTGGCGGGCTCCTTGGCCTCGGGCTTGGGCGTGGGCGGTGGCGGCGGGGGCGTCTTGGCGCGGCCGAGCATCAGGTCCCTCAGCTCGCCCATGCCCTCGGCCGAGAAGACGGACACGGGCTGCTCCACCGTGCGGCCCTGCTCGTCCACGCGGGTGACGCGCAGCGGCACCACCTGGAGCTCGGTGAGCGCGTACAGCACGCCCACCGGCACCGCCAGCAGCAGGAAGACGAAGAGGGCGATCTTCCAGGCAGGATTGCGCCGGTCCACGCCCGCCTTCTTCACGAAGTGCTGGGTGTTCTCCACCGCGCGATCCTTCTCGGGCTCCTCGCCCAGCGGGGCGAGCGGATCCTCCAGCGAGCCCGCCGCGAAGCCCTGCCCCGCGTCTCCCCCGTCCTGCTGCTCGTGCTGGGGCAGGTCCAGGTCGGAGAAGAGCGCACCGAGCTGCGCGGAGTTGGAGCCGGAGGGCGTCTGCTCGGACTCCTGCTCCCACGGAGCGGACGCCTCCCGCTGCTGCTCGGGCTCGGTCTGCCACGTCGTCTGCGAGGGCGGCGACGGCTCGGGCTGCCACGAGGTGGAGGAGGGTCCCGCCACCACGGTCGCGGGCTCGTCCGCCATGGAAGGCGGCGCGGCATGCACCGGGGCCGGAGGCGCTGGCGGGGCGGCGGACACGAACAAGCTGGCCAGCTCGGGGATGTCCGAGCCGCGCTTCCAGTCCGGCATGCCCTGCTGCCAGAAGTAGCTGCGGGCCGTGACGGAACCCGCGGCCACCAGTTCCTCCAGGGCGCCCTCGTCGAGGGGGCCCTCCTGCTTGCTCTTCACCATCACGAACCAGGGCGAGCGTGTGTCGCGCACCGGCATCGCCCGGGTGGGCTCGTCATCCCAGGACTGCACGGCCGAACTGGCGGAGGCCTGGGGGGACACGGTGGCCACGTTCTCGGCCGCGAGGGAACGGTCCTGCTCGCGCAGGCGCTCCACGTCGGCCAGGGACACGACACGCGTGCTCTCCTCGGTCTCGAGGGGGGGCCCCTCCACCGAGATGACGTTCTGGCAGTTCTTACAGCGCACCTTGACGGTCTTCCCGAGGACTTTATCGTCCGCGATGGAGTACCGCCGCTGACACTTGTTGCAGGAGAAGTTCAATGAGGTGGTCCCGCGCGCGCACACAAGGGCGAGCGGGTAGAATGCTACCGCCAAGGCGGTGGAGTGCAAACCATCGGGTTGACTCCGCCTGCCAGCCCAACTATGAGCCGCACCCCCCTACGCTCTTGACTTGACACAGAAGGTGGCCCATGCCCGCGAAGGACCTCGGGAATAAGTACGTCTGCTTCAAGTGCACCACGAAGTTCTACGACATGAAGAAGCCGGACCCGCTGTGCCCGAAGTGTGGCGCGGATCAGCGTGAGAGCCCTGCTCTCAAGGCGCCGAGCGAAGGCCGGCGTGGTCGGTTGTCCTCCATCCCGAAGGTCATCGAGCCCATCGAGCCCGAGGAGCCGGCAGCGGAGGCCGAGGAGGAGGAGCTGGCCGAGTTCGACGAGGACGAGGAGCCGGCCGCGGAGGCCGAAGAAGAGGACATCTAGGCATCGGCACGAGGGGGGCGCTGCCAGGTGGCGGCGGCCCCCTTCGTCATCTCAGCGCTCCGCCGTGGCTCCACCCAGCTGGTGGAGCGCGCGGCGCAGCTCCTCGTATTGGGCGGGCCCCATGGTCTGCATGCCCTGAGGCCGGAGGGGACCCTGGCCCTTGCCCAACGTCATGGGGCGTACCACCCCACCCCGGGTGCTCGGTCGCTTCTTTGGCTGCATGGGTCGTCCCCCTCGTTGCATCGCAACCACCCTGTAGCAGGCTTCCACCTGGATGGAAACTTTTCGCCCCCGACTATATCCCCGGGGGATGACACGGGCGCCATTTGGGCGTTGGACCCCGTAAACCCTTGTTGATAGAAGGTCGCGGGCCCCGCGGTCGGGCCCCCATTGGAGGCAGCAAACTTGCGGGAGAAACTGAAGGCCCTGGCGGAGCTGCAGAAGGTGGACCTCGAGGTCGCCTCGCTCCGGAAGGCCGCGGATGTGCATCCCCGGCAGCTGGCGGAGCTGGAGCGCGACCTGGGCGCCGCGCGCAGCGCCATCGAGGCCGAGCGGACCCGGGTAGCGGACATCGAGCGGCAGAAGTCCACCCTCGAGCAGAACATCACGGACGAGAAGGACAAGGTGAAGAAGTGGGAGGCGCGGCTCGCCGAGCAGCGTTCCACCCGCGAGTACTCCGCCCTGGCCCGTGAGATCGACATCGCCAAGAAGGCCAACCAGACGATGGCCGAGGAGCTGGTGGAGCTCACCAAGACGCTCGGCGCGGCTCGCGAGGCGGTGAAGGGCAAGGAGGCGGAGTTCGCCGCCCGCCAGGCCCAACTGTCCGCGCGGATGACGGAGCTCAAGGGCAAGCTGAGCCAGGCCGAGGGCCAGGTGAAGACGCTCGAGGGCAAGCGCGCCACGGTGTCCGGAGGGGTGGACGCCACCCTGCTGCGCCGCTACGAGGCGATCCGCAAGAAGAAGCTGCCCGCGATGGTGGGCGTGGTGGCCGGCACGTGCCAGGGCTGCAACATGAACGTGCCGCCGCAGCTCTACAACAACCTGCGCGTGTCGCTGGGCACGGACGTGTGCCCGTCCTGCCACCGCATCATCTACGCCGTCGAGGCGCTCGAGACGCCGGCGGAGAAGTAGTCTCGCCCCCCGCGATGGCTCGGCCGACCGTCGTCGACATCCTCCGCCACCTCGCGCGCGAGGAGCCGCTGTCGGGCACGGTGCGGGCCTTCCCCGGCCTCACCCGGGAGGAGGTCGGTCGGTTGTTGGAGGTCGCCGCCGAGCGACTCGCCACCCTTGCGCCCGAGCCCGCCCGGCTCCCGCCCCCCTCCTCCGAGTCCCACACCGAGCCCAACGCTCCAGCGGAAGCCGCCGAGCGCCTGAGGCTCTTCTCGGACGGAGCGGCCCGAGGCAACCCGGGCCCCGCCGGGGCCGGTGCGGTGCTGATGGACCCCGAGGGCCGCGTGGTGGCCCGGCTCGGCAAGTTCCTCGGCGTCCAGACGAACAACTACGCCGAGTACATGGGCCTGCTCCTGGGCCTGAAGCACGCCCGGGGCCTGGGGGTGAAGGAGCTCGAGGTGCTGGCCGACAGCGAGCTGCTCATCCGCCAGTTGCAGGGCCGCTACCAGGTGAAGAGCGCCACCCTCCGCCCTCTCTACGAGGAGGCGAGCGGGCTGCTGAAGCAGTTCC
>NZ_DASVWK010000342.1:0-1835 GCF_036389735.1 Archangium sp. | reverse complement strand
GTGTCAGGGTGGAATACCTCCAGAGTCCACCCTAGCAGATGTCCCACCCAGGACGACCAGTTGCCCGACCAGCCCGTGTGTCGCGCTACCAGTGCTGGGTACCGCTCTCGCCGTGAAGCCGCGAGCTTCTCACCTGCGGCCTGGGCCTGCCCCGTCGAGCCTCAGAAAAATGGGTAAGGTCGAATGTCGAATCCTTTGACACCCTCTCCGGGAATGGCGGCGGCCAGGCCGCCCGCGGTCGAGACTGCCAGCCTCTTGCGCTGGGCCCCGGAGGCGGGTCCTCCAGCAGCGAGGGCCCGTGCTCCCCGGGATTCGAGGTGGACTTATAGGCGGAATGGGGGCCCTGTGTGAGGGGGCGGGCTGGTGAAAAGGGGATGAGAAGGGCCGCTGGAGGGAGACGTGCGGGCTGTGCGCCGGGCGGGAGCAGAGGCCGTGCCGCCCCTCTGCGCACACGCCGGCCCAAGCGGCCCACCCAGGCGGCAGGCCGCAGGGGAGTGGGCTTGCAGGTCACCGTGGGTGCTTGGGGCTCAACACCACGCGCTCCGGGGTGGCCCCTGCGCCAGGGCCACCCGAGCAGGCCGCGAGGGCAATGCCAGGTGCTCCAGAATGGCGCGCACCCCACCGGGGCCGTCAGATATGCCAGCACCCTGCTGCGGCCTCCAGTTCTTTGACACCACCTCAAGCCGAGCTGGACCGACCCAGATGGACCGGACCTTCAACCAGTTGGTGGCGGACGCCACGCACTTCGGCGTGGACCAGGAGGGGAACGCTGAAATCACCCCCCTCATCGGCCAGCTCAAAGTCGTCGAGGTGAAGTAGGGACACCGCGTCGTCGGAGACCGTCTCCGCGACGCGTACGAGGACGTGCTGGCCGCGTAGCGCCCAAGTGTTCTGTCGAACACGAAGCGCCTCGCTTGGTTCCCACCGTGTGGTGGAGCCTGAACGCTTCACCTACCCAGGTGATTCGCGGACGTGTCCACGACCGCGCCGCGCTGTATCACCTGGGGTATGAGAGGGCACGTACACTTTCTCGACACGCTGCCGTTCGACTGGATCCGTCCAGAGAGCGCGGAGCTGCTGAGCATCCTCGTCGCTGCGTACGGAAGCCGACAGATAGCGTAGTTGTTATGCGTGCTGCCTGATGCTCAGATCGCGGAACAGCCGCTCAGACATTGGCCAACGGTCGTGGAGGAACCACCACAACAAACCGTGCCCTCAGGACAGGAGTTGAAACTCCCATCGCAGCCCTTGACGCATGTGGTGCCCTGGCAAACCCACCCCGGCGAGCACGGGGCGAACCTGCATGATGGCAGTTCGTCTTTACGCGAGGCGAGGTTCTCCGCCTCCTCTGCGACTACGGTGCCTCCACATCCAGTCAATAAAATGCCTGCGACCAGCAATCTCCCAATGATGTTTCGCATGCGTCCTCCTGAACAACCAACCAGCCTGAATCTACCCCTGCCTCAACACCACGGCAGGTGCACAACCAGCAGCACTGTATGAAATGAAATAGGCGAGTTTGACACCCTCTCCTGCGGAGTCCCGAGTGTCGAATCCTTTGACACCCTCTCCGGGCCTCGCCGGCCCTAGCAGCTACGGTAGACACGTGAGTCTCGGCCACTCGGCACTCCTCCGGCACTCCTCCGCGGGGAGGGTGTCAGAGAATACGAGTGACGCGACCCGGCACGACACGGGGCGGAAAAGAGAAGAGCGGAAAGCTGGCCGAGAAGTCCCCTCGCATCCACCGTGCCGCCGCCTCTCGGAATGCCGCGACGAAGGCCCGGTACTGCTCACGCAACTCCTTCAATGCCTGGCGCGTCGAGGCATGCCCCAAC
>NZ_DASVWK010000341.1:0-3927 GCF_036389735.1 Archangium sp. | reverse complement strand
CCGGCGAATGTCTGCTCACCCTCTCCGGCCATGCCTCCTGGGTCACCGCGTGCGCATGGAGTCCGGACGGCCAGCGCCTCCTCTCTGGCTCTTTCGACAAGTCCCTGAAGGTGTGGGACGCCTCCTCCGGCGAATGCCTGCTCACCCTCTCCGGCCATGCCTCCTTGGTCAACGCGTGCGCGTGGAGTCCGGACGGCCAGCGCCTCCTCTCTGGCTCTTTCGACAACTCCCTGAGGGTGTGGGACACCTCCTCGGGCCAGCACTCCTGGTCAAGCTACCTCCTCCCAGAAGGGCAGACCGCATCGCTCGACAAAGTCCACGGACGCATCCTCCATGCCTCCCCCGAAGCCTGGCGCTGGCTGGGCTGGCGCTGGACCGATCCCACCACCGGCCAGCTTCGTATCCTCCCAGCTGAAGCCTTCGGCCCACTCCCTGCCTGACTCTAAGCGACCAGCATCCGCCCGCTCAGGGGGAGCGATCCACTCCACGGCTCAGAAGCCGCGCATCCATCCGCCATCAATCGCGATGGACTGGCCCGTGATATAGGCTGCCTGCTCCGAGGCCAGGAACGTCACCAGCGCGCCCAGCTCCTCCGGCTTGCCCAGCCGCCGCGCCGGAATCTGCGACGTAATCTTCTCCTCGGGATGCCGTGCTCGGCCACCTCGTTGCTCACGGTCTTCACCAGCCCCATCAGCCCCGCGCGCAGCCCATTGGGAGATCGTCAGCAGCGGCCCCAGTGCCGCTCCTTCATCCCCCGCAGCGCCGCTTGGAGCCCCTCCACCACGCTCATCCACAGGCTCTGGGGTTCATGTCACTCCGTGGCCTTGAAGTACCCTGAAACCTACTCCGAATCGGGAGGATTCATCTTCATCAATTCTTCCGGGAGAGGCGTCGGACGGAATCTCAACCCCTGCCCATCTCGCCGTGGGATGGCGCGGAAACCCTCTCCAGCGATTTTGACGAGTTCACCCTCCTTGACCTTTCCACTGGCGAGCGACTCGTCTGCTTCCTCTCTCGTCTCGAACACCTGAGAGGGGACTATGTAGTCAATGGCGGGAGTGTAGAACTTCCGAAAGAATTCGCGATATTCGTCCAGCTTTTGGGCTTCACGCACATAGAACAGCGCCACCGCAGCAACCCGGATGGCTTCGTCTTCTCGCGAGCCCTCTTGATACTTCTCGTTCACGGTGCGGAGGATATCGAGAACGGAGTCAACGTCGAAGTCAGGATTGTAAATCATTTCAGAGTCCAGCTACGGATCAAGCATTAGAGGGCAAGCGGAGCCAGAATCAGTGCACCAGAGCCGCCCGTTGTGAGGACGAACGCAACCCCAGCGACGATGACGACAGTTCCAAGTGCGACCTCTGCCTTGTGCGTCTTGAGCCACTCAATCGCTTCATCCATGCGCGAAAAACTCAACTTCTTCCGTCTCTCCGCTTCCTCCTTTTCTCTCTCCTCCTCGCACTCGTTGTAGTCCTTATTGCAATCCTGCTCGCAGCGTTCGTGATACCAGCCGGCCTGCGGCTTGTTGTGAGGCCATGGATAGCGTTTGTCCCAACACCTCTTCATGCATTGCTTGAATTCACTGTCGCAGTCGTATCCTCCAGAGCCGCCAACTCCGCCCGCGTCCTCGGAAATGACGTAGATTCCAGGCTCCGGCGCCTGGGTGTGGGCGCATCCACCGCCAACCATGGCGACTGACAGAACCACCCAACTCGCCAGAACCTTCATCCGGGCTGTGCGACCCACGGAGGACCTCCTCAGAAGCCGCGCATCCACCCGCCGTCGATGGCGATGGACTGGCCCGTGACGTAGGCCGCCTGCTCCGAGGCCAGGAACGTCACCAGCGCGCCCAGCTCCTCGGGCTTGCCCAGCCGCCGCGCCGGAATCTGCGAGGTGATCTTCTCCTCGGGGATGCCCAGCTCCTTGAGCCGCTCCGTGGCGTGGTAGCCGGGCTGCACCGCATTGAGGGTGATGCCGTGCTCGGCCACCTCGTTGCTCACGGTCTTCACCAGCCCCATCAGCCCCGCGCGCAGCCCGTTGGAGATCGTCAGCAGCGGCATCGCCTCGCGCGCCGCCACCGACGTCACCAGGATGATGCGGCCCCAGTGCCGCTCCTTCATTCCCGGCAGTGCCGCCTGGAGCCCCTCCACCACGCTCATCCACAGGCTCTGGAAGCCCTCCTGCCACTGCTCCGCCGTCATCTTCTCGATGCCGCCCTTGGGCGGACCGCCCGTGTTCGTCACGAGCACGTCCACGCATCCCAGCTCCGCCACCACCTGCTCCACCAGCGCCTTCGTGGCCCCCGGCTTCGTCAGGTCCGCCGCCACCCCCAGCGAGGCCCCCATGCGCCGCGCGGCCTCGCGGATGCGTCCCTCGTCGCGCGAGCAGATGGCCACCCGCGCGCCCTCCTTCACGAGCTGCTCGGCGATGGCGTACCCCAGTCCAGCCGAGGCGCCCATCACCAGCGCCCGTCTACCCTTCAATCCCAAATCCATCCGAGTGCTCCTTCACGAAGGGCACCAGCCGCTCGCGGATGAGCGTGCCAGCCCTCTCCAGGTCCACGTCCTGCGCCCGGGTGAGGCCCTCGATCAGCTCGGTGACGATGCCGCTCGCGATGGCGCCCACCTCGTAGGACAGACGGTACGGTACCCGGCTGAAGCTCACCAGCGTGTAGCGACTCAGGAACTCGCCGGGGAAGGCCTTGAGCAACTCCTTCTCCACTGCCTTCTCCAGCAGGAAGCGCGAGTCCGCCGTCCGGTCCCGCATCTCCACGAAGTTCTCCACCGCCATGTCCGCGATGGCGTCCGCGTTCGGCTTGCGCAGCCGGAAGAACTCCTCGAAGGCGTCCTCCCACCGCGTGTGCCGCCCGAGGCACGCATCCAGCGTCACGCAGTCCTCGAAGCCGCAGTTCATCCCCTGCCCGAAGAAGGGCACGATGGCGTGCGCCGCGTCCCCCAGCAGCAACGCCCTCCCCCCCACGTGCCACGGCCCGCTCTTCACCGTGACCATCGTCCCGGTGGGGTTGTGGAAGAAGTCGTGCGTCAGGCCCGGCATCATCGCCAGCGCGTCCGGGAACTGCTCCTCGAAGAAGGCCACCACCCGCGCCGGAGTCTCCAGCGACTCGAAGCTCACCGGGCCCTGGAAGGGGAGGAACAGCGTGCAGGTGAAGCTGCCATCCTCGTTCGGCAGGGCAATCAGCATGTACGAGCCGCGCGGCCAGATGTGCAGCGCGTGCTTCTCCATGGGGAAGGTGCCGTCCGGGCCCGCGGGAATCGTCAGCTCCTTGTACCCGTGGCTCAAGTGCTCCTGTGCCGAGCCGTGACCCGGCAGCGTCGTCATCTCGCGCCGGATCGCCGAGCCCGAGCCGTCCGTGCCGAACACCACCGGGGTGTGCAGCTCGCGCACGGTGCTGCCCGACCTGTCCAACACGTCGAGCACGCCTTTCTGGAAGTCCACGTGCTGCACGCGCTGCTCGAACTGGATGCGCACCCGGCCCGAGCGCTCGGCGTGCGTCATCAGGTACTTGTTCAACCACGCGCGCGAGAGGCTGTTGATGTGCTGGGACTCGTCCCGGCCGTAGGCCTGGAAGACCTGCTCGCCCGAGACGGGATGAATCATCCGGCCGCGCATGGGGATGGCGTGGCGCAGCGCCTCCTCCTCCAGCCCCACCTGCCGCAGGGCGTGCAGCCCGCGGGTGGAGATGGCGAGGTTGATGGAGCGCCCGGCGCCAATCTCCTCGCGCCGCATGTCCGGGCGCCACTCCAGGACGTCCACCTGGAAGCCGCGCCGGGCCAGGTACATCGAGAGGAGCGAGCCCACCAGTCCCGCCCCCACCACCGTCACGCGTTGCGTCTGGTCAATCTCGTGCATGGCGTTCGAGGATCCCCGCGAAGCGGTAGACATCATGGAAGCTCACGTAGAGCG
>NZ_DASVWK010000340.1:0-4504 GCF_036389735.1 Archangium sp. | reverse complement strand
GCCGTCGAAGGCCGGGTGGCCGGCGAGTGCCTCGAAGAGGACAGCCCCCACCGCGTACAGGTCCGAGGTGGCCTCCACCGAACGGTTGAGGAGCCCGGCCTGCTCGGGCGAGAGGTAGCGCGCGGTGCCCACCGGCAAGTCGCGCAGCGACGGGTCCAACCGTTCACTGCGCGCCAGTCCGAAGTCCACCAGGGTGGCGCGGGTGAGGGTGGGCCGTCCCTCGACGATGATGTTGGAGGGCTTGATGTCCCGGTGGAGGACGCCATGGGCGTGCGTCTCCGCCAGGGCCGCCAGGATGCACTGGCCGACGATGAGCGCCTCCTCCACGGAGAGGGTGCCGCTGGTGAGCCGCTCCTGGAGGGACACCCCGGGAACGAAGGGCGTCACCAGGTAGAGCACGTCCCCGCCAGCCCCGAAGTGCAAGACGGGCACGAGGTAGGGGCTGTGCAAGGTGCGCAGCACGCTCGCCTCGTGCTCCAGGCGCTGGCGGGCGGCGGGCACCAGGGAGACGGCGGATGTCGTCTTGATGACGAGCCGGGCCCCCGTATGCAGGTCCACCCCGAGCCAGGTGGCGATGCCACGGCCCTGCTTGATGCGCTGGGTGATCTCGAAGCGGTTGCCCAGCCGCCTGCCAGGGTGCGCCCCTTCTAGAGAGGGTCCAGCCTGTTCGTAGCCCTCCGCCATCAATGCCCTCCCCCTCTGGTGCGCACCACCGGGTGGTGGGGTCGGCGCGTCATCGACAACCTTGGGACCGCGGCGTGCGGTGCCAAGGGGGGCGACTCGGCTACTGCGCCAGAGGGTAGGGTGCTTGAAATGGAGCGACACCCCGTGAAGCGCATCCCCTCGGGCAGGGGCGCGGGGGCTCCTCCCGTTGCCTGGGGGGCAGGCGAGCAGGCAGGGGGGTGAGGCCAGGGCGCGGGGGCCCTGGCCTCGGTGCCGCTGTCGTTACTTGTACTCCACCGTCAGGACGGCGCCGGTCCCCTCGGTGACGAAGAGGTAGGCGGTGCCGGCCTGGCTCTTGGTGAACTGAAGCCGGGCCTGAGTCCTGCCCGTCTTGTTGATGGCGGAGAGCCCGGCGGCGTTGAAGTCTGTCGAGGTCTGGGTGCCGGTGGTGAACTTGATGAGCTCGGCCACGCCGCTGGCCGTGGGGGCCGCGGTGAAGTCGGTGGTCTCGACGGAGGCGGTGCCGAAGGTGCCGTTCTTCAGGTCGACGGTGAGGGTGTTGGCGGCGGGGTCCGCCCACGGGTCCCCCGACGCGGAGGAGTACGTCACCTTCAGCGAGGCGCGCACGAGGGTGGCGGCGTCCGGCAGCGTGGAGGTGTCGAACGAGAGGAAGGTCCGGTTGTACTTGGCGTCCGTGCCCTTGCCCGTGGCCAGGGTGGTGAGGGTGCCCACGGCGGGAGTGGTGCCGTCCGCGTTGGCCTTCACGTAGCCGTCCTCGGCGCTGATGCTGCTGAACGAGACGGTCGTCGTCCCGGCGGTGCTGTTGCTGACCGTCACCGAGGTGTCGTTGTCCGCCCTCACGTTGTTGGCGGCGTCATAGGCCTTGGCCATGAGCGAGTGGCTGCCATTGGCCACGCCCGTGGTGGTCCAGGTGAAGACGAACGGTGCCGCCGTGTCGGTGTCGGCGAGCACGCCATCCACGTAGAACTCGACCTTCGTCACGCCGACGCCATCCGTGGCGCTGGCCGTCACGTCGACGGTGCCGCTGACGGTGGCGGCGTTGACGGGGGCCGTCACGTTCACCGTGGGGGGCGTGGTGTCGGTGGAGGCACTCTGCTGGCCGATGCTGATGCCATCCACCCAGGCGTTGGCGCGGGTGAGGTTGGAGCCGGTGTCCGTGCCGGAGACGACGAACTTCAGGATGACGGTGCGGTTGGCGTACGCCGTCAGGTCGATGTCCGCCTTCTGCGTCCAGGAGGACTCCGCCACGGTGCCGACGCCGCTCTTCACCACCGAGTCCACGACGTTGTCGGTGCCGTTGTTGACGATGACCTTGAAGGAGGCCGAGGCCGAGGTGTTGGCGCCCGAGAGGTCCAGCTTGCGCCAGTAGGTGAGGCGCGGGTTGGCCGCCAGCACCACGCTGACGCTCGCGGTGCGGGTGACGGTGTTGAAGGCCGGCAGGGCGGAGCCCTTGATGGACTTGCTGCCGGTCATGCCCGTCTGGTCGGTGGGGTCCAGCGCCCACTCGGTGAGGCTCCAGCCCGCGTTGTCGGGGCCGGTGCCGCTGGAGAAGCGCTCGTTGAAGCGCACCGAGTCCTGGTCGACCGTCACCGACACCGAGCCGGAGGCGGCGGTGTTGCCCGCGGCGTCATAGGCCTTGGCCTGCAGGGTGTGGACGCCCAGGGAGTAGGCGGTGGTGTTCCAGTTGAAGGTGTACGGGCCGGCCTGCTGCGCCGAGACGCCCTGGCCCACCACGACGCCGTCGATGAGGAACTCCACCTTCGTCACGCCGATGTCATCCGCGGCGGTGGCGGCGATGTCGATGGCGCCGGCCACGGTGGCGCTGGCGAGGGGGAAGGTGATGGAGACGGTGGGCGCGGTGGTGTCGGAGATGCCGCCCGTCACGGTGACGGAGAAGGTGCTCGAGGTCGCCGTGTTGCCCGCGGTGTCATGGGCCTTGGCCACCACGGAGTGCGTGCCATTGGTGGAGGCCGCGGTGTTCCAGGTGTACTCGAAGGGCGAGGCCGAGTCGGTGCCGACGAGGGTGTTGTCGATGGAGAACTCGACCTTGGCGACGGCCACGTTGTCCGTGGCGCTGGCGCTCACCTTCACCGTCCCGCTCACGGTGGAGCCGTTGGCCGGCGCGGAGAGGCTCACGGTGGGGGCGGCGGTGTCGGAGTTGTCGAGCCCGAAGAACTTCGCCACGTGCCAGGTGGAGCAGATGTCCGTGTCGAGCACGTAGGCACCCGCCGTGCCGCACGCCACGGTGGAGCCGGGGAACTTGAAGGCCGGGTCGATGGCCGTGCCGTGGCCCATGCCGGTGATGGCGTACGTCTCCACCAGGGCCTTGCCGGCGGTGTCCTTGTAGACCTTGTGGGGATAGCCGGCGACCGTCTCGCTGACGTCCGCCGTCAGGTCGATGCCGTGCACCGCCGTCCACTGCTCCAGGCCCTCCTGGAGGTTGGTGTTCTTCACGACGGCGTCGGACGCGCCGTGCCAGATGGAGATCTTCGGGTAGGCGCCGGTATAGGTGGAGTACGCGTTGCGGACGAGGTCCCTCCACACCGCGGGCGTCTTGTCCGCGCCCGGGCTCATGCAACTGAAGGCGTCCGTCATCGAGGTCGCGCACTTGTAGGGCACGCCCGCCATCACCGCCGCCCCGGCGAAGACGTCCGGGTAGACGGCGGCCATCACGTGCGTCATCGCGGCACCGGCGGACAGGCCGGTGACGAAGACACGGCGCGGGTCGATGGAGTGATCCACCGCCATCTTGTCCACCATCTGCTTGATGGAGAGGGCCTCGCCCTGACCGCGCGCGATGTCGCCCGGCTCGAACCAGTTGAAGCAGACGTTCTGGTTGTTGGAGCTCAGCTGCTCCGGGTACACCACGTAGAACTTGAGCTGGTCCGCCAGGGCGTTCCAGCCGGTGAGGGTGTAGGCATCGGCCGTCTGGGTACAGCCGTGCAGCGCCACCACCACCGGGGCATTGGCGGGCATGGTGGCGGGCACGTGCTTCCACATCTTCAGGTTGCCGGGGTTCGTTCCAAAGCTCGTCACCTGCGTCAGCGAGCCGCGCACTTCACCCAGTGGATCCACCAACGGCGGCGCTGCGTCCTGCGGCGGCAACTCCTCGCACCCGACGACGGCCAGCGCGAGAACTGCACCCACGACTCCTGCGAAACGTCGCTTCAGCATGTGTCCTCCCGGGAAAGGGGAATTAATGCCTTAGCACGTTCAGATTAAACCCACTAATTCTGTTTTTGCCGTTCCGTCAGGGGTGGGGGCGGGCCCGGTTCATGACGCGCGATGTCATCCAGCCATGACGCGCAATGTCATTCACTCGCGGTCTCGTGAACATGAACGGCACATCATATAAACATGAATCAGGCATCATATAAACATGAACCTGACATCAAGTGGCGCTAGGATGGCGCCGCCGCCGTCGATGGCCGGCTTCGGGATGGTGCCGCCCGCGACTCGCGGACCCGTCACCTTCCGTCCCCCTACGTCTCCCAGGAGCACTACATGAGGATGTTCAAGCACTCCCTGCGGTTCTACGCGTCCGGCCTCGCCGCCTGCGCCCTGCTCGCGTGCGACAAGCCCGAGAAGCCGGACGCGCCCGGGGCCGGTGAGGACGTGGTGACCGTGGAGGGTTGCCGCAAGCAGATCGCCGCCCGGCAGGACGAGGTGAATGCCGCGGGCATCGACGTGGCCACCTGGTCCATCAAGGACGCGCCCCAGATGGTGGAGCCCGCGCTCACCACGAAGCAGACGCCCTCGACCTACAAGGAGTACGACGGCAAGTACCGCCCGCTGACCAACCACCCCGGTTGCAGCGTGG
>NZ_DASVWK010000339.1:0-11815 GCF_036389735.1 Archangium sp. | reverse complement strand
ACGCGCTGCGGCTCGAAAAAGCCCGGAGCTACAGCTACACGCCCACGGGCGAGACCCACCCGACAAGCGTGGCTGTGCGGCTGCTCCTCAAGAACCCCGGCGTCGAGCCCTGGACGCTGGCGGGGGCGGCGCTGGTGGACTCGACAGGGGAAGAAGTGGAGCTGACCCGGTGGCAGGGCGCACCCATTCCCGCGAATGGGGCCGGTGCCGTCGTGGTGGGCATCAAGGGGGAGCGCGCGCAGCTCGGTTGCCCCTGTACGCTCAAGCTGTGGGAGTCACCCGGGCCGCGCACCGTCACCCTTGAGAACGTCACCTTCCCGGTGAGCCAGAAGGCGGCGCTCTGAGCACGGCCACCGCGAGCCGTGCCGAGTCTCAAGGGGCTGCGCGCCCGCCAATCTCCGGGAAGCGCTCGTAGGCCCGTTTGAGTGCGTCCAGGTGAGCGGGGTTGTCGAGATCGAGCGGTGCATCGGCGAGCTGCACGACCCACCCGCCCGTCGCGGTACGCCGTGAGCGTGACAGCAGCTCCGCGTCGCGGGCCGGGTCCGGAAACCCGATGGCTTCCGCGGCAGCGGGCGACCAGTAGTTCAGCCACCCGAGGAACCAGGGAATCTTAGGCGCGGGGAGCTTCTCTGGCAGGTTGAGCATGGGAAGCCCACGGGGTGAACACTCTGGTCCATGAGGCGAGCGGCGAAACTGCTGCGCGACTTCCGAGCCGTGACCATACGGCGACGCGTGCCCCCAGAACGAGCGCGCCCCCTCCGCCACGCCCTCAAGCAAAGCCGCCGCTGCCGCGATCACGGGCTCGTCCAGTGGCAGTTCTGCATGCACTTCAGACAGGGACTGACCGCCTGGGCTGAGGAGTCCAGGTCTTCCCCTCCCGTTGACCGTCACGGGGTAACTCTCGTCCCCGTTGCACAGAAGAGGGAATCTCCCGTCCTGCGTCCTTTCCGCGAGCCACGCATCGCGCTGCGGCAATGCGATGGGGCGCCCGCCATCTGAGAGCCGCCACTCCAGGCGCAAGCCGGGGAGCGCCTTTTCCATTCCATGGACGCTATCGAGCGCGCGGCGGTCGTTGCCCACAAGCGCAGGCGCGTAGACGATGAGGGTGAGGGCTTTACGCCTGGTCATCGGTTGCACCCCGTGACGACGACGTTAAGCGAGGAATCCGCTTCGAGCAGCGCGTCTTTGTGCGCTTGGGTATTCGCACCTGCCACGGCGCTCTCGCTCAGCGATGTCGCTTGGCCCCACGGGAGGGAAATCCGGTCCTTTGGGCTCCGGCTTGGGCCTTTTTTTCGGCGAGGGTTTCTGCGGGGCGGGCGCTGTTTCAGGCACGGGCCGCGTTTCAGGCGCGGGCCTTACTACCTGGGGACGGCCCCTCTTCTCCGCGTAGGTATCCAACGCCTCTTTGATGGCGAAGCCCACCACCACCACGCCCGCGACGATCACCGCCCCCACGACGATCTCCGGTGCCGCCAGCACGCAGACACCGAGCCCCACGGCAGCGGCACCCGCTGAGGCGACCGCACATCGACCCGTGGTGTCATGAAATTCGATCCGCTCATGGTCGAGGGCATGAAAGCACCGCTCCGCCAGCACGGGCCAGGGCTCGGAAGCCTCCTGTACGGCGCAACGCCCCCCGTCCGTCCAGGGCAGCGTCGCCGTTCGCTGGAGGTTGGCGAGCCTCGGGTCTCGGGCCGCTGGCTCTCTCAAGCTGGGCGCTGATGTAGCGCAGGCTGAGACATAGAGCAGAAGTGCGATGCACGCTCGGAGACGCATGGCCGGGTCGGTCCTCCAATGCGGGGTTGTCCGGAGCATGCCAGCGCGCTCCGACAGCGACGAACGAGCACACGAGGGGCGCGGCCCGCTGTGCCCTGCCGCAGTAGCCCCGGTACAGGACCACGGCAGTGGGAGCGAGCCGTACGTTCAGGACGGCCCCGGGAGCGGTGAGCCACACAGCCCGGGATGGCCTAACGGCGGGAGGTGGGCAGCCCCCGCCATGTTGCACGTATGTCGCAGGAGCGTGCGGAATGGAGCGGAACGGGGCGGGACAGGAGGGGACGCGGCGGGATATCGATTCCCAAGCATTCCGGGCGGTTATGAGGTAAGGGCGCGATTCTGCTGGGAGTTTCGCACCGCCCGGCGCGGCTTCGATTCCCGCCGCCTTGAGTCGAACCCACTCTCTACTGGGGCGAGCCGTAAGCGACGGGCCGGATGGGCGATCCCGAACCCCCGCGCTCCCGAAGCGCCAGGACCATCGTGCAGGAGAGCCAGACCTTGTCCGTGGCCATCTTCGCCAGGCGCATGTTCTCGATCAGGTGCACGCCCACCTGGGACAGGGCGTAGTGGTGGGAGAAGAAGGGCAGCCCGGGCGGGGTGCCCGCCGGAGGCGGCGCCTGGCCCGACAGCTGGCCCGGGTTGACGGGATCGATGAAGGGCACGTCGAGGCCCACCGCGACGATGGCCTTGTCCCCGAGATACTTGATGGCGTCCACGGACAGGCCGGGACCCTGGCTGTAGTACGCGCCCGTCGTGTCCGGGTCCTGCCACAGCTCCTGCCAGCCGGTGTAGATGTAGACCGCGTCGCCCGGGAGGATGCCGCGCCAGCCCAGTCCCTGGGCCTGGATCATTCCCTGGATGTGCGCCGCGGTGATGCGCTGGCCGCCGGAGAGCCGGGTGCCACCCCCGACGAACGTGCGCGCATCCAGCAGCACGGCGCTGGTGACGATCGGGGGCATCTTCTCGATGCCCAGCTTGAGCAGGGGCGAGTCCGGGGTCGGCTTCACCTGCGCCTGGGTGTAGCCGCTGTAGTAGACGGCGTTCTGCGAGGGAATGGGGCCCGTCGCGGGATCCCAGATGCTGGGGAGGACGCCGAAGTGGCCCAGCGCGTCGATCTGCGTGCCCTGGCCCCCGGGCTCCCCGCTGATGGTCTCCCCGTTGACGGCATGCCGGGAGAAGGGCGGGCCGAAGGTCGGCTCGTAATCGTACTGGAGCGGGGCGGCGAAGGGCGACATCGGCATGGTTTCCGAGCGCACGTGGGACAGCTCGTACTCACGCGAGGTCGGATCCGCCAGATGCGGCACGCAGCGCAGGCGCGTACCATAGCCCTGCGTGTTGCCCATGCCGCGCTGGTCACCCGCGGGCCACGGGGGCCGTGGCACCGTCAACAGCGCCTGCTCGGCTTGCGTGAGCGTTCCCTCTCCGGGGGTGGTGGGTTCGGGATCGGCGGCGAAGGCATTGGCGGCAAAAAAGACCACGACGGCACTCAGGTGTCTCATCCAGGTGTCTCTCCTGCTCGGCCTGTATGGCCAGAACAGGCCCAGGGTATCAAAACCCCCTCGTCATTATCTGGGAAAGGTCCGCTCCTACGAGGAACGTGCTGGCGCCCAGATGGCGCTGTGGGCCTCCGGCGCGTCCGAGGACGCTTCCGCCGTATAGAAGTACGCCGCGACCGCGGCTCGACCCCGTCCCTCGGGACACTCCAGCGGGGCTGGGTGGCCATGCCAGTGGTCATCGCCATGAGCCATCACGACCAGCCGATCGAGGATCGGAGCGATTCGTGTCTCGCACCTGGAGAGGTCGGCATTCCACAACTCGAGATCTCCGCCCCAGGCGGGTTCCCAGTCGGGATTCAGGTAGTAGAGGACGGTGAGCCGCCGCGAGAGTGCACGGAAGCGATCGCGATTGAAGTCCGCGTGAAGCGCTAGATGGCCCCCCCGAAGCGTGAGATGCAGCCCGGCGCCCCGGAAATGAGGATCCGCGATGAGCCCCTGCACTCCAGTGAGTGTCTCCAGGAAATCGAGGAACGACATGCTCGAGAACTCCGAGAGCAGGTGTCGGAGCGCTCCGTGCACGCCCTCGAACGCCTTGCGCTGAAGCTGTCCCAGGCGCGCCGCCTGTTCCTGGTGATCTCGTCGCTTCCAGCTCGCCTCGGATGCGCCCGGGAAGACCCCTGCCAGTCCGGACGCGAGTCGCTCTCCCAGGAAGCCATCGATGACGACGTGAGGATAGGGCCGTGCGGCGCCGTAGGTCTCTCGATGGGCCAGCGCGAGCGAGCGGAGCGCCGTACGCGAGAGGAAGAAGCTCGGACCCAGCAACGGGCCTTCTTCGATGGTTGCGACGCTCATTGGGCCTCTCCTGTCTGGAGTCCTGGGTCATCGTACCCACATCTGATGGAAGGTGCGGGGACCGGGTCCGTTGGCGTAATCGTCACACTCCCACCGCCTTCCAACTCCAGCAATACCCCAATGATTGTTTCCCCATGCCCAGAATGGGAAATTGGTCGGCCTGTCTGGATCAGACACGGAGTAGGTATTGTCGGTGACCGTCGGCAGATAGGCCGTGTGGCCAGTAAGCTTCGTGAAGCCAGAGGTCCAATAGGATGCACTGTTACTCGCACTGGTGCCGCGGATGTATGCCAGCACGCCCTCATGACTGGTCTTGAAGTGGATCTTCCGCGAATGGAGGGATGTTTCACAATAGAAGCGGAGACTCGTAGGGTTCAAGACGTGAATCTGAGCAGCCGTGGCGTGGGCGTAATCACTTGTTGTGTTGAGAGGGAACACACCCGGGACAAGAGGTGCGGTGCCGTTGGCGGGGTGCTGATAGGAAAGCACCAGGGTCCAGCCTCCACCGTCGGTCGTCATGTCGCAATAGACCTGGAACGAGGGGTTACCGCCCGCGCCATCCGGGTCAAGCTTATACAGGCCACTGGGAAGATTCGGACGGGACTTCAGGAGGCTCGCGCAGTTGGAGCAGTCATTGATGGGGAGGGTGAAGGTCGTGGAGGTGCTCAGCCCGAGCGCGTTGACCACTGTCGCGGTGAGGGTGGGCTTGACCCCCGTGGCGCAGGAAGCGGGCGCCGTCCAGACCACCTCGCTTGTCTCCTCCTCCAGGGTGGGCGGGGAGAGCGTGCCGAGGCTGGCATTCCAGGAAAAGGATAGGCGGCCGCCTTGTGGGTCCATCCCCCGCACCCGGAAGGTGATGACGCCACTCCCCTCGGCGGCCGCGGACTGGAAGGTCTCCACCACACGGGGGGCAAGCGGGGTGGTGTTGGGCGGGGCGGTGGGGGCCTCGTTGTCGCCGAGGTTGTAGGTGTGCCCCAGGCCAAGCTGGCCCCAGGTGTTGCGGCCCCAGCAGCGCGTCTCGCCCGGGTACACCAGGGCACAGGTGTGCCCGGCGCCCGCGGCCACCTGGAAGGCGGTGGCACCGAGCGCCACGGTGGCCGAGGGCGGCGAGGACAGCGAGGTGTCATGGCCCTGGCCGAGCTGGCCGGACTCATTGCGACCCCAACACTTGAGGCCCCCGGGACTCAGGAGCGCGCAGGTGTGCTCGGCGCCGGTGGCCACCTGGAGCACCGTGCCCGCCACGCTCGTGCCCGCGCTGGCCGGCGACTCGTCATCCCCCACGCCGCGGGTGTGCCCGTAGCCCAGCTGGCCCCAGGCGTTGAGGCCCCAGCAGCGCACGGTGCCCGTCCCCAGCCGGGCACAGGTGTGCTGGCTGGTGCTGGAGGCGGCCAGCTGCACGACGGAGCCGCCGACATCCACGTTGCCCGCGCTGGCCGGCGACTCGTCATCCCCCACGCCGCGGGTGTGCCCGTAGCCCAGCTGGCCCTGGGCGTTGAGGCCCCAGCAGCGCACCGCGCCCGTCGCCAGCAGGGCGCAGGTGTGCCAGGCCCCTGCGACGAGCTCCCGGACGGTGCCGCCCAGGGTGAGGTCGCCCGCGCTGGCCGGCAGCTCGTCATCGCCGATGCCGCGGGTGTGGCCGTAGCCCAGCTGGCCATGGTTGTTGAGGCCCCAGCAGCGCACCGCGCCCGTCTCCATCAGGGCGCAGGTGTGCGCGGACCCGGCCACCAGGCGGGTCGCGGCCCCCCCCAGGCTGACGTAGCCCCCGCTGAAGGCGGACTCGTCATCGCCGATGCCGCGGGTGTGGCCGTAGCCCAGCTGGCCGGCGTGGTTGCGCCCCCAGCAGCGCACCATACCGAAGTCGAGCAGGGCGCAGGTGTGGTGTCCCCCGACGGCCAGCTGCTCCACCTTCTCGCTCAGTCGGAGGTTGCCGGCGGTGGCGGGCAGCTCGTCGTCGCCCAGTTGCTGGGTATTGCCGTAGCCGAGCTGGCCCCACGTGTTGCGCCCCCAACAGCGCACCGCGCCGCCGCTGAGCAGCAGGCAGGTGTGCCCCTCGCCTGCGCTCAGAGACAGCAGGCCGCTGTCCGCCATGGGGTCGTCGGGGAGCTGGCCGGGCTGGAGCAGGTAGTCGAGGGTGGTGGTGCCCCCATTGGCATCCGTCACCTTGAGCACCACGGTGCCCTGCACCGAGTCGTCGTAGTGCTGGAGGGTGGAGGGGTTGGCGCTGCTGGTGAAGACGGGCACCGGGTCGGGCGAGGTGCCGCTGCTCTGGGTGAAGCTCCAGGTGTACGTCCACGTCTCGGGCGGGCTGTCGTCGCTGACGCCCGCCTGGAAGAGGATGTCGCTCGTCCCCGCCGCCCGGTGGGCCGACAGGCTGTTGATGACCGGGTTGAAGAGCACCTTGAGGACGGTGTCCGCCACCCCGTCCGTCTTCCCAGGCGGCTTCACCTTCGTCTTGAAGGTGGTGAAGACGGAGTGGCCCGCGGCGTTCGTCACCTTCACCGAGTGCTCGAAGTCCGTCTCCTGTGTCACCTGGGGCGGCATGTACAGACTGACGAAGGTGCCCACAGGGGCCGCCAGCTTGAGGGGGCCGCTCGCCGGGTAGAAGGCGCCTCCCCCCGGGGCCGCTGAAAGCTCGTAGGTGAGCGTCTCTGCCGCGGTGGCCTCCACCAGGAATCCCACGTTGCCGCCCTGGCCGGACTCGAGCGCCGTTGGAAGGGAAATCCTGCGGAGGCGCGGCAGCACGATGCTCTGGCCGTTGTTGGCGGGGACCAGGGTGAGGGGAACGGTCTCGCCATCGCGGGAGAGGATCTGGTCCGTGTCTCCCGAGAAGAGCAGCACGCTGGAATCCGCGAAGGCCCTGGCGCTGAAGGTGAGGGCCCTTCCCCTGGGCAGGAAGGGAATGCTGCCCGACCACGCCCCGTCCGCCCGCGCCAGATTGAAGTTGACGAACAGGACATGGCCGGAGTCCCGCTCCTTCACGTCGATGACGATGCGCGAGACCTCCGCATAGGAGAGGGCCAGGGCGGTGACGCCGGAGGGCGAGAGGCTCTCCACGTCCCCGGCGCGGATGGAGAAGGAGGCGCTGGCGGACTCGGGCGGTGGGGGGCCGCCTTCCTGGGGGGTGCATCCGGTGGACAGGTGCACGAGCAACAGGAGGAGGGCGGTGGCCCCCAGGGTCCGAGACGGAGGCGGATGGCTCACGTGCCGCACTGAAGCAACGCCCGGGCCAGCACCCAAGCTCCTCAAATGACAGGGCTTGCTCCGGTGGGCAGGAGGCGGAGAGTTCAATTCTTGAACGCGCGAGAGCCCACTCCCAGCGTGTCATGCCTCTCAAACCCACGGAACCACTGGCTCTTCAAGCGGGCTCAAGTTCTGACCTGCCCAGGGCAGATTCTGAACCGGAAAATGGGCAGTCGCTCCACAAGCGCAGCCCGCGGCCGTTGGGGCATGCCGCCACGCGCCAGGCATTGATGGAGTTGCGCGAGCAGTACCGGGCCTTCGTCACGGTCTTCCGAGAGGCGTCGGCTCGCTGGAGGCGGGGGGATTTCTTGGCGGGTTTTCCTCTCTTCTCCTTCCCGCCACCCGTCGTGCCGCGGGGGGTCGCTCGAGTTCTTTGACACCCTGATGGAGGACACCCTCCCGGACTGGTTCGGGACCCATCGGGAGGGGCGTTTGGGTGCGGTACTTGCCAGAGAAGCAGGCCGTGCAGAAGGTCGACCGCTTCGGATCTCCTACCGCGGTGCCCAGCCCCTCCGGCGACAGGTAGCCCAGCGAGTCCGCCGTCACGTAGCGGGCGATCTCCTCCACGGAGTGGCTGGAGGCGATGAGCTCCTGCCGGCTCGGCGTATCGATGCCGTAGAAGCACGGCCAGCGCATGGGCGGCGAGGAGATGCGCAGGTGCACCTCCAGCGCTCCGGCGGCCTTGAGCATCTTCACGATCTTGTGGCTGGTGGTGCCGCGCACGATGGAGTCGTCCACCACCACCACGCGCTTGCCCTTGAGCACCTGGCGCACCGCGGACAACTTCAGCTTCACGCTGGAGTGGCGGATGGATTGCTGGGGCGCGATGAAGGTGCGGCCCACGTAGTGGCTGCGGATGAGGCCCACGTCGTACGGAATGCCGCTGGCCTGCGCGTAGCCGATGGCCGCGGGCACGCCCGAGTCCGGCACGGCGATGACCAGATCCGCCCCGGGCGCCGGCTGCTCCCTGGCCAACTGCCGGCCCATCTCCTTGCGCGTCTCATACACGCTGGTGCCGAAGAGCACCGAGTCCGGCCTGGCGAAGTACACGTGCTCGAAGATGCACCGGACCAGGCGCGTGGGCGGGAAGGGCTGGCTGACGCGCAGGCCGCCCTCGTCGATGACCACCATCTCGCCGGCCTCTATCTCCCGGATGAACTCCGCCTCGATGAGGTCCAACGCCGTCGTCTCGCTGGCCAGCACCCAGCTGTTCTTCAGCTTGCCGAGCACCAGCGGGCGGAAGCCGTTGGGGTCTCGCACCGCCACCAGCTTCTTGTCCGTGAGGAAGAGGATGCTGTAGGCGCCCTTCACCTTGGAGAGCGCCCCGACGAGCTTCTGCTCGAAGGTGCGCTCCTTGGCGCGAGCGATGAGGTGGATGACCACCTCGGTGTCCGAGTCCGACTGGAAGATGGCGCCGGTGGCCTCGAGCGCGGTGCGCAACTCCCGCGCGTTGACGATGTTGCCGTTGTGGGCCACGGCCATCTGGCCGCCCACGTACTCCACCGACAAGGGCTGGGCGTTCTTGAGGTGGCTGACGCCCGCGGTCGAGTAGCGCACGTGGCCGATGGCCGCGTTGCCCGGCAGCGTCTTGAGTACCGGCGCGGTGAAGATGTCGGCCACGAGCCCCATCTGGCGATGGGCCCGGAGGCCCTGGCCATCCGAGGCGACGATGCCCGCCGACTCCTGCCCGCGATGCTGCAAGGCATGCAGGCCCAGGTACGCCAGGACGGAAGCCTCAGGGTGATCTACGATTCCGAAGATGCCACACATCGCACGTTGCCTTTCCGCTCTGGAAGCGGGGCATGGAACAGGGTGAGAGGCTTCAGGTCCGCTCGCCGAAGATGGGACGGTTCCGTCAGCCTCCTCGACACATTCAGGATTGCTTCGGCACCACCCTGGCCCTTTGCGTCAGGGGATCAACCGTGATCTGGATGAGGGACTTCACCTCCAGGTTGAACCTGGAGCGGATGAGCTCGGCCCCTCGATTGCTGACCTTCTCGACCGCGACGAGCACCTCGACGACGGACGCTCCGGCCAACGATACGGCTTCGATGAGCGCGGCCAGGGTGCCGCCGGTGCTGATCGTGTCATCGATGATGACGACCCGATCTCCGGGGGAGATCCCATTCACGTAGAGCTTGCCGCTGAAGTACTCGGAATCGATCGAAGCCGTGAGTTCGTGATTCAGCTCGTAGCTGTACCAGCGGGCGACAGCGAGGGGGAGCTTCCTCTCGAGGCAGATCGCGGCTCCAAGAATGGCTCCTTTGTCCTCCTCGACCAGGATTTTGTCGGCGTCGAACAGGCCGAGTTCACACAGCCTGTCCCGCACCTCGACCAGTACCTCGGGCCGGAGCGCCGGCTGCTGGTCGGTAAACTCATTCACCGTCGTATAATGTTTGCCACTCTTGACCGCGGGCGCATTCTCATAAACTTGTTCCAGGAACATGGATTCCCCAACCTTGTGCATGCCGTTGTTCGTGGCGGTTTCACCACCGCCGCAAACAGAAAGACTCCTGGACGTGGACCTGTGACGCGGTTGCCGAGGAGCGGCAGTGCACGAGCCCCCGCAGGGCAAGCAGCCGCGGAGGGATGGGGAACAAACGGGCGAGCCCGCCGCCTGCGGCAGCCGCGAGGGCGGAGGCTGCGCAGGAGCTTCGCGCTGGACGTCTGCACCCGTGCCGGCGCCAGCATCGCCGCATTGATGGCCCTCATCTCGTCGGGCTGTCCTGGCTCACCAGCTCGCTGCCGTCGCACAGCATGTGCTCGATCCGAAGGGAAGAAGCGTCGTGGCGGAAGAGCCTCAAGAGGTGCCGTTCCCGTCAGCCTATTCCACTGTGGTTGAAGCAGGTGGATGCGGCGAGGTAGAGGACGGAGAATGCGCCTGACAGAAGAGGAATGTCTCCGCCGGTTCGGCTCGAGTCCCGCTCCCGAGCAGCTCGAGGATGTTCGCGCGGTCTTGGACGACGAGACGCAGCGGGAGCGCCAAGGGCAGGGCGGAGGAGACACGCAGGTCATGCGGCTGTGCTGCTTTCTGCTGTTTCGGACGGGGCTGCTCGAGGACGTGCCGAGAATCTGGCGGGCGAAGACCTCCAGCATGGATGCGGACGCATCGATCGACCTCCAACTCTTGTGTGGTGCGGGATTGGAGAGGGCGAAAAGGTATCTGCGGGAGCTCGGTTCCGACGAGGCGGAAGCCGCGTTGAGGCGTCTACTCACGAATGAGGTGTCCGGAGAGCTCGATGGCTTCTCCGTCGACGAGTACACGGCGTCCCAGGAGGCGTACTACGACGGAGACGAGGGGTAGCTCCCGCCGAGGTGTCAGTCAGACGATTCGTAGGGGCAGATCGGAGCGACGCTTTCGGCGGGGGTCGTGCTCACGACTTGAAGGCCAGCAGCTGGCGGCGGGTTCGATTCCCGCCGCCTCCCCTTTTTTACGCCGTGCTTACGGGTGGTTAGCAGCGTCCTCCATCCGTGTTGCACGTATGTCGCACGCGGGCGCAGAGGGCCGGTCGAGAACCCCGACCGCCTCTCTGCGCGTGTCCGGGCTCAGGTGGGCGTAGCGCTCCGTCATGTCGATGGTCGCGTGCCCCATCAGCTCCTTGATGACCGTCAGCGGTATCCCCCTCATGGCGAGGTGGCTGCCGTAGGTGTGCCGCAGGTCGTGCCAGCCGATGCGGCCCTGCTCGCGCGTGATGCCCGCCCGCTGGAGGGCCCGGCGCAGCGGCAGCTTGAGCAGCCCGTCAGTAAGCGGCCGACCGTCCTCCTGGCAGAACACGTAAGGGCCGCGCAGGTGCCGGTGTCCCTTGAGTGCGTCCACTGCCGAGCCGGGCAGCTCCACCGTCCGCTCGCGTCCGCCTTTGGGCAAGCCCGAGATGCCGCGCCAGATGGTACGGCGGACGTGCAGCTTGCCGCGCTGGAAGTCCACGTCGCCCCACTGGAGCCCGATCAGTTCCCCTTGCCGCAGCCCCGCCTTGAGCGCCACCAGCACCAGCGCTCGCCATTCCGGCTCGGCGGCGTTGAGCAGGCGTTCTGCCTCCTCGAAGGTGAGGAAATCAAAGGGCGGCTTCGGCAGCTTCGCGAAGAGCCTCACGCGCGGGGCCTGCTCTATGACCCGCTGCTCTTCCGCGACCGCCAGCAACTTGCTCAGTACCGTCAACGCGTTGTTGATGGTTTTGAGGCTCAGCGGCTTCGGTTCCTCGCCGCTGCGCTTGCGGAGGGCTGCCCGCGTGGGGGCCTCCTTCCGGGCGCGCGCTGCCGACTTCTTCTTGCGCATGGTAGCTTTGAAATCCTCAATCTCAGCCGGGCCAATGGCAGCCAGCGCCATTTCCCCGAAAAACGGCAGGATGTGAGCCTCTAGGATTTGGCTCTTGCTGACGACGCTGGAGTGCTTGTTGTTGTTCTCGCTGTAGGTGAGGAAGCGCGGGGCAAACTCCGCCAACGTCATAGGGCGC
>NZ_DASVWK010000338.1:0-5409 GCF_036389735.1 Archangium sp. | reverse complement strand
CTTCGCGGCGTGCTCGGCGGAGACGAAGGGCGACTGCCACACCTGCATGGGGTGGATGCGGGTGGGCTCGTTGGAGGTGGCGCGAAAAACAACCATGCGCCCGTCGCCGAAGAGGCTGAAGCCGTGCCCCACCAGCGGGTTCTGCACCTCCTTGCGCACGAGGTTGTACGGGAAGAGGACGTAGGCGCCCTCGTCGTTGCGGAAGAAGACGTAGAGGACGTCCTCGCCGTTGGGCGAGCGGATGGCGCGCTTGAAGCGCAGGCCCTCGCCGATACCCTCGAAGACCTTGTAGTCGCCCGTCTGGAGGTAGTAGCCGCCGGGGAAGACGATGCCCTGGTCCTCGGGGAGGCGGATGCAGGCCTGCCCGAGGGCGTCGATGCGCACCACGTGCTGGGTGCGGGTGTTGAAGACGAGGTAGCGGTACTTCTGCTCGCGGAACGGCAGGACGCGCAGGAGGATGAGACCGCCCACCTGCGCGAAGGCGAACTCGGCGTCGTCGAGCGACTGATCCGGATCGTCCACCGGCTCGCGGTAGATGCCCAGGCCGTCCGCGGTGTTGTTCTCGACCTTGATGGTGAGGTCGCCCTTCACCGTCTCGACGAACACCTGGTCGAGCACGTTGACGTGGGGGTGCTGGCCCAGCACGTAGTTGTCGCGCGTGGCCACCGTCCACTCGAAGTCGTGGGACGGGGGGAAGGTGTGATCGCGCTCGCCCTGGTTGTCGATGTAGGTGGCGTTGCCCTCGACATCGAGCGCGAAGCGGAAGACCTTGATGTCGCGCTGCGACTGGCCCGTCTGGAAGATGGCCAGGAGCCGCGACTCGTTGCGCCGGAGCTGAAGGAGCTTCGCGTCCTTGTAGTACTTGTAGAGCTCGCCGAAGTCCTTGACGAAGCGAGCGTCCTGGAGGAACCCGCCGGCCTCGGAGGACGGCACCTGCGAGAAGTCGAAGCCCTCGGCGGACTGCTCGAACTTGTGCAGCGAGAAGACGTCGGCGACGGACGTCTCCTTCTTCAGGCCGATGAAGACGTTGTAGCCGAAGAGCAGGTACTTCCCGACTCCGACGATGTCGCGCGGGACGCAGTTGTGATCCGTGCGCACGCGCTCGTTGCCGATGACGCTCAGCTCCGTGCCGCCGAAGAGCTTCTTGCGCCGATCGTTGAGGTCCGCGGCCTTGGCGCCGAGCGCCTCCGCCTGCTTCAGCAGACGGGCGCGGATGACCTCGTAGCTGCCGCCCTCCAGCGTGGCCTCGCCCGCGGGGGTGGTGCTTTCAGTTGCCATCGTCAATTCACCGGGAATGGGGGGAACCCCTGGAAGCACATACCCTCACCCCGACCGTCTCCCAAGAGAGAGGGTCGGGGCGAGGGTCTTCAAGCCGTACGACTCAGCCCTGGGTCTTCTCGGGAGCCGAGGCCCGGGCAACGGGCTCGGCCTCCACGAGGGACTTCAGGTTGGAAGCGGCGGCGGCGGTGGAGCCGGGCGCCATGCGGTGCAGCAGCGCGGCCATGGCCAGGTTCTGCGCGTCGTTGGTGAGACCCGGCTTGGAGAGGATCTCCTTGAGGTCCGCCGGCAGATCCTTCTGGCCGTTGAGGTAACCACCGAAGGCCTTGCTCAGCGTCTCGCTCTGATCGAGCGCGGCGTCGAAGGACTGACCCACGGAGATGGCCTTGATGAAGCGCTCGAAGAACTGACCGTCGCCGCCGACGATGTTGACCTTGGCGTGGCCCATCGTCTCGGCCATGACCCTGGACTGGGCCTCGGCGATGTCCTTGCGGGCATGGATGGAAGCGAGCTCCACGTCGCGCTCCTTCTGGAGGCGCAGGCGGAACTCCTCGTGCTCGCGGGTAGCGCCCTGGAGCAGCTTCAAGGACTCGGCCTTCTCGGCCAGACCCCGGGCCTCGGCGAGCAGCTTCTCCTCGATGCCCTTGGCCTCGGCGAGCAGCTTCTCGCGGGAGGAGGCGGCCTCGGCCTCGCCGCGCTTCTGGATGGCCTGGGCCTCGGCCTCGCCGATGCTGGCGCGGGCCATGCCCTTCTCCTTCTCACCCGCGGCCTCGGCGAGCAGCTTCTCGCGGGCGGCGGAGGCCTCGGCGAGGCCGCGCTCCTTGAGGACGGTGGCCTGGGCCATGCCCTGCTTCTCGATGACGGCGGCCTCGGCCTCCTTCACGCGCACCTCGGCCATGCCCTGCTTCTCGGTGGCCAGCGCGTCCGCCTCCTTCACGCGCACCTCGGCCAGACCGTGGGCGGCCTCCTCGGCCTGGATGCCCTCGGCCAGCCGCATCTTCGCCTTGGCCGTCATGTCGGAGGCCTGCAGCTCGGCCTCGGCCAGGGTGAGCTTCTCCTTGGCGGAGAACTTGGCCACCTCGTTGCTGGCCTCGGCGGCCTTGATGTCCTTGACGAGCTTCTCCTGCGCCTGGGCCTCGGCGGTGATGAGCAGCGCGTCCTTGCGGCGGGTGGCCTCGGCCTTCACGCGCAGGTCCTTGATGCGCTCCTCCTCCTCCGCCACGCCCTTCTCCACGGAGATGCGCACGCGCACCACGTCGGCGATGGCCTTCTTCTCGGCCTCGAGCTGCTTCTCCTTGCCGATGCGCGACAGCTCCACCTCGCGCTCGCGGTTGATGGCCTCCAGCGAGCGGTCCTTCTCCACGCGCTCGGCCTCCACGCCCACCACGCGCTCGCGGTTCTTCTGCGCCACTTCCACCTGGCGCTGCTTGTTCTGCTCGTTGATCTGGATCTCCTCCTCGGCCTTGATGCGCGCCAGCTGCTGCTTGGCGTACTCCTCGGCCTTCACGCGCTCGGCCTCGGCCGTCTCGCGCGCCTGGATGGACTCGATCTCACGCTTCTGCTTGGCGGCGGCCTCGGCGCGCTGACGCTCGAGGGCGAAGATGGCCTCATCCGCCTCGACGTTGCGCTTGGTGATGGCCATGCGCTCGCTCTGGCGGAACTCGTTGGTGTGGATGTTCTGGACGGAGGTCAGCTCGGTGATCTTCCGGATGCCCTGCGCGTCGAGGATGTTGTCCTTGTCGAGCATCTCCACCGGGGTCTGCTCCAGGAAGTCGATGGCGCAGTCCTCGAGCATGTAGCCGTTGAGGTCCTTGCCGATGACCTGGATGACCTGGTCCTTGATGGCGTCACGCTTGGTGTAGAGTTCCTCGAAGTCGAAGCTCTTGCCCACCGTCTTGAGGGCCTCGGAGAACTTGGCCTCGAAGAGGTGCTCCAGGGTTTCCTGGTCGCTGGCGCGGGCGCAGCCGATGGACTGGGCCACCTTGAGCACGTCCTCGCGCGTCTTGTTCACCCGGACGAAGAAGGTGACCTTGATGTCGGCGCGGATGTTGTCCTGGCAGATCAGCCCCTCCTTGCCGCGGCGGTCGATCTCCACCGTCTTGAGGGCGATGTCCATCACCTCGGCCCGGTTGATGATGGGCCACACGATGGAGCCGGTGAAGGTGACGACCGGCTCACCCTTGAACGGGTTGATGATGAGCGCGCGACCTTGGTCCACCTGTCGGTAGAACCTGGAGACGGTGAAGGCGGCACAGAAGAGGAAGAAGAGGAGGCCGACGATTCCGGCTACGACGATTGACAGGTCCATGTCGGTGCTGTTTCCCGAGCGAAGGCGATCGAGGGGCCATCCATCACGCGATCGGAGCCCCCCACGAACGGCCCCGGCGCGCGTATGACGAACTGAGAAACTCTTCCGCCTAGCGCGTGCGCACCTTGTCCCGGGCGAGCGCGGCGGCGGTGATTGGATCCTTCAGGTGCTGCACCTCTTCGGGCAGGAGCCAGTCCACCGGCTCCACCTCGTAGGCATCCCGGGCGGCATCGTAGCTCAAGATCAGCGCCTTCTCCCCACGGGTGAGCGCGTTGGACTTGTCGCACACCACGTTGAGGAGCAGGCCGGCGCCACCGTCCTCGAAGGTGGCATGGCCGAACTTCCCATCCACCCGGCCGCTGGCGATGACGCACACACGGCCCATGAGCTCGGCGCGGCGGGGCGCCTGCTGCACGGCGAACATGGGCCGCAGGGGCCGCACCGCCAGTGCGGCCAACACCAGACCCACCGCGAGACACAGCGTGGCGAGGCCCCCGCTGACGAGCGCGCCGGGGAGTGCCCCCAGGGCCTCCTTGGCCGGGCGGGCGAAGCCCATCGACATCAGCCAGGAAAGGAAGACCACGAAGCTGACGGACACCGTCACCGGCACGCCGCCGAAGCCGAGCACCTCGAGGAAGCTGGCCCCACTCTTGACGCTCTCGAGCGAGGCCTTGGTGCCGGCCTCGACCGCGGCCTTGGCGCCGCCTTCGAGCATCTCGCCCGCTCCGGCCTTCGCACCCAGCGCGAAGTCACCGAGATCGCCGTCCAGCAGATCGATGCCCACGGCGCCCACCATGACGGTGAGCCAGTAGCCGACGATCACGCCGAGCGGGATGGTGAAGATCACCGTCGGGAAGGCCAGCATGGCGTCGAGGAATTGGGTCATCGGTCCTGCAAGGGAAACGGGGACTCGGAGTCTAGTCCAGCCTTACCGGACCATGACAATCCCTCCGGCCGATTTGCCCCCTGCTTGCCCTCCAGAGGAGCGAGCCGGGGCTGCGTTGACGGGGCGCGTGTGGCTGCACAGCCATTCCAGAAGGGCACACGGGGCGCCCGGGAGCCATGGCACGCGCATGAGCCACATCGAGCGACTTCAGCAGGAAGGAATCCGCCGGCTCGGCAGCCCCGGGCGTGGCTTCCGCTACAAGCAGGCCAACGGCAAGCCGGTGTCCGCGAAGGAGCGCGAGCGCATCGAGGCGCTGAAGCTGCCACCGGCGTGGACGGACGTGCTGATCAGCCCGTCGGCGACGGCGAAGCTCCAGGCCCTGGGGAAGGACGGCGCGGGGCGGTGGCAGTACCGCTACCACGACTCCTTCACGAAGCGGCGGCAGGAGGAGAAGTACAAGCGGGTCGTGGACTTCGCGCGGGCGCTGCCGAAGCTGCGGCGGCGGGTGGCGGCGGATCTGCGCCAGCCGGGGCTGGGGCGGGACAAGGTGATGGCGTGCCTGCTGCGGATCCTCGGCACGTGCTTCATCCGGGCGGGGAGCCAGCAGTACGCCGACGAGAACCAGAGCTTCGGGCTGGCCACGCTGCGGGCCAAACACGTGAAGGTGAAGGGGGACACGGTCATCTTCGACTTCCCGGGCAAGAGCGGGAAGCAGCAGTACCGCGAGCTGAAGGACCGGCAGGTGGCACATGTGGTGCGCGAGTGCCTGAAGGTCCCGGGGCGGGACGTCTTCAAGTTCGTGCTGGATGACGGGTTCGTGGTGGACGTGCGGCGGCGCCACATCAACGAGTACATCCAGGAGGTGATGGGGGCGCAGTACAGCGCGAAGGACTTCCGCACGTGGGGCGGGACGCTCATCTGCGCGTGCGCGCTGGCG
>NZ_DASVWK010000337.1:0-8009 GCF_036389735.1 Archangium sp. | reverse complement strand
TGGCTGGCGCGAGTTGCTGCCTCCTGGCCATTTTGCTCTGTAGCCGTCTCCCCCTTCGAGCCCGGGTTGGGTGAACGAAGTGGCTCCCGGGACGGTGTCCGGGGAAGGTGTCGGAAGATTCGAGCCGGTGATGGGCAACCGCGTGCGCCCGAATAGGGTCGCTCTTGCCGGAGGCTCAGAGCGGCGGGTTCGAATCCCGCCGCCTCCAATAACGGAAGGAGGGGAGGACTGTTGCACCGAGCCTCAAAGGGTGGAGCGCCCGCCAATCTCCGGGAAGCGCTCGTAGGCCCGCTTCAGCGCGTCCAAGTGGGCGGGATTGTCCAGGTCGAGCGGCGCGTCGGTGAGCGGGACAACCCGCCCGTCCGTTGCCGTGCGCCGCGCCCGTGAGCGCAGGTCCGCGTCGCGCGAGGGGTCCGGGAACCCGATGGCTCGTGCGGCAGCGGCAGACCAATAGTTCAGCCATCCCAGGCGATGCTTCAGTTCATGCGCATCCAGGGCCTCTTTGATGGCGAAGCCCACCACTACAACGCCCGTGATGATCACCGCTCCCACGACGCTCTCCGGTGCCGCCAGGACACAGAGCCCAATTCCCACGGCCGCCGCACCCGCTGAGGCAACCGCGCATCTTCCCGTGAGGTCGTGAAACTCGATCCGGTCATGGTCGAGGGCCTGAAAGCACCGATCCACCAGCACGAGCCAGGATTGGGAAGCCTCCTGGACGACGCACCGCCCCCCGTCCCTCCAGGGAAGAGCCGCCGCTCTCTGGAGGTTGGCGAGCCTGGGTTTCCGGGTGCTGGAGTATGACTATGAGGCCCGGAGTTCCTCCGCGGCGGCGAGCACCTCCGCCACCACCGTGCGCACGTCCTCCGGCGTGGTGCGGTGGTTCACGAAGCAGGCGCGCAGGGCGAAGCGCCCCGACAACGTGGCGTTGGACAGGTAGACCCGGCCACGCGCGTTGATGCGGGCCAGCAGCCGCGTGTTGAAGGCATTGCGCTCCTGCTCGGGGAGGCCCGCGACGTAGCGGAAGCACACCGCGCTCAGCGGCACGGGCGCGAGCAATTCCAGTCTCGGCTCCTCGCGCACGAGGGTGGCCAGCCGCTGCGCGTTCTCCAGATCCTCGCGGATGGCCTCCCGGAAGGCCCCGAGCCCGTGGTAGCGCACGGAGAGCCACGGCTTGAGGGCGCGGAAGCGGCGGGAGAGCTCGAGCGACTCGTCGAAGAAGGCGAAGCCCTCCACCGAGTCCGTGCTCATCGTGCGCACGTAGTCACCGGAGAAGGAGAAGGCCCGGCGCGCGGCGGTGGCGTCTCGGTAGAGCAGCACCCCGCAGTCCACCGGCTGGTAGAGCCACTTGTGCGCGTCCATCGATAGCGAATCCGCCAGCCCGAGGCCTTCGAAGCGCTCGGGGACGGCCATGGCGGCCAGGGCCCCGAAGGCTCCGTCCACATGCATCCACAGGCCGTGCCGCCGGGCGATGGCCGCCACGTCCTTCAACGGATCCACCGCGCCGGTGTTGACGGTGCCCGCGGTGGCCACGATGGCCAGCGGGCGCCTGCCGGCCGCGAGATCCTCGGAGATGGCCGCTTCGAGCGCCTCGGGGCGCATCCGCCACTCCGCGTCCGTGGGGACGAGGCGCAGGCTCCTCCGTCCCAGGCCAATCAGGGCCAGGGCCTTGGGAATGGACATGTGGACCTCGGTGGAGGCGTACACCACCCCCGAGGGCGAGCCCTGATCGTTGGCCGGGGCCTTCGCCTCGCGCGCCATCGTCAGCCCCATGAGGTTGGCCATCGAGCCCCCACCCGTGAGGCTCCCGGTGAAGTCCGTGCAGCCCACCGCGGCGGCCAGCCCCCGCACCACCGCGCGCTCCATGCTCACCGCCGCTGGCGCCGAGCGCCACGCGGTGACGTTCTGGTTGAGCACGCCCGCCAGGTAGTCCCCGAGCGCCCCCACTGGCTCCCCGGAACCCAACACATAGCCGAGGAAGCGCGCATTGCCGGCCCGCGTCCCGGCCAGCACCGGGCCCAGCGCGTCGAGGGCGGCATCCTTCAGGCCCTGCTCGGGCAGCCCCTCGGCGAAGAGGGCCTCGGTGGCCGTGCCCGTGGTCGCGGGGGCGATGGCTCGCGCATCCAGCTCCGTGAGCCATTGCTCGGCCAGGGCGGAGAGTCGGTCGGCGAGGCGCCGGAAGTCGGAGGGGGACAGCTCGAGCGGATTCATGCGGTGTTTGTATTACCAGATGCGAGCAGGCGGCCTTGAGGTGCTGCACCTCCAGGGCAGGTGTGGTTCGACGACTTCCAGGTGCGCCCGGTAGGGGCACCGTAGCGCTCGCGCGCAACTTTCACCGCGCCGGCCCCCCGTCACGCAAATCCTGCAGCCCGGAAACACTGTTTCCGGGTGGGGGGCCTTGGCCCGGGAATTGAAATCCCCAGCGAGGCCCGTGAGACAACCCATGCTTTCCCAGCTCCTTCGTTCCACCTCCGGCCGCGTGAAGGCGGCCTCGCTCGCCGCGGTGACGCTATTCGCGCCCGTGGCCTCCCAGGCGGCCACGCCCGCGCCCTACTCACTGCCGTGGCAGCTTCGTCCCACGGCGGCGATCAATGTCGTGCGCTCCGACACGGCCCTGGCGCTGAGCCAGCCCGTGGAGGGTGGCCAGGGCGTCACCGTGGCCTCCATGCTGCTGGCCTCCTATAAGGTGACGCCCCAGTTCGCTCCCTTCGTCCGCCTGGGGGCGGTGCACAACGACCCGGCCTCGGGCCCGTCCGCGTCCTCCTTCGTGAATCCGGCCCTGGGCGGCACCTACGCGCTCGCGCTCAACGACTCGCTGCGGCTGGCCCTCTTCCTGGGCCTCACCCTCCCGGTGGGCATGTCCGGAGGCAACGAGCCGGACGCCGCGGTGGCCGCCGCCACGCGCTCGGGCGTCATGGCCCGCTCCGCCATGGACAACGCCATGTTCGCGGTGAACGACTTCACCGTGTTCCCTGGCGTGGGCCTCTCCTACACCGCCAGCGGCTTCACCGCCCAGGTGGAGGCCACCGTCCTCCAGCTCACCCGCGTCCGGGGCGAGGCCGTGCAGCCGGATCGCTCGAGGACGAACTTCACCTCGGGTCTGCACCTCGGGTACTTCGTGCTGCCGGTGATGTCGCTCGGCGGCGAGGTGCGCTACCAGCGCTGGCTCTCCACTCCCGCCAGCGTCACCTCGCCCGAGCTGCGCGACAACCTCACCGTGGCCGTCGGCCCCCGGTTCCACATCAAGCTGAAGGACGGCCCCACCCTGCGCCCGGGGCTGGCCTACGCCTTCGCGCTCGATGCCCCGATGTCGAAGCTGAAGTACTCCATCGTCCAGCTCGACATCCCCGTCGCGTTCTAGGCCGGGGATTGGGCCCTGGTACAAGGTCGCGTCGGATACAAAACATACAGACCCTGAACGGAAGTCAAGCACTCCGCAAATCGCGCTTCTCCTGTCATTTGTGACAGATGAGGCGTGCGGATGGCTGAAATCATCGACGCCTGAAGGCTCCAACCGAGCGAGGGCGACATGGGTCAGGCCATCAAGAAACGCAACAACGTCCAGGTACTCGGCAGCGGTCGGCAGACGCTCATCTTCGCGCACGGCTTCGGCTCCGAGCAGAGCGCCTGGCGCCACCAGGTGGCGGAGTTCCAGAAGCGCTACCGCATCGTCCTCTTCGACCACGTGGGCTGTGGCGGGTCCGACTTCAACGCCTTCAGCCCGCACCGCTACCGCGGCGTGCACGCCTACGCGGAGGACCTGCTGGAGCTGTGCGAGGAGCTGAAGCTCACCGACGTCACCTTCGTGGGCCACTCCTTCAGTGGAATGGTGGGGGCCCTGGCGGCGCTGGTGGAGCCCCGGCGCTTCCGGCAGCTCGTCTTCGTCAAGTCGACGCCCCGCGTCCTCGATGATCCGGACTCGGGCTACGTGGGCGGCTTCTCCCGGGCGGAGCTCGACACCTTCTTCGAGGCCATGTCGTCCAACTACTACGCCTGGGCGAGTGGCTTCGCGCCGCTGGCCATGGGCAACCCCGAGCGGCCCGAGCTGGGCCAGGAGTTCGCCCGCAGCCTGTCCTCCATGCGGCCGGACATCGCCCTGGCCTTCGCCCGGCTCGTCTTCCAGTACGACCACCGGGGGGATCTGCCGCGCGTGAAGGTGCCCACGCTCATCATCCACGCGGGGGAGGACCTCGCCGTCCCGAACCAGGTGAGCGACTACATGGCCAGGCGCATCCCCCTGGCGAAGATGACGACCATCAATGCTCGCGGGCACCTGCCGCACTTGAGCGCGCCCGTGGAGGTGAACCGGGCCATCGACTCCTATCTCGCCGCCGCGGCATGAGCTTTCGGTTGTTCGCCGCACGAGACGCTCGTGGCCCTGCCCGACTCCGTGCTGCCGGCGTCGCTGGCCTCGCCCCGGCTCTTCGCCCAGGCGCTCGCGCAAGGCCGCTGCCTCTACCACCGCGACTACGCTCGGGTGCCGGGGGCCTCGCGCTTCCTGTTGGCGGAGGGGGCGCGCTCGGTCGCGGTGCTGCCGCTGCGTTGGAGCAGCCAGGGGGACTCGGCTGTCTCCCAGGGCGCCATCCCCGGAGGGGAGGTCAGCCGGTGGCCCGTACGGAGCTGGCGCCGCGATCCACGGCCTGGAGCAGGGTGGGCCAGAAGTGCTCCGCCATGCGCATGTAGCCCACGTCCGAGGGGTGGAAGCCATCGCCCGAGAAGTAGTCGGGGCTGCGCGGCAGCTCCTCGCGGCTGGGGCCGTGGAGGTCCACGCCGAGCAGGCCATGCCGGGCCACCACGCGCGCCACCGCGGCGTTGAAGGCGCTGATGCGCGCGGCGATCAGCTCGATGGGGAGGAAGTGCGTCGCCAGCCGCGCCACGGGCGCGAGTGACATGTCCGGCAGGTTGGCCAGCACCACCGGGGCACCCGTGGCCACGAGGCCCTGGGCGATCTGCTCGAGGTTGGACTCGAACTGGTGGGGCTCCACACCACGCCACAGGTCGTTGATTCCCACGGCCAGCGTCACCACATGGGGGCTGGCCCGGACGGCGCGCGAGAGCTGGCCGGAGAGGACGGTGCCACTGGTGGCGCCGCTCACGGCCACGTTGAGCAGGCCCACGCCGGCTCGGGTGCGGCGCAGCCGCTGGAAGAGGTGTTCCACGTAGCCACCGTGGCGCGCGCCCACTCCGACGGCGGAGGAGTCGCCCAGGGCCACGTATTTCAGGGAGAGTGCGCTCATGAGCGTACTGGCATAGCGACCTGGAGCCGGGTTCGCAGCGGCGAATGCCCGCCCGTCTGGTGGGCGGGGGTCCGAAGGCTGGGCATGGCCACCTGGATGTGCTGCATTGAGGAGAAGATGACCCGTCCCTCGATTGCCTTCCTGGGCTTTGGCGCGGCGCTCCCGGAGCGGGTGCGCACCCATGAGGATCCCCTCTTCGACCGCATCCGCGAGGCGGCCCGGGCACGGGGCGTGTCCGAGGCCTCGCTCTTCTATGGCAACCGCGAGCACCGGTGCCTGGGGCCGGGTGAGTCGTTGGCCTCCCTCACCGCGAAGGCGGGGCGCGCCGCCCTGGAGGACGCGGGCGTGCGGCCGGAGCAGGTGGATCGGCTCTACGGCTCCGTCTTCGTGTCCGAGTTCATCTCCCCCAACGAGCTGTACCAGGTGCACCGGGAGGTGGGCCTGGGCTCGCACGCGCTGGTGGTGCCGGTGCAGACGGACTTCGCCAACTTCCTCATGGGCGCCGTGCTGGCCTGGGAGGCGATGCTCGCCGGGCACTCGGAGCGGGCGCTCGTGGCGGTGGGCGCCGGGTTGACGCGCAACATGGACTACTCGCAGGGTCACGCCTTCGGCATCGGGGACGGGGCCGGCGCGGCGGTGCTCGGGCCCGGGGAGCGCCTCGCCCTGGTGGACTACGCCGCCGACACCTTCAGTGACGAGTACGGGGCCATGACCATGCGCCCCCGTCCCGAGGCGGGCTTCGACCAGCCCGTGTACGGGCTGGAGCCCTCCCGAGGCGTGGAGGCCTTCCTGCACACCGGCATGGACGGGCCGCCGAGGCTCGTCGAGCGGCTGCTGCGCAAGCACGGGCTCACCGGGGACGACATCACCCTCATGTCCCACCAGGCCACGCGCAAGCTGCTCGACCACTGGAACGAGAAGATCCGCCCCCGCGAGTACCTGAACACCCTGGAGGACTCCGGGAACATGGCGATGGCCTCGCTTCCCGTCACCCTGGCCCGCTACCACCGCGAGGTACGCACGAAGTACCTCGTCCTCCTTGGCCTCGGCATTGGTGCGCACCAGCTCGCCCTGCTGGTGCGCGTGTAGGGCGCTACTGCTGGCCGGCGCCGCGCTCCTGCAGTCGCCGCAGGCGCTCCTGCCTGCGCTGCTGCCGCTGCTCCTGCCGCTCCTCGCGATCGGCCTTCCGCAGCAGCTTCACCATCTTCCCGTCGTGACGGGCCATGAAGATGGCGAGCCGAGCCCGCTTCTGGGGAGGCAGGTCCTTCGAGAGCGTCTGGTACATCTCGCGATCCAACGTGGCCAGCTGCGCCCGGGCGTCGAACACCTTCTGCACCGCCTGATCCACCTGCGACTGCACGGACGCGTCTCCGCCCGCCGCCTTGCGGATGACCTGCGCGGACTCGCGCACCTGCTCCATCAGCGGACGCCGGCGCTCGTCGAACTGGCGCATCGTCTCCGCCATCTTCAGGGCCTGGGTCTCGTTGAGTTCCAGCTCCTCGGCGAGCCCCACCACCCGCAGCATCCGCGTGCGCTTCTCCGCGCGCTCGGCCTCGTCACCGTCGTCCGGCGGCGCGGCGAACGTCACGAGGGGCAGCAGGGTGAGGGCCAGCATCGCCATCCGAAAGGGCTTCATCACAGGGCATCTCCAGGGTTGGGATTCGTCAGGTACTCTTCCAGCTCGGAGTCCGGCACCTCGGTGCCGTCCTCGGTCAGCGCGGAATCCGGCTCGGCCAGCTCGAGCTCGTCGGCCAGTGGATCCGCCAGCGCCCATTGCTCCAGCGCGGACGTCGTGTCCTCGGCCGGGTCGGAGGGGCTCGCGAGCGGTTCCACCTGGGTGGCCCCTCGTGGGTCCATGCGGCGCGACACCACCGGCCCCAGCACGAGCAGCACCACGGCGGCCACCGCCAGCAGGGCTCCGGCGGTCCGCATCCGTGCCGCCTGCTGGACCTGGGTCCGGCGCCAGGTGCCCAGCGTCGTCCGAGGCAGCACCGCCAGCACGGCCTGCTCTCGCACGGACGGCGGTGGCAGGGCGGCCAGCCCGAACACTTCGCGCTGGGCCTCCAATTCGTCCCGGCATGCCGCGCAGGACTCCAGGTGCGCACGCAGCCGTGTCTCCTCCGCGGGCTCCAGCGCCCCCGCGGCATGAAGGGTGAGCAGCTCGTCCTGGTCTCGGCAAGCGGTCATCGGGGGCCCTCCTCGGGCGTGTCCGCCACCTGCGCCCGCAGGCGCTTCACGGCGTGATGGAAGTTCACCTTCGCGTTCGTCTCGGTGATGCCGAGCGTCTCGGCGATGTCGCGGAAGCCCAGGCCCGCGTCCACCCGGAGCGTCAGCACCTCGCGCTGGCGGCGGGGCAGGGCGAGCACCGCCGCACGCACCCGCCGCTCCCGCTCGGCGCGCTCCAACGCCTCGTGCGCGGACTCGTCCGGGGCCTCGGGCTCCGATGCCTCCACCCGCTCCACCCGGCGCCAGCGCATCCCCTGGCGGGCATGGTTCTTCGCCAGGTTCAGCGCGATGCGGACCAGCCAGGCGCGGAAGGGGGTGGGGCCCGAGAAGCTCCAGCGGGAGAAGACCCGGTGCGAGGCCTCCAGGGCTCGCAGGAACGCCTGCTGGGCGAGGTCCGCGGCATCCTCGGGCCGGGACGTGTAGCGGCGCATGAGGGAGAAGACGAGGGCCCGGTGTCGCTCCACCAGCGTGCCGAAGGCCGCCTCGTCACCGGCCAGGAAGGCGCGGCAGAGCGCCTCGTCACTCGGCTCGGTAGTGGCTTCCGAG
>NZ_DASVWK010000336.1:0-3746 GCF_036389735.1 Archangium sp. | reverse complement strand
GCCCGCTCCGGTCGCCGTCATGCCGCGGCCGGTGCCGCCTCCCGTGCAGGCTCCCACTGCCGAGGCGCCGAAGCCCGCCGCGCCCGTTGTCGCCGTGGCTCCGGTGGCCCAGCCCGCCGCGCCCGCGCCTCAGCCCCCGGCTCCTGTCGTGCCGCCGGTCGAGAAGCCAGCGCCCCAGGTCGTCACCGCCGCGGCCGAGAAACCGCCCAAGGTCATCGTGGCCGCGGCCAGGCCCGTGGAGCAGGAGCGCATCACCCGGGTCGCCGAGTCGGCCCTTCAGCGCCGCACGCCTCCTCCTCCGCCCGCGCCGGTGCCCGTGGCGCCTCCGGTCAAGGTGGAAGGTCGCAAGGCGCTTCAGAACAACACCCCGGGCGCCAACCTCAACAACTATGAGGACTCGGTCGACAAGGAGTTCGAGAGGGAGCTCTTCGAGGCGAAGAAGCCGGAGGATCCGCGCTCCAAGCGCACCGTCTACCTCCCGCCCGAGCCCGGCAAGGAGTCCCTCTCCACCTCGGACATCATGGAGGTGGTGAGCTCGCACAAGGAGGGCATCCGCTCCTGCATCGAGGCGCACGCACCTCGAGCGCCGGAGTCGGGCAAGGGTCGCTTCGTGGTGCGCTGGCAGGTCCAGCCGAGCGGCTCGGCCAGCGACGTCCTGGTGGAGACCGACGCCCTCAAGGGCACGCCATTCGCCCAGTGCATCGAGGGCCAGGTGCGCTCCTGGAAGTTCCCCCAGCACCGGGTGCGGAGCCAGGAGCCCGTGCGCTTCCCGTTCACGTACTGAGCGGGGTTCAGCTCCCGGCGAGTCGGGCGGCCTTGAGCAGCGCCTCCACCATGGGGACGCTGCTCGCCTTGCCCGTGCCCGCGAGGCCATAGGCCGTGCCGTGGTCCGGTGAGGTCCTCGGCACCGGCAGCCCGAGCGTCACGTTCACCGTCCGCTCGAAGTCCAGGGCCTTGGCCGGAATGAGTCCCTGGTCGTGGTACATCGCCAGCACCACGTCGTAGGGGAAGTCGTCCACCCGCGCGAAGAGCCCGTCCGCCGCGAGCGGCCCGTGCGCGTCCACCCGCAGCTTGCGCGCGCGCTGGATGGCCGGCGTGAGGACGTCCACCTCCTCGCGCCCCAGCAGCCCGCCCTCGCCCGCGTGCGGGTTGAAGCTCAGCACGCCGATGCGAGGCGCCTTGCCCACCACCGGCTTCAGGCTCCGCGACAGCAGCTGGAGCTGCCCCACCAGCCGCTCCACCGTCAGCAGCCGCGACACCTCCACCAGCGGCACGTGGTTCGTCGCCAGCGCCACCCGCACCCGCGGGCCGTCCATGAGCATCAGCACCTCGCGGCCGAAGGCCTCCGCCAACACCTCCGTGTGTCCCATGAAGGGGATGCCCGCTCGGGAGATCTGCTCCTTGGACACCGGCGCCGTGCACAGCGCGTCCACCTTGCCCGCTCGCGCCGCCTCGATGGCCGCCTGGATGTAGCCGTACTGGGCCTTTCCACCCGCGCGCGTGGGCTTGCCCGGCACCCGGTCCTTCTCCGCCAGCTCCGTCACCACGCACACCGTGGGCTGTGTGGGGCGGCTGAGCGCCTCCGGCGTGGTGCGGGCGTACTTCTGGAACTGGGGGAAGCGCGCCAGCGTCGGTCCGTCTCCGAAGAGGACCGGCACGAGCGCCCGGCGCACCTTCGGAGACGCCAGGGCGTCGGCCGTCACCTCGGGGCCGATTCCGGACACGTCTCCCAGCGAGATGCCTACGACGGGACGCTCGTTCACGCGTCTTCCCCCTCCCTCGGGCTTCACATCTTCACTTCGACGGACGCCTTCTGCCGCAGCTCCTGCACGTACTGCTCGACGTACTTCTCCGTCTTCTGGAGCTTGAGCTTCGCCTCCAGCTCGCCCTTCACCTGCTCGAACGGCGCCACCTCCACCGCCCGCTTCTCCTCTACCTTCAGGATGTGCCAGCCGAACTGCGTGCGCACCGGCTCGCTCACCTCGCCCTCCTTCAGCGTGAACGCCACCCGCTCGAAGGCCGGCACCATCACCCCGCGCTTGAAGAAGCCCAGGTCTCCACCGTCCGCCGCGCTCGGGCCCTCGCTCTTCGCCTTCGCCAGCTCCGAGAAGTTCACCCCCGGCTTGCGCGCCTCCACCGCCAGCGCCTCCGCCTTCTTGCGCGCCGTCTCCACCTTGTCTGGCGGCGCATTCGGGTCCACCTGCACCAGGATGTGCCGCGCGTGCACCTCCGAATCGCCCGTCTCCAGCTTGGAGTACTGGGTGTAGGCCGCCTTCAGGTCCTCCTCGGACACCTTCACCTTCGAGGACACCCTCATCTGCACCAGCTTCATGCGCCCCATCTGCTTGCGCAGGAAGTCCTTGTACGCCTGGATGGTGAAGCCCTCGCTCGTCAGCAGCCGCTCGAATTGCGTGTCGTCCGTGACGTTGTTCTGCCGACGCACGTCCGCCATCGCCGCCTCGAGCTCGGCGTCCGTCACGCCCAGGCCCAGCTCCTGGATCTGCTCCTCCATCAGCTTCTCGCCGATGAGGGCGTCCAGCGAGCCCTTGATGATCCGCGCCCGCGCCTCGGCGCGTCTGGCGGGATCCCGCTCCTGCTGGCCCAGCCGCGCCAGCTCCGGCGCCGCGCGCTTCTCCACCTCGGACAGCGCGATGACGTCGCGGTTCACCACCGCCACCACCCGGTCCACCAGCTCCGCCCGGGCCACCGCGCCGCTGAGCAGCAGCGCCGCCACCATCGTCCCCATCAGCTTCTTCATAGGCTTCTTCTCCCCGTATTCTGGTTGTGGCGGCCGCTTACTGCTTCGTCGCCGCCTGCGTCGCCGGTCGCCCGCGGATGGCCTGGAGCGTGGTCTCGTTCACCCACACCTTCGCCTTCGTCCGCAGCTCCTGCTCGTATGTCGCCTGCGCCTCGGCCCGCCGCTGCGCCAGCAGCTTCGCCTCCACCTGGTCCCTCACCTCGGCGAAGTCCAGCTTGCGCCCCGCCTTCCGCTCCTGCACCCGGAAGAGGTGGTAGCCGTACTCCGTCTCCACCACGTCCGACACCTGCCCCACCGGCAGCTTGAACACCACCTCGTCGAAGGCCGGCGGCATCTGCCCCCGAGGGAAGAAGCCCAGGTCTCCTCCCACCTTGGCGTCCGCGCTCATCGAGTAGCGGCGCGCCAGGTCGGCGAACTTCTTGCCCGACTTGAGCTGCGCCTGCACCCGCCGCGCGTCGTCCAGCTCCTTCACGACGATCTGCGCGGCGCGCACCTGCTCGGGCTCGGCGTACTCCGCCTCGTGCGTCGCGAAGTACGTGCGCAGCTCCTCCTCCGTGATGGCCACGCGCGTGTACACCTGGTTGTTGAAGAGCTTCTCGATGATGAGCCGCGCCGACTCGCGCGCCTTCAGCTCCGCCATCGACAGCTGCCCCTGCGCCAGCACCTCGTTGAAATTGCCCGCCGGATAGTCACTCGACAGGCGCAGCACCCCCCGATCCACCTCCTCGGGCGTCACGGTGATGTTGTGCGTCCGCGCCTCCTGGAGCAGCAGCATCCGGGAGATGAGCGTGTCCACCAGCGCGCGCTTGAAGGGTTCGATCTCCTCTGGCGTGTGCTGGGGGGCCTCGGTGGAGGACAGCTCGCGCCACAGCTCCTGCTCGAAGTCGGCGCGGGCGAGCACCTCGCCATTCACGGTGGCCACCACGTGGGCGTCCGGATCCTCCTTGTCCTTCTTGGTGCAGCCAGCCACGGCTACCGCGAGCGCCAG
>NZ_DASVWK010000335.1:0-2646 GCF_036389735.1 Archangium sp. | reverse complement strand
GGGGTGCACGCTTGCCCGCTCGCCCTCCCCCGCCCCGTCTGTGGTAGGCCGGGGGCCGTGGCGAGTGTCCTGATTGATTTGCGCATGGTCCGTGGCCGGCTGCACGGCATCGCGCGTTACGCGCTGGAGCTGGCGTGCCGGCTGCCCGCGCTGGCTCCGGACCTGAGCTTCAGCGGCCTCACCGCGCCCGAGGGACTGCCGGCGGGGCTAGGAGCCCTCACGCCGAGAATCCCCCTGCACCGCTGCCCGGTGGGCTTCCTGTCGCCGCTGGAACAGCCAGCGCTCGCCGCCTCGCTCGTCCGGCTGGGGCCCGACCTGTTCCACGCGACGTCCTTCTCCGTGCCCGCGCTGTGGCCCGGACGGCTGGTGGCCACGCTCCACGACGCCAACCACCTGGTGCTGTCCGAGCAGTACGGCCCGGGTCGCCGCGCCTACTACACGCTCGTCGTGGGCCCCCGGGCGAAGACGGCCCGGGCGCTCATCACCGTCTCCGAGTTCTCCCGCGCGGAGCTGGCGCGAGAGCTGAACCTGTCGCCCTACAAGCTCCAGGTCATCCCCAACGGCGTGGACGCGCGCTACCAGCCCTCGACGGCCTCGGAGCTGAAGGACTTCCGCGAGCGCCGTGGGCTGCCCGCGCGCTTCTTCCTCGCGGTGGGCAACACCAAGGCCTTCAAGAACCTCGGGATGCTGGCGGACATCGCCCCGTCGCTGTCGGTGCCCCTCGTCCTGCTGGCCGGCAAGGGCGCGAAGTGGGAGCTGGGCTTCTCGGACTCCACGATTGAATTGTCCGAGCTGCCCGAGGACGACATGCCGCGCCTGTACGGAGCGGCGACCGCGCTGCTGATGCCCTCGCGCTACGAGGGCTTCGGTCTGCCGCCGCTGGAGGCCATGGCATGCGGCACTCCGGCGGTGGTGGCGCGCACCTCGTCCCTGCCGGAGGTGGTGGGCGAGGCCGCGCTGCTGCTCCCGCCGGACGACGCCAACGCGTGGCGCGAGACGGCGCTGAAGCTGCTGCGCGACGACGCCCTGCGCCGGGAGCTCTCGGACAAGGGCCGCGAGCGCGCCGCCCTCTTCAACTGGGACGACTGCGCGCGGCGGACGCTGGCCACCTACCGCCGGGCGCTCGAGTCGCGCTGAGCCCTTCCCCGAGCAACGCCCCGCCTACGCCGCCCCGTCCTTCGCCACGGCGAAGGAGCCCGACGACCGGCCCGACCGCGAGCCCGCTGGCCGAACGGGGAACTCGAGGCGCAGGCGCGCTCCACCCTCCGGCCTGTTCTCCGCGGTGAGCACTCCACCGAACTGCGTCACCAGCTCGCGCGACAGGGGCAGGCCCAGGCCAGTGCCCTTCTCGGGGCTCTTGGTGGTGAAGAAGTTCTCGAAGAGCCGTGGCAGCACGTGCGGAGCGAAGCCCGTCCCGTTGTCCTCCACCAGCAGCACCACGCGATCGCCCTCGGTCCGCCCCTTCACCCACACCTCGCCGTGGGCCACCTGGTGCTCCTCCAGCGCGTCTCCCGCGTTGACGAGCAGGTTGAGCACCACCTGTGCCAGCTTGCGGCGCACGGCGAAGACCTCGGGCAGTTCCTTGGGCACGTCCACGTTCAGCCCAGCCACGTGCTTGAGCCTCAGCGAGGCCAGCTTCACGGCGTCGCCCACCACATCCGCCAGCGCGCAGTCCGAGGCCTCCTCGGTGTCCATGCGCGAGAAGCCCTTGAGGTCCAAGGCGATCCGCTGGATGTGCTCCACCCCCGAGCGCGTCTCCACGAGCACCTCGGCCAGCTCCTCCTTGTCCGCGGTCGGCTCCTCGATCAGGTTCTTCTGGAGGAAGTCGAGGTTGGAGCGCACGTAGCTCAGCGGGTTGTTGATCTCATGCATCACCCCCGCGGCGATCCGGCCGATGAGGGCCAGCTTCTCGGACTGGGTGCGGCGTCGCTCGCTGAAGGCCAGCTCCTCGAGGGACTCGCGGCGGGTGCGCTCCAGGCGGACCTGGTGCTCCGCCGACTGCATCTTGAAGAGCCACGAGGTGCAGTACAGCCCGAACAGGGTGCAGGACACCACCATGGCATCCCAGGTCAGCGCCACCGTCACCGAGCGGCCATCGGCCCTCATGAGCAGGTAGGTGCCGATGATCCCCACCACCCCGCTGGTGACGATCTCGACGATGCCCCGCTGGTACAGCAGCGTGACGACGAGCTGCCAGCCAGGGAGGAAGGCCACATAGGGCCCGTTGACCCCTCCGGCGAAGACGGCGAGCGCCAGACCCGCCCCGCCCGCGAGCACACCATGGAAGACCGCGAGCAGCCGCGCCTGCCACTCGGACGCCCTCTCGAGCATGCAGGGGTAGAACGCCAGACACAGGGCCCAGGTGACCCGGACCGCCAGCATGTCGAGCTGGAATCCACCCGCGACGATGACGTCCAGCACGTACGAGCCGAGGACGACCACGGGAAACACCCGCGGTATCTGGGTACGGCCGGGCGTGTACATCTGCTCCAGCTCACTCGGAGCCTTCGGAGCGCGTGAGCACGAGAAAAGGGGCATCTGTCACACGAAGGATAGCAGGTGGTACCAATCTAGCATGTCCTCTACGACCAGCCCTGACCCGGAGTCTCACCTCCCACGTACTGCCCCTGCATCCGAGAGAGCGCA
>NZ_DASVWK010000334.1:0-11505 GCF_036389735.1 Archangium sp. | reverse complement strand
CGTGTCCGCGCGACACCCGAGCGGCGTCTCCGGGCGGCTCGGCGTGCTGCACCTGGGCGATCGCCCGGCCACGGAGGATCGCTTTCTCGTCGCCGAGGGCTTCACCCGCGTGGACGCCACGCTGGGCTACCGGGGCTCCTTCTACGAGGTGAACGTGAGCGTACAGAACCTGCTCGACGCTCACTGGCGCGAGGCCCAATTCGCCAACGTCTCGCGACTGCCCTTCGAGACGGAACCAGCGAGCTGTCCGGCCGGCACGAGGCCCGCGGGCGAAGAAGGCGCCTTCGAGGGGTGTGAGGATCTCCACTTCACCCCGGGCGCGCCCCTCAACGTTCAAGCCAGCGTGAGCTTCATCTTCTAACCGGCCCGGCGCGCGAGGAGCTGGGCCAGCATCGGCCGCACCAGCTCCTGGCCCCGCAGGGCCTCGCGCCACCGCTCCGGGATGGCCTGGAAGCCGTCCCGGAGTCCGGCGATTCCCCCCGCCACCGCCGCCGTCGTGTCCGTGTCGTCCCCGAGCGCCACCGCCGCCTTCACCGCGCGCTCGTAGGGGCCCACCGCCACGCAGTCCCTCGCCGAGCGCAGGCAATCCACCACGTACCCGCTCCCCTTCCCCGGGTCCTTGGTGTCGGGGCGGACGGAGGACTCCAGCTCCTCGCGCGGCGCCGTGCCCTCGGGGTATAGCGCGCGGAAGGTGGCCAGCGCCTCCGCCCACGCCTCGGTCGAGCCCTCCAGCGTCCGCCGCGCCCAGAGGCAGTAGAGCGCGCAGCACACCTGCGAGCGCAGGTGCCCGTGCGTCACCCGGGACTGGAGCATCGCGTCGCGCGCCAGTGCCGCGTCGTCCCCCAGGTGCCAGAGCGCCAGCGGCAGCACCCGCATCAGCGAGCCATTCCCGTTGGACCGCTCTTCCTTCGGGCCCGCCTCCAGCGCCGGGACGCCCGCTCGGACGTTCGCCAGGGCCTCTCGCGTCTGGATGCCGACGTCGAACACCTCGGAGTCCACCGCCATGTACCCGAGCTCGTACCAGTTCACGAGCCGCCGCCCCAGGTCCTCCACGTCCAGCTCGTTCCGGTACAGCAGCGAGGCCAGGAGGCACAGGGCTTGCGCGCCATCATCCGACCAGGTGCCCGGTGGGACTGCCGCGTGGGTCCGGGTGAATCCGTCCGGGGGGTCGAATTCGATCAGCGCGAGCTCGGGGATGTGTCCCGGCGGGTGGAACTCGTAGGGGACGCCGAGTGCGTCCCCAATGAGCAGCCCGTACAGGCCGCCTTCGATGCGTTCCTCGCGTGTCGGCATGGGCTCCCTACTGGGTGCGGAGGGCTTCGTAGATGACGTGCTCTCCCGAAGCGAGGCTGTGCAGGATGACGATGACCTTGTCCTGATCCAGGCTCGCGTCCATGTCGATCACCATGTCGCTCCGCCCCATGCTCAAGGCGGCGTGCATCCCGTCGTAACTCTCCTTCAGCTTGCGCGTCTGGAGCTCGCCCCGCTCGTCCAGCCACGCATAGGAGGCAACGACGTCCGGACCCTCCCCATCGTGCTCGGACTGGTACTGGTAGACGAAGCCGTGGGTCGCGTACCCCTCGATCAGCAGCGGCTTGTAGCGCGCATGGTAGCGAGGCTGCGAGAGGTAGCCGCGCTCACCCCAGACATCGGGGCGCGGCGTGGGCACCGCGAGCTCGGGGGGCAGCCGGCGGGCTCGCAGCGCTTGGAGGCGCCGTCGCACGAGCGGGCCCGCGAGCGCGGGCGCCTCCGCCTGCTTCGACAAGAGACGGTTGACCCCGTACACCGCCGCGAGTCCGACCACGACACGTAGGAAGGAAATGGCCATCCGTGGCTCCTTTATACGCCGCCCTTCGCCGCGATCAGCGTGTTGCGCATCAGCATCGCGATCGTCATCGGACCCACGCCGCCCGGCACTGGCGTGATGAAGGACGCCCGATCCTTCGCCTTCTCGAACTCCACGTCCCCCTTCAGCTTCCCGTCCGGCATCCGGTTCATGCCCACGTCGATCACCACCGCGCCGGGCTTGATCCACTCGCCCTTGATGAGCTCCGCCACCCCCACCGCCGCCACCACGATGTCCGCGTTGGCCACCTCGGCGGCCAGGTTGCTCTTGCGGTGGCACACCGTCACCGTCGCGTCCGCCGCCAGGAGCATCAGCGCCATCGGCTTGCCCACGATGTTGCTGCGCCCCACCACCACCGCCCGCTTCCCCGAGGGGTTGCACCCCGCCTCCTCCAGCAGCCGCATCACCCCGAACGGCGTGCACGGCCGCAGCCCCGGCTTGCCCAGCGACAGCTTGCCCGCGTTCATCGGGTGGAAGCCGTCCACGTCCTTCTCCGGCTTCACCGCCGAGATGATCCGCTCCGAGTCGATGTGCTTCGGCAGCGGCAGTTGCACCAGGATGCCGTGCACCGCCGGGTCCTCGTTCAGCCTGTGAACGATCGCCAGCAGCTCGTCCTCGCTGAGGCTCGCGTCCGGGTGCTCCTCCCAGGAGTTGAAGCCCACCTCCTCCGCCGCCTTCTTCTTGCCCGTGACGTAGATCTTCGAGGCGGGATCCTCGCCCACCCGGACCACCGTCAGCCCCGGCACCAGGCCGCGCTCGGCCTTGAGCTTCTCCACATCCGCCTTCACCTCCGCCCTCACCCGCGCCGCTACCGCTTTTCCGTCGATCAACTGGGCCATAGCGCGGCGGACTCTATGCGAAACTCCTTCCTGGCAAGGGAGCGAAGCGGACGTGGCACCTGGAAAAGTTCTCGGAGCGATGCTTGGCCTGGGCGTGGGACTGCTCATCGGTCTGCCCGTGGCCATCGTCCCGCTCGTCATCGTGGGGCTCATCCTCGGCCACCTGCTCGACGAGCTGAACGTGTTCCCCTCCGAGGCGGCGGCCCAGGAAAAGCCCCTCCCCCGCTCGGTCCTGAACACCCCCGCCCAGGACCACTACGCCCGCCACCTGTGCGCCCTCTTCATCGAAGTGGCCCGCGCCGATGGAGAGGTGGTGCGCGACGAGGTCCGCGTGGTGCGCGAGTACTTCGCCCACCAGCTCAAGTACGGCCCCGAGGCGCTCGGCCTCGTCCGCCGCTACCTCAAGGAGCACCTCGCCCGTCCCGCCTCGCTGGAGGACTCCGCCGCCGCCTGCCGCGATGAGCTCCCCACCTCCGAGCGCCTGCTGCTGCTCGATGCCCTCTACGCCCTCGCGCTCGTCGACGGACACCTCCAGCGCGCCGAGCAGGAGGCCCTGCGGCGTGTCACCCAGGGGCTCGGCCTCTCCGAGGAGGAGCTGCGCTCCGTCACCGCACGCCACTTCGGCGATGGCGAGGTCCACTACGCCCGGCTCGGCCTCACCCCCGCCGCCTCCGACGCCGACGTGAAGCGCGCCTACCGCCAGCTCGCCGCCACCCACCACCCGGATCGCGTCGCCCACCTCGGACAGGGAGCGGTCGAGCAGGCGTCCCGCCGCTTCCAGGAGATAAAGGAGTCCTACGAGGAGATCCGCCGCCTGCGCGGCCTCTGAGCATCACCCCCGACGCGCTCCCGGAGTGCCTCGTCACCGTGGCCATGTTGAGAGGACGGAGGCCCGTGTGAAGCCGGAGCAGGACTGGAGCTACGAGGAGCAGCGGTTCAGCGCCATCTTCAACCAGGGTCTGGTGGGCATCGCCCATGTGGACCTGACGGGGCGCTTCATCCAGGTGAACCCGCGCTTCTGCGAGTGGGTCGGCCGCTCCCACGAGGAGCTCCTGCACCTGCGCATGCAGGACATCACCCACCCGGAGGACCTCGGGAGAAACATCTCGCTGCTCGAACGGGCCGTGCGAGGCGGTCAGGCCTTCACCATCGAGAAACGCTACCTGCGCCCGGACGGCTCCATCATCTGGGTGAACAACGCCGTGTCGGTGCTCATCAACCCCGAGGGCAAGCCCCACCACTTCGTGGCCATCTGCCAGGACATCAGCGAGCGCAAGCGCACCGAGGCGCAGCTGCGCTTCCTCTCGGACGCCAGCCGCGTCCTGTCCGAATGGCCCGAGGACGTGGAACAGGCCGTCCAGGCCATCGCCCGGCTGGCCGTCTCCTCCGTGGCGACGACCTGTGTGGCGGACCTCGTGCAGCGGGATGGGAGTCTGCGCCGCGTGGCCGCCGCCCACCGGGAGCCCACGATGGAGCCCATCCTTCGGCGGTTGATGAAGTATCCCTTCGCCACCACCTCCCCCATCTACCCGGTGCTCCAGACGGGACAATCCCTGCTGCACGCGGACATCACCCCGGAGATGGATCTGCGGATGGCGCAGGATGCCGAGCACCTGGAGGCCCTGCGCGCCATTGGCGCGCGTTCGGCCATGGCCGTGCCCCTCAGGGCACGGGGCCGGATCCTGGGCATCCTCCTCTTCTCCACCAGCGAGCCGGGCCGGCGCTACTCCCCGGATGACCTGACCATGGCCGAGGAGCTCGCGCGCCGCACGGTGGCCACCCTGGAGAACGCCCGCCTCTTCCGCGAGTCCCAGGAGGCGGTGCGCCTGCGCGAGGAGTTCCTCGAGGTGGCCTCGCACGAGCTGAGGACGCCGCTGATGTCCCTCAACCTCCAGCTCGAGCTCCTCCAGCGAGGACTGAGCGAGCAGTCGCGCCAGACGGGCACGGGCAGGCTGTCCGCGGTGCGGCGCCAGCTCACCCGGCTCACCCTGCTCGTGGACAGCCTGCTCGACGTGAGCCGCATCTCCGCCGGCCGCCTGGAGCTGGAGCTGTCGGAGGTGGACCTCGTTGAACTGGTGCGGGACGCGCTCGACCGGATGCACGGCGTCTTCGCCCAGACCGGGAGCGAGGTCACCCTGCACGCGCCCTCCGAGCCCCTCGTGGGTCGCTGGGACGCGGCCCGGTTGGATCAGGTGGTGATGAACCTGCTCGGCAACGCGGCCCGGTACGGCCAGGGTCGTCCCATCCGCCTGGAGCTTCGGACGGACAATGCCCAGGTCTTCCTGCGCGTGCGGGACGAAGGGATCGGCATCGCGCCGGAGGACCGAGAGCGCATCTTCGGCCGCTTCGAGCGCGCGGTGTCCCGGCGCCACTATGGAGGCATGGGGCTCGGGCTCTACATCACCCGGCAGATCGTCGAGGCGCTCGGCGGCGAGGTGTGGGCGGAGAGCGATCTGGGGCGGGGCTCGACATTCGAGGTGCGCCTGCCCCTTTCCCCCCGCTGACGCGGCAGCCGCCAGGGGCTACGCTGCCTGTCCATGCCAGCGCATTCCACCATCCAGGTCCGCTTCATCGACGCGAAGACGGGTCAGCCCATCGGGGAGGCGGAGCTGTCCGCCGAGCAGCTCCCGCCCAGCTTCGAGGCCGCGACGACCCTGAAGATCGGGGCGAAGTCCTACGAGGTCGTCTCCGCCGACCCCATGACGGCCTCCGAGTACCGGAAGACGGGCACCCTGAGGCTCACGCTGCGGGAGGTGAACGTCTCGACGGTGGAGCCGCGAGCGGTGCTCTACTCGCTGCCCACGCTCTGTGAGCAGATACCCGCCATCGAGAAGGGCTCGACGAAGCTCGGCAAGAGCGTGCTCGAGCTGCACGAGGACGACTGGCGGCAGGTGGAGTTCGTGGCGCTCACGCTCGAGTCCTCCATCGAGGTGGAATTGAGGGCCATCGAGCGCATCTTCACCCAGCACCGGAAGAGTCCTGGCTTCGATGCGCTCCACATGCGCAAGGAGCTTCCCTCCCCGCTCCAGGGCTGCTGGCTCACCCTCGCCGACCTGCGGAGCGCCCTGGGAGAGGCCGCGTCGTGGCTCGACGGCGTCTCGTTCCAGGGCGTGGCGGGACTGATCGCGGACGGCTTCGCCGTGAAGCTGCCCTCGGGCTTCACGCTGTACGGCACCCAGCGGGAGGGACGGATCGCCGTCCTGGCCCTTCGGCCCACCAAGGGGGGCGCGGCCCTCGAAGGGGATTCCCGCCTGCTGTCGGCCCTCGCGATCCGGCACCAGCTCTGCCTCCTGGACTGGTGCCGGGTGGAACAGGTCGCGCCCACCGCCGACCGCCTCCGGGCCTGGCTGTCCAAACAGGGCTGAACAGCGAGGGCAAAACCGGGTTGAACCCGGGCCCGTCCTGACGCATTACAGGGTGAACTATGAGTGACCGCGGCCCCCCCAAGAAGAAGAGCGAGGCCTTCAACAACCCCTTCAAGTCAGCGCTCACGGAGCTCAAGAAGAAGCAGGCCGAGCCAGCCAAGAAGCCCCAGGCTCCTCCCCCGCCCCCCAAGCCCTCCAAGCCCAAGCGGGGCCAGGAGGAGGACGACATGTCCCTCTTCCTCTCCGCCATGGACGGCGTGGAGCAGATCACCGATCGCGGCGAGGCGCCCGTGCCCAACCCCCGCCTCCCGGAGATCATCGACGAGAACGCCGAGGCCCTCGCCGAGCTGGCCGAGATGGTGGCGGGCCATGGTGACTTCACCGTCGCCGAGACCGATGAGTACATCGAGGGCGCCGCGCCCGGCATCGACGCGCGCCTGCTGCGCTCGCTGCGCCGTGGCGACTTCACCGTGCAGGGCCAACTGGATCTCCACGGCATGACCCAGGTCGAGGCCAAGGGGGCCGTGGACCGCTTCCTCACCGACAGCCGCCGCACCGGCAAGCGCTGCGTGCTCATCGTCCATGGGCGCGGGCTGAACTCCCAGGATCACGTCCCCGTCCTCAAGGAGCGCCTCCGGGTGTGGTTGAGCCAGAAGAGCATCGGCAAGACGGTGCTGGCGTTCGCTACCGCACGTCCGCAGGACGGTGGGACGGGGGCCGTCTACGTGCTGCTCCGCCGGTAGCTGGACGCCCGGGCGGCACTGTGCATACATGCCGCCATGGCACGTGATCTGATCGATCTTCACATCCACATGGGCAGCTCCGTGGCTCCCCATGTCCTCTGGTCCCTCGCGCACCAGCAGGGCTTCAAGCTCCCCGTGAAGGACTACTTCGAGTTCGTGGAGCTCATCACCTCGCGTCCCGGCAAGGTGAGCAGCCTCGAGGACTACCTGAAGATCCTCCACACCTGGACGGAGAAGATTCAAAGCTCGCCGATGGCCGTCGAGCGCTCCGTGTACGAGATCATCGGCAAGGAGTACCGCGGCAGCCGCGTCACGCAGATCGAGCTGCGCTTCAACCCCATGAAGCGCAACCTCAACTCGGAGCTCGACCTGGACCACATCATCCACGCGGCGCTGCGAGGCATGGACCGGGCCATGCTCGAGTACGGCGTGAAGGCCGGCCTCATCTTCTGTCTGGCCCGCGAGTTCGATCACCGGCTCAACAGCATCGTCGTGGACAAGGCCATCAAGTACCGGAACCGCGGCGTGTACGGCATCGACCTGGCCGGCACGGAGAAGCACGCGCTGGAGCTCGAGCCCTCCATGGTGACGCAGTACGAGGAGCTCTTCGCCCGCGCGCGCAAGGCCGGCCTCAAGTGCACCGTGCATACCGGAGAGACCAAGGGCACCGGTGCCGAGGGCGTCATGGCGGTGGTGGAGAAGCTCAAGCCCCACCGCATCGGCCACGGCATCCGCGCCGCCTACGACGAGACGGCCATGAAGATGCTGCGCGAGCAGGACGTGGTGCTCGAGGTGTGCCCCACCTCCAACCTGCACACCCGCGCGGTGGAGGGGCTCGACGAGCTCAAGCACATCATGCGGACCTTCTGGGATCGGGGCGTGAAGTTCACGCTCAACACCGATGGCACCTACCTCCTGGAGACGGACATGCTCCGCGAGGTGGAGCTCGTCGAGAAGAACGGCCTCCTCACCTCCGCACAGGTGGATCAGACGCTCGCCTGGGCGCGCCAGTACTCCTTCATTCCTGGCTGAGCGCTATGTACGGCCTCGCGCGCGCCCTCCTCTTCCGCCTCTCCGCCGAACGCGCCCACCGCATGGGCATGGAGGCGCTGCACCGGCTCGGGCAACAACCGGGCTTGAGCCTGCGGATGCGCGCGCGGACGCTCTCCGCCGTCACCTATGACGCCGCCGTCAACGTGGCGGGCCTGCGACTGGCCCACCCGGTGGCGCTCGCCGCGGGGCTCGACAAGGAAGCCGAGGCCGTGGACGGGCTGCTGGCGCTCGGCTTCGCGGCGGTGGAGGTGGGCACGCTCACCCCGCGCCCCCAGCCGGGCAACCCCACCCCGCGCCTCTTCCGCATCCCCGAGCACCGCGCCCTCATCAACCGGATGGGCTTCAACAACCACGGTGCCGCCAACGCCGCCGAGCGGCTGCGCGTGCGCACCTGGCACCCCGCCCCGGTGGGGGTGAACATCGGCAAGAACAAGGACACGCCGCTGGAGAACGCGGTGGACGACTACGTGGCGTGCGTGGACGCGCTGGCCCCGCATGGAGACTACGTGGTCGTCAACGCCAGCTCGCCCAACACACCGGGCCTGCGCAAGCTCCAGGAGCCCGAGCAGCTCGGCGCGCTGCTGCGAGCGGTGAAGGCCCGGCTCACCCAAGTGGCCCCGGGCAAGCCCCTCTTCCTGAAGATCGCCCCGGACCTCACACCGGAGGCCGTGGACGAGGTGGTGGACGTGGCGCGCGCGTGCGGGCTGGACGGGCTCATCGCCACCAACACCACCCTCGCCCGCCCCTTCGAGCACCCGGTGGCGAAGGAGGCCGGCGGCCTGTCCGGAGCGCCGGTGCGCGAGCCCTCCAACGCCGTCATCCGCCGCGTCTATGCGCGCAGTGGGGGCGCCCTGCCCATCATCGGCGTGGGCGGCGTCTTCACCGCCGAGGACGTGTACGAGAAGCTACGGGCCGGAGCCTCGGCGGTGCAGGTGTACACGGGCTTCATCTACGAGGGGCCCGGCATGGTGCGCCGGCTGCTCGAGGGCCTGGGCCCGCTGCTGGCCCGGGACGGCTTCCGCTCGGTACGCGAGGCCATTGGCGCCGATCACCGCGCCCAGGGCTGAGGGCTCTCGAAAAAAAGCTGGGCGCTCGCCGGCGCCTTGGAGTTCCACCGGCGAGCGCGCCTCACCGCATCTACTTCGAGGCCTCGTCGGCCTGAATGTCCAGCGAGCCACTCACGGTGCTCACGTCCACGTCGTGCTCGCCGTTGCCATAGCGCTGCTCGGTGGAGCCGAGGCTCACCGCGCGCCCGTTGAAGTGGCCCCCCACCGAGGAGAACTCCACGTTGGCGCCCGCGCCGCGTGGCAGCTTCATCTTCACGGCACCGGAGACGGTGCTCACCTCGGTGTCCGCGAGGGCCTCGGGCGCCAGCTCCACCTCACCGTTCACCGCGGACACCTCCACCTCGCCCCGCGAGCCCTTCAGCGACACGGAGCCGTTCACCACGGAGACCTCCTGAGACCCCGCCACGCCGGAGGTCTTCACCTCGGCGTTCACCGTGCTCACCTCCAGCGAGGTGCCGCGCGGCACCTTCAACACGAAGTGGGTGACCACCGGATCCCTGCAACTGGTCGTCTTGCTCGAGCAGGAGCCGCCGCAGCACAGCCGCACCGACACCTCCTCCCCCTCCTGCTTCACCTCGAGCGGGAACTTCGCGCGCTGCTCCTCGCTGCCCTCCTGCTTCGCCTCCACCGACACCGACTTGCCCTCCGTCGCCTCGACGCGGACGGAGCCATTGATGTTGGCGACGTTCACCTTCGGAGTGGCGGACGTATCGAATTGCCAGGACTGCGTGGCGGGAGCGGCGGCCAGGACCAGGAGCAGGGCGAGATTCACGGTGATTCCTCGGGAGGGGAGAAGGTTGTCCCCCTCCCCTACGGGCCACCGGAAAAACGATTTCACTCGCCCCGTGCGACCCGCCGGTACACCACGTCATGGCGGCGCACCATGCGCTCCAGGGACAGCTCCCGCTCCACGAAGGCGCGAGCCTCCGCCCCCATCCGCCGGCCCAGCTCCCGGTCGGACAGCAGCCGCAGGAAGGCCTCGCTCAAGGTCTGCGGACGCAGGGGCGGCACCACCAGGCCCCGCTCACCGTCCGCCACCAGCTCGGGGTTGCCGCCCACCCGAGTGACCACCATCGGCAGCCCCGCGGCCATGCCCTCCATCACCGCGTTGGACATGCCCTCGGCGGTGGAGCAGAGCACCCCCAGCGTGGCCTTGCCGTAGAGGGCCGGCACGTCGGCGCGGTGGCGCAGGAAGTGGACGCGGTCGGCCACGCCCAGCCCGGCCGCCAGCCGCTCCAGCTCCGGCCGGCGCGGGCCGTCGCCCACGAGGTACGCGTGCAGCGTGCGGCCCGACTGGCGCAGCAGGTGGAGCGCCGTAATCAGGTCCTCCTGGCGCTTCACCGGGTGGTTCATGTTGGCCACGTGCACCACCACGGGCGCCCCGCCGGTGTCCGGCAGCGGCCCCTGGAGTCCCTCGCGGACCCGGGCGTCGAAGCGCGACAGCTCCAGCCCGTTGTGGATGACGCTGACGCGCGAGGCGGGCAGGCCCTCCTCCTCCACCAGCAGCCGGCGGATGGCGTCGCAGTTGGCCACCACATGGTCCGCCATGCCGGTGAGGCGCGCGTGCAGCATCCGCCGCGCCGGCCCCTGCCAGTGGCTCAGGTCCAGCCGGCTGACGATGACCTTCGCCCCGGCCAGCTTCGCCGCGGGCACCACCAGCATGGTGGAGTAGAAGTCGTGGACGTGGATGAGCTCCACCTTGTGGTGGCGCAGCCAGCGCGCCAGCCGCCCCACCTGCACCAGCGTGTTGACGTGCGCCAGGGAGCCCTTGAGGGGGAACTCCTCGGGCACGAAGCCCAGCTGCTCCAGCGAGCCCATCAGCGGCCCGGCGGACTGCAGCACGGAGACTTGGAGGCGGTAGCTCGGAGGGAGCCCGCGCAGGAGTTCAAGAACCTGGACCTCGGTGCCGCCGATGTGAAACGACCTGGTGAATTGCACCAAGCGGAGGGGTTCCTGCCCCATCCGCGCGTCCTCACGCCGCATTTCCCCTCCCCACCCAGGCCGGCGCGGTTCCGCCCGCGACAGCCATCCGTTTCTCCGCCTCGGCCGCCTCCGCCCGGCTCAGGGCGATGCGATGCGCGCTCGCAGCCAGTCCGAAGAGCACGTACAGGTGCGCGGACAGGATGTAGCCGGAGAACAAATCGCACACGAGGTAGCCCGTCATCGCGGCCGCCAGTCCTCGCGCCATCCACCCCATGCGCGGATCCCTCGAGGCCTCGAAGGCGCCGCCCGTGGCGCTCCCGGCGAACACCAGGAAGAAGAGCAGGCCCAGCCAGCCCATCTCCCCGATGACGTCCAGGAAGATGTTGTGCGCCACGTAGGCCCGCGTGGCCTGGGGCGGCGCGTAGTCGAACCAGGCGTAGCGGAACGCGCCCGCGCCCACGCCCAGCAGCGGCTTGTCCAGGCTCATGCGCGACGTCACCTGCCAGGCGTACACACGGCCCATCGCCGAGGCGTCCTGGTGCAGCTCCGTCACCGTCTCGTTGCGCTCCCAGAAGCTCTTGGGCGCGAACACCGCCAGGCCCACGGCCAGCGCGATGCCGATCATCACCGAGCGCATCTTCTTCTTCTCGCGCAGCGCCCACACCCCCA
>NZ_DASVWK010000333.1:0-10042 GCF_036389735.1 Archangium sp. | reverse complement strand
AAGAACCCGGAGCAACGGCCACCACCTCTCCGGCGGTAGCACCCTGCGTCATATCGGCTGGCTGTCCTGCGCACGCCGCGAGGAAAACGGTCACGGCGAGTGACGCGTGAATGCGGAAAGATAGACAATTCATTTCAGGATTTTCCCTTCGAAAACCCAGGCGTTCATCAAGGCGATGAAGCGTTGGTAGCATCCATCTAGCATGCCATACCGCGTGGGACTGTGAAACGTTTCACACCTGGAACCTTTTATGGGCTCGCCCTGGATGTAGACGAAAAAGTGAGGCGATCTTCCAGACGCGAGCGGTCACGAGGCCTCAAGTGGTTACGACAAAAGCGAGGCTCATTGAGACGTTCCTTTAGAGGGAGGGAGGCCAATTACGCGTGCGGGAACGCCCCCCTCCAGGCAAGCTGGAAGCTGGGCTCCCATGACCGACTGCTCCCTCTCGATTCTCGCTTTGTTCGCCGCCTTCTCCCTGCTCGTCGGCTGTGCTGGAACCCCGTCGAGCGCCAGACCGCCCCCGGCCATGGACGTGCGCACCGTGGACCCGCTCTTCGCCGCCTATGACAGCCCGGAGGGTCCCGGTGCCAGTGTCGTCGTGATTCACGACGGACAGGTCGTGCTCGGCCGTGCCTATGGGCTGGCGGACCTCCAGGCGCGGACGCCCGCCACGCCGGAGACCCACTACCGTCTCGCCTCGCTCACCAAGCAGTTCACGGCCATGGCCATCCTGCTCCTGGTCGAGGAGGGCAAGCTCCGCTACGACGACCGCGTCGTCGACGTGCTCCCCGGCTTCCCGGTGTACCTGCGTGAGGTCCGCGTCCGTCACCTGCTCCAGCACACGTCGGGCATCTGGGACTACGAGGCCTTCGTCCCGGACACCCAGAGCGTGCAGGTGAAGGATCGCGACGTCCTCGAGCTCCTCTCCCACGCCGACCGCACGTACTTCCCGCCCGGGACCGCGGTGCGCTACAGCAACTCCGGTTACGCCGTGCTCGCCCTCCTCGTGGAGCGGGTCGGTGGGATGCCGTTCGCCAGGTTCCTGCACGAGCGCATCTTCGCCCCACTCGGCATGCGCTCGACGGTCGCGCACGAGGAGGGCGTCTCCACGGTGTCGCGGCGCGCGTACGGCTATGTGGCCGATTCGAAGGGCTTCCGCCCTCGGGATCAGAGCCCCACCAGTGCCGTGCTGGGGGATGGCGGTATCTACTCGTCCGTGGCGGAGCTGGTGGCGTGGAACGCGGCCCTCGACAGGCACGCGCTCGTCAGCGCGGAGACCCAGCGGCTTGCCTGGACACCGGCGACGCTGCCGGATGGCTCGTCCGCGCGCTATGGGTTCGGCTGGTTCATCGATGAGGACCAGGGCCGGGTGCGCCTCTCGCACCATGGGGAGACCTCGGGCTTCACCAACGCCATCGTGAAGTACCCGGAGCAGCGACTCACGGTCATCGTCCTGACGAATCGCGCGGGCGGCGAGCCGTGGAGGATTGCTCAACGGCTCGCCGACCTCAGGCTGGGGACCGAGGGAACGCGCGTGTGGCCCTTCGAGACCATGCCCAACACGCGTTAGCGGGGGCTAGAGGACGCCGCGGCGCTCCTGGTCCCGCTCGATGGAGCGGAAGAGGGCCCCGAAGTTGCCCTCTCCGAACGAGCGGTGGTTCCGAGAGCCGCCGCCTCGTCAACCCGCGCCTCTTCGGTGGGGACTGTGTGAGGTGCCCTACCGGGCCGGCTCGCGTTTCCGCTTCGCGCCCGCGCTGGTGCACCCGGCGGACCGGCCGCTCGGACGCGCCGGCCAGCGCTTCCTGGAGCTGCTCACGGCGAGTACGCGGAGCGCCTCAAGGAGGGGCCGGCAGCGCCGTTGAGCCCGGTGGGGCCGCGCTCGTCCCGGGCGAATGCCGCTTCAGCAGGGCGTCGAGCTTCGCCAGGGCACTCGCGTGGAGGATGGGCGCGCGGGCATACGTGGCGCGTGCCGCCAGGGCGAGCCGTGGGGCCCGCTCCAGCTGCTGCCCGGCATCCACGAGGGCGCGGGCCAGGGTGGACTGCACCATGGCCACGTACTCGGCGCGACCCGAGCGCTTCTCGACGATCTGAAGCGCCTGCTCCAGCAGCGGAATGGCCTCGGACGTCCTGCCCAGCTTGCGCAGGGCCTCGGCCTTGCCGGCCAGCAGCAGGGCTCCCGTCGGCGACTCCAGTTCCGCCTTCTTCTCGAAGCGGGCCAGCACCTGCTCGAAGATGACGAGCGCGCGCACGGGCTGGCCCAGCTCCAGGAGGCTGGTGGCGATGTCCTGGCGGACGAGGGACGTGTTGAAGTGCTCGGGGCCGAGGTAGCGCTCGCGCAGCTCCAGCGCCTCCTGGCGCAACCGGAGTGCCTTGTCATGCTGGCCCCGCACCCCGTGGAGGGTCGCCAGCCCGAGCAGGCCCTGGGTGTAGATGTGCTCCTGCCGTCCCAGGTCCTTCTTCGCCAGCTCCAGCACCTTCTGGAACGTCTGCTGAGAGGGGTTCAGCCGCTCCAGGGAGAGCTGGGCCTCGGCCACGCGCACGAGGGCCTGGAGCGTCTCCGTGCTCGCCGCTCCAGTGCGCTCCTGGAAGAGGCGCGCGGACTCCTCGTAGTGGGTGAGGCACTCGGCATCCCGACCGTCCTCGCTCTCCAGGTCTCCGTAGGCGAGATGGAAGTGCGCCCACTCCTCCGAGTCGGGCCGATAGGCCTGCTGGCCGATCACCTGGACCCGATCGAGCACCTCGCGGACATCGGCGATCCGCCCCTGCATGAGGTACACGTTGGACAGGTTCATCAGGGGTTGGGTGAGGAAGGGGTGGGTGGCACCGAGGTTCGTCTCCCCCATGCGGACGAGCGCCTCGAGCGCCCGCTGCGATTCGTCGAGTCGATCCAGGTTGCCCAGCGCGGCCAGGGAGTTGGTGGCGTAGCGCAGCGTCGTCGCGTTGGCGGGGCCGAGGTGCTGCTCCGCGAGGGCGAAGGCCTTGTCGAAGGCCTCGTAGGCCTCGGCGAAGTTGCCCTGGTTGTAGAAGGCCAGTCCGCGGTTGTTGTGGTAGATGGCCCGCAGCTCGCCGTTCTCTCCCAGTCTGTCGAGCGCGGCCCGCGCGAAGTGCTCCCAGCGCTCGGCCTCCTCCTGGGGCCCGCGCAGGCTGTAGTAGCCCATCAGCCGCACGGTGGCTTCCGCGGCGAGCGTGTCGTGCCGCGAGGCGTGTGCGAGCCACAGGGCCTCGGTGAGCAGCGGGGGAACGTCCTTGCTCTCCCCGGAGACGATCCGCGACCAGGCCTGCATGAAGAGGGCCTCGGCGTGGGCGGGCTTGTAGCCGAGCTTCGCCGTCTTCTGCTGCACCCCGGGGGCCAGCTCCAGGGCCTCCTTGTACTTGCCCGCCTCGGCGAGCGCCTTGACGCGGGCGAGCTGGGCGCGCGCTGTCTCCACGGCCTGACGCGTGGCGGAGTCCTCGGGCGGCTTCACCTCGGAGAGCAGGGCCTCCACGTCCGCGCAGGCGCGCAGGGTGCGCAGGGTGCTGGCGGCGGAGATGGCCTTCTCCACCACGGTGTCATCCGCCTCGGTGAAGACCTCGGTGAGCGCGGCCAGTTCCCGCCGGCGACCCTCCAGGCATGCCATGCGCAGGGACATGACGGACTCGGACTGCTCGCCGCGCAGGCGCGTGGCCTCGCAGGTGTCCCGGTGCATGTCCGTCCACGCCACGGTGTACTTGTTGAGGGCCTCGCGCACGCGCTCCCAGGTGTCCCGGGCATAGGGCCGGCCAGTGGCGAGGAAGGCCTTCTCGATGGCCCCCTGACGCGGCGTGTCCCAGAGGCCCTTGAGCTTCTCCGGGGCGCCCGTGCACAACTGGGATTGGCGCTGGTGCCAGGCGGACCAGGCGAGCACCCCCGAGCCGACGAAGAGCACCAGCAGGGCCACGGCGGACAGCCAGCGGCGGCGCACCTGGGCGGGGTCTCGCTCCAGGGTGGCCAGTAGCGCGTCCAGCGAGGGGTAGCGCGCCTCCGGGGGGCTGTTGAGGGCGCGCAGCAGGGCGCGATTCACCCAGGGCGGTACCTTGGAATAGGGCGGCGGCGGGTTGACGCGGCCGGCCAGCACCTTCTCCCGGCGCTCGGCGGGGGTGCTGCCCTCGAAGGGACGCTCTCCATGAAGGGCCTCCCACAGCGACACGGCGAAGGAGAACTGGTCGCTCCGGGCATCCGCGGTGATGCCACGGAACTGCTCGGGCGCCATGTAGGCCGGCGTGCCCATCACCGCGCCCTGCTGCGTCAGGTTCAGCTCCAGCAGGCTGTGGGGCTTGACGGGGCTGGTGCTCACGGAGGACGTGCCCGCCTCGGACGCGAGCTCCGGTGGCGCGTCATGCGTGCGCGCCAGGCCGAAGTCCGTTACCCGGACGCGACCGTCCTTGCCCACCAGCACGTTGGTGGGCTTGAAGTCGCGGTGGACGAGCCCGGCGGCGTGAGCGGCGGCCAGCCCCCGGCCCGCGGCCAGGAAGGCCGAGAGGATCTCCCGCCAGCCGTGCGGCTTCTCCTGCTGCCACTGGAGCAGCGTCTGGCCCTCCACCAGCTCCATGGCCATGAAGACCAGAGTGCCGTGCTGGTACACGTCGTAGACGCCCACCACGTTGGGGTGGGAGAGCTTGGCCATGGCCTGCGCCTCGCGCAGCAGCCGGGCCCGCCCCGAGCCCGAGGTCGCCTCCGGACCGGCGTCGGCGTCGCCGGGCGGCAGCAGCTTGAGCGCCACCTTCCGGTCCAGCACCGAGTCGTACGCGGCGTACACCATCCCCATGCCGCCCTCGCCCAACGGGTCGAGCACGACGTAGCGATCCAGGGGCGTCCCGCGGCCGAGCGCGGGCGTCTCCGGGGCCGGGGGGCGGGGCTCGGGTGCTTGAGCGTCCCCCGTACCAAGGGCGACCGTGCGGCGCTCGTCGGTGACGGCCGTACGGCGCTCGTCGGTGACGGCCGTGCGACGCTCGTCCGTGACGAGCGTGCGGCGCTCTTTGTCATCGAAGGACTTCATGCGGTCTCGCTCCCTCGAGAGGATGTCACGCCCTTGGGGCAGCGAAAACGCATCGTTGCACTGATTGGTGGATCCATGCGTGACGACGCTCCGCGGCAGGCTGGTCGCCTGGAGAGCGGGCTCAAGTGGCCCGGGCGAGCCGCTCGAGCGCGTCGCCGGTGACGCGGAAGACGGTCCACTCGTTCATGGGTACCGCGCCGAAGGACTTGTAGAACTCGATGGCCGGGGCGTTCCAGTCGAGCACCGACCACTCGAAGCGCCCGCAGCCACGCTCGACGGCGAGCTTCGCCAGGTGTGACAGCAGCTTCTTGCCGTGCCCCTTGCCCCGGTACTCGGGGAAGACGAAGAGGTCCTCCAGGTAGATGCCCGGCCTGGCGAGGAAGGTGGAGTAGTTATGGAAGAAGAGGGCGAAGCCCACCACCTGTCCGCCGTCCTCGGCGAGGACGACCTCGGCGTAGGGCTTGTCGCCGAAGAGGTGCTGGCGCAGGTCCTCCTCGCGGAGGACGACTTCATGGGAGAGCTTCTCGTACTCGGCGAGGCCCCGGATGAGCCGGGCGATGGCGGGGACATCCGCGGGGGTGGCTGAACGAATCATGCGCGCGATGCTAACGGAGTGGGAGCGGCGGTGGCGCCCGTAGTAGCGTCCGGGCATCCGCGGACCCAGCACGGGAGGGGACAGCGTCATGCGCAGGTTCGAGTTCGTCGAGGGCACCAGCGCGAAGTTCTGGATGGCCGAGGTCCAGGGCTCCACCTTCACCGTGGTGTACGGGCGGCTGGGCACCGAGGGGCAGCGCAAGGAGAAGGAGTTCCCCGACGCCGAGGGTGCGCGGCGCGAATACGAGCGCAAGGTGGCCGAGAAGCTGCGCGAGGGCTACCAGGAGGTGTCCTCGGAGGCACCCGCGGCGGCTCCCAAGGCGGCGAAGGGCGCGGCCGCGGCCTCGCCGAAGCTCTCGCTCCCCCCCCGGGTGAAGAAGGGCAAGCCCTCCGCCGAGCAGGTGAAGGCGGCCGTCGAGGCGCTCACCACGCTGGACTCCGGCGTGGGCGGGCGGAGCTGGAAGGTGGCGCTCCAGGCGCGTCGGGCCCGGCGTGCGCTCCGGGCCTTGAGCGGCTTCGACCCATCCAGTCACGCCGCGCTGGGAGCGGTATTCACCGCGCTGATGGCGAAGGTGGTGGCGCCCCGAGGCCAGCCCCGGTTGCCGCTGTGGGCGGCGATGGAGCTGCTGGCCGAGCTGGACGCCTCTGCCTTCTCGCGAACGCTGGAGCAGTGGAAGCGCGCTCCCGCCGGAGCGCCGGCCCAGGCCGCGACGGGGGTGCTGGCCCATCAGGCCGAGGCCCTGGGCGAGCCCGAACTGGCGCTGCGCATGGGCACGTTGCTCACCTCGGACGAGGCCTGGGAGACGCGGTGGAGCACGCTGCGCCCGCACGTCGAGGGGCACCTGCTGGCGTCGGGCAGCTCGTTGCCGGTCTGGCTGCGCGGGCTGGATGCCGGGGGCGATGCGCGCGTCGCCGAACGCTTGTCCCGCCTGGGTGCATGAGCGGTGGTACCGTGCGGGCCATGAGAATGTCGCGTTGGTACTGGGGGCCCGTGCTCGCGCTGTGCGTGGCCGGGTGTGCTTCGAATCGGGGGGCGCGCGCGTCCTCGGGTTCCGCCACGGAGCGGCGCGCGGACGAGCTGGAGGCGCGCAACGCGGCGATGCAGCAGGAGCTGAACCGCAAGCAGGCGGAGCTACAACAATCCTTCCAGGCCCTGGCGCAGGCCGAGGGCGCCGCCGGCCTCAACAACCTCGGGTGTGTCGGTGTGTCTCCGGCCAACGCGCAGCTTCAGGGGCTGCCCCGCTCGGGCGCGGTCCATGCCCAGTTCCTCCTGCGCGGCCAGCCCTACCGCATGACGGCCACCTTCACCGCGCCTCGCACGTCCGGACCGTGGCGCCTGTCCAAGGGCACCTGCATCGTGGTGAAGCCATGAGGGCGCTTCGTCTCGGCCTCGTGCTGGGGGCGCTCGTGGGCACGGGCTGTGCCACGAATCCGGCCACCCGCATGCGCTCGGCGGAGAAGGAGAACCAGCGTCTCACCCAGCAGCTCCAGGACGCGGACCGGGCGCTCCAGTCCGTCAACGCCCATCTCGGGGAGCTGCGCTCACCGGGCGGCTCCGGGCGCTCCTTCAGCATGTATTACACCCCGGCCTCCCTCGAGCAGCTGGCCTCGCAGGTGCTGCCGATGCGGATGGCCGCGCGCAACTTCCACCAGAAGCTCCAGGGCGACGTCATCGTCGAGCGCATCTCCGACATCCGCTTCGGCCCGTCCAACACGCTCACCTGCCGGGCCCTGCTGCGCGGTGAGAACGTGCGCTACACCGGCAGCGTCCCCAAGCCCTACCAGGCGGAGGTCCGCCGGTTCCAGGAGGGTGTGGCCGCCGGCGTGATGGCGGACCTGGTGGTGGAGCTCTCCTTGAGCGACACCGGCCTGCGGGCTCGCGCCCATGCGACACGCACGAAGCTCAAGGCCCACTCCAGCGCCAACTCGGAGGGCATGCTGCGCGAACAGGTGAACGAGCGCGCCTTGCGCGTGCCCTTCACCTTCGACCTCACCGTCCAGGGAACCGGCGCCGTGGCGCGCCGGATGGTCCTCACCGCCAACCACCTGGTGGTGACGTACGCGCCGTAGCGCGTCCGCTCACTCCCCGCTCGCGTCCGAGCTGTGGGCGGGCGCCGAGTTGCCCCCGAGGGTCGGCTGCTTGTCGACCTCCTCGGGCGGGTAGCCGCGCGCGGCCTCGAGGTACTTCGGCGGCTTCACCTTGCGGCGATCCTTCGCGCTCAAGCCCTCGGGCGATACCAGGGTCGGCTCGCTCCCGGCGGCGGCAGCGGACTGGACGACGTGGCCATCACAGAAAAGCCACTCGGTGCGCCCATCGGCGAACTGGCGCGCGTAGAACACGTCCGTGCTGCCCACCTCGGTCTTCGCGCACCACGTCTGACGCGCCGTCTGCTCCCGCTGCGGCGCCTCTTCCTGCCACTTGCGCTGCGCTTCCTGCAACGCGAGCAGCTCGCCGCCCTCGGTCAGCCGCGTCCGCGACTGCTCCACCAGTTCCTGGCCGCGCTGCCCCAGCTGTGGGAAGGCGCCGGACTTCGCGAAGCCGCACTTCTGGAGCGCCCGGAGGTTGGCCTGGTGCACATCCAGCACCTTGCCCAGCGAGCCCGAGGCCTCCTTCAGCAGCTCCATGTGCCGCCCGTGGTCCACGGAGTTCGGATTCTTCGCCTGCTCCGTCGAGGACAGGAAGCCCTCCATCAGGCCGTTCATCGCGCTCAGCTCGTCCGTCAGCCAGCGGGGCTCGGCGTCACAGATGTTGGCCTTGGCCGCCGCGTAGTCGCGGTACCCCGCGCGCGAAAGCCCCAGGCTGTAGTTCTGCACCGGCGCTACCCGCTTCGGCGCGCACGCGGCCAACGCCAGACCCAGACCTCCGACAATCCACAGTCCTCGACTCACGAAATTCATGGCTCCCGAATCTATCGGACAACGACGCGTCCGGTCGAATTGGTTGGTGCTCGAAGCACCCGGGCTCGGGGAGGCAAATCCCGACAACCCGGGGGCCTTCGTGACAGGGCGGTGAGGGCGTTGCAAGAAGCACGTGTGTCAAAGGCCGCCTGCAAGGATTCCAGCCAGGGGTCCTTCGGAGGGCGGGCGGAACGTGGTGTTATCGCGCCCCCCACCGACCTCCCGTTGGCCGGGGCCCTCTTCAGGAGCTGCTTGAATGAACCGCCTCCTTGCCTGGCTCGCCGCGCTGAGTTTTCTGTCGGCCTGTGCCCATTCCACGCCCACCGAGGCGCCCGCGACGGCTCCCACCACCGCGCCCGCTCCGGCGCCCACGGCGGAGGGGCTCGCGCTGGCGCGTGAGGCGGATGCGCTGGCCATGAGCGGGAAGACGGGCGAGGCCCTCCCGCTCTTCCGGCGCGCGTGGGAGCAGGGCTTCCGGGACGTGGGCCTCTTCTATGACGCCGCCTGTGCCGCGGCCCTCGAGGGCCAGAAGGCCGAGGCGCTCACCTGGCTCGGGCGGGCCGCGGAGGCCGGCTTCTCCGCGACCAGCCATCTGAAGTCGGATCCGGACCTCGCCTCGGTGCGTGAGGACCCCGCCTTCGCCCGCGTCGTCGAGCGGGTGGCCGCCAACGAGGCGAAGCTGAACGTGGCCCAGAAGCCAGAGCTGCGCGACGAGCTGCTGCGCATGATGGAGGAGGACCAGGCGGCCCGGCGCGCGGCGGGGGCGGCGCAATTCAAGGACGCGGCGGCCAACGAGCGCATGCGCGCCATCGACGTGCGCAACACCGCGCGCATGAAGGAGATCGTCGCTCAAGAGGGGTGGCCCACGAAGACGCTGGTGGGCGAGCGTGGCGCGCGGGCCGCGTTTCTCCTCGTGCAGCACGCGGACCTGGATCCGGCCTTCCAGAGGCAGTGTCTGCCGATGCTGGAGAAGGCGGTGGCGGCGGGGGAGGGCTCGGGGAAGGACCTCGCCTACCTGACGGACCGCATCCTGGTGGCGGAGGGCAAGCCGCAGCGCTACGGCACCCAGTTCCACAACGTGGAGGGCAAGCTCGTGCCCCGCCCCATCGAGGACGAGGCCAACGTGGACGCGCGCCGCGCGGCGGTGGGCCTGGGCACGATGGCCGAGTACAACGCGCAGATGCAGCGCATGGCCGCTGGCGGCAAGTAGCTCCGGGCTCAACAGCAGCGCCCGCCGCCCCCTCGGTAGCGCGCCTGCATGCGCTCGTCGAAGAACTGCGCGTAGCTCATCACGGGCCGCTCGGGGTGACGCAGTCGCATGTGCTCGACATAGGTGTCGTAGTCGGGCACGCCGATGAGCAACCGGGCCGTCTGCACCGCCCGTTGCCACAGCCGCGCCCAGGGAATCCGCGGGGCCCTCATGTCAGCGGCTCGCCGTCGCCAGGGGCTCATGCGGGGTCTCCCGGTGGGTCGGCGTCGCCGACCGGCGGGCCGCCAGCGCGGCGCGAATGCCGAACCCGAGGGTCGCCACCACC
>NZ_DASVWK010000332.1:0-10256 GCF_036389735.1 Archangium sp. | reverse complement strand
GGCAAGACGGGCTTCGCCCACTTCTTCGAGCACATGATGTTCAAGGGCACGAAGAACTTCCCCGAGGGCGAGCGCGAGAAGGTCATCAGCACCTACGGCTACGACGACAACGCCTTCACCACCGATGACCTCACCGTCTATCACTCGTACGGCCCCACCGCCGGCCTCGAGAAGCTGGTGGAGATCGAAGCCGACCGCTTCCGCAACCTCGAGTACTCGGAGCCCTCGTTCCAGACCGAGGCCCTCGCCGTGCTCGGCGAGTACCACAAGAACGCCGCCCAGCCGTACCTGAAGATCGAGGAGGAGCTGGCCCGCACCGCCTTCACGAAGCACACCTACGGGCACACCACGCTCGGCTACTACGACGACATCAAGGCCATGCCCCAGGCCTACCAGTACAGCCGCACCTTCTTCGAGCGCTGGTACACCCCCGACAACGTCCTGCTCGTCATCGTCGGTGACTTCAACGACGACTCGCTAATGCAGGTCGTGCGCAAGCATTACGGCCCCTGGGACCGCAAGAGCGCCTCCGTCACCGTGCCCGCAGAGCCTCCCCAGACGAAGGAGCGCTCCGTTCACATCGACTGGCCCCAGAGCACCCAGCCCCGCCACCTCCACACCTGGCGCACCCCGGCCGCGCGGCTCGACACCTCCCATGCCGCCATCCAGACGGTGCTCGCCGACTACCTCGTCGGGCCCACCAGCCCGCTCTACAAGGAGCTCGTGCTGGACAAGCAGCTCGCCCAGCAGCTCCACGGCGACTACTCCATCCACCGAGACCCCCACCTCTTCGGCCTCGTGGCCATCCTCCAGGAAGAGGGCCACCGCGAGGCCGTCCGCTCCGCCCTCAATGCCGCCGTGAGGGAACTCGCCACCGGCAAGGTGGATGCCGGTCGCGTCGAGGCCATCAAGAGCAACACCCGCTATGGGCTCCTCATGGGCATGGAGACCGCCAAGTCCGTGGCCACCCAGCTCTCCTGGTACGCCGGCGTCTACGGCACCCCGGATGCGCTCGCCCGCCACCACCAGAAGGTCTCCGAGGTGAAGCCAGCCGACCTGGTCACCTTCGCCAAGAAGTATCTCACCGCCGCCAACCGCACCCAGCTCACCTTCACTCCCAAGACGGCCGGAGGTCAGAAGTGATGCGCCCCCTCGTGTCCCGCTGCCTCGTCCTCTCCGTCTCGCTGTGCCTCGGCGGCTGCGCCACCACGACCCGGAACGCGCCCGCGCCCGAGGCCCCCACGCCCCAGGCCGAAGTGCAGGCACCCGCCGAGCCCCAGGCCCCGGCCACCGTCCCCGCGGTGCCCCTCCAGAAGCCCGAGCCCATGCGGGTCGTCGTCCAGGCCAACCCGGTCAGCCCCATCGTCAGCTTCCGGCTCGTCTTCCACACGGGCTCGGTGGATGACCCCCAGGGCAAGGAGGGCCTCACCTCCCTCACCGCGGACCTCCTCGCCGAGGGCGGCACGCAGAGCCTCACCTCCGCCCAGCTCCTCGAGGCCCTCTTCCCCATGGCCGCCGAGCTGGCCTCCGCCACCGACAAGGAGTTCACCGTCTTCTCCGGCCGCGTCCACAAGGACCACCTGCCGCGCTTCCTCGACATCTTCACCGAGGTGCTCCTCAAGCCCCGCCTCTCGCCGCAGGAGTTCGAGCGGCTCCGCGCCCGCGCCCTCAGCGGCGTGCGCAACGGGCTGCGCAGCGAGAACGACGAGCTGCTCGGCAAGGTGGCGCTCGACGCCCTTCTCTTCCAGGGCCACCCCTACGCGCACTTCGTGGGCGGCACCGAGAAGGGGCTCGAGTCCCTCACCCTGGAGGACGTGAAGGCTCACGCCGCGCGCGTCTTTACCCAGGACCGGCTCGTCATCGGCCTCGCGGGCCCCGTGGACGAGGCGCTCCAGAAGACCGTCGTCTCGCGGCTGGCCGCGCTCCCGGCCACCGGTGCCCCGCGCGTGGAGCTGCCGCCCGTGCCCGCCACCGGCGGTCGCGCCCTCGTGGTGCAGAAGCCCACCCTCTCCACCGCCGTCTCCATGGGCTACGCCACGTCCCTGCGCCGGGGAGACCCCGACTTCTTCCCCGTGGCCTTCGCCCTCTCGTACCTCGGAGAGCACCGCCAGTCCTCCGGCGTCCTCTTCACCGAGCTGCGCGAGAAGCGCGGTCTCAATTACGGCGACTACGCCTACGCCGAGCACTTCATCGAGCAGCCCGGCACCACCTACAACCGCACCAACGTGGCGCGCACCCAGCAGGACATCACCCTGTGGATCCGCCCCGTGGTGCCCGGCAATGGCCTGTTCGCCACGCGAGGCGTCGTGTACTTCCTCGACCGGCTGGTGAAGCAGGGCATTCCCCAGGACAGGTTCGAGCTCAGCCGCGGCTTCCTCCTGGGCTACACCCGCCTGTGGGAGCAGACCGACCAGCGCCGGCTCGGGTACGCCATCGACTCGCTCTTCCATGGCACACCGGACTTCCTGGAGCAGTACCGCGCCGCGCTCGCGAAGATGACGCCCGAGTCCGTTCAGGCCGCCCTCCACCGCCAGCTCCGCCCCGAGGCCCTCAACTTCGCCTTCGTCACCCAGGACGCCGAGGGGCTCGCGAAGTTGCTCAAGGAGCAGCCGCCCTCGCCCATCTCCTACGCCTCCCCCAAGTCCCCGGAGCTGCTGACCGAGGACAAGGCCCTCGGCACCCAGCCCCTGCCCGTCCGGCCCGATGCCATCCAGGTCGTGCCCGCCCGCTCATTCATGGAGAAGTAACGTTGGGCTGTCGCCGCTCCCGTGGGGGTTTTCTTCCGCCCTCCGGGAGCGGGTGGTATGAGCCAACGGATCGAGGTCCGATTTCCGGGCCTCTCCTGGGAGCGGTCCTTGCGAAGCGCAGCAACCCGACTCGCAGTGGTGAGCCTGCTGCTGGCTGGCGCCGTGGCGTGGGCGGACCCCGAGCCCTTCACGCGCGGCTTCGACGCCGTGCCGCTGAAGGCCACGCCCGCGCAGAAGAGCGGCATCGCCCTCGAGGGTGCCACACCCGAGCCAGTCCGGAGTTTCCGGGCCGCCCTGCTGTTCGACTACAACCGCGGCATCCTCGCCCTCAAGCTGGGTGACGAGAAGCTGGGCGACCTGTTGCCCTACCGGCTCGACGCGCACGCGCTCTTCGCCTGGCAGTTGCACCGCCGGCTGGAGATCGCCGCGGACGTGCCCTTCACCCTCGTCCAGGGGGACAACTTCCAGCTCCTGCGCGACGCGTTGAACGCCCAGGACTTCCCCGGCGCCGCCGGCGTGAGCGCCCGGGGCTTCGGCGACGTGCGGCTCCAGCCCCGCGCCTTCCTCCTCCTGCCCGAGGAGTTCCCCGTGGGCGTCGCGCTCTCCGCCGAGGTGCGCCTGCCCACCGGCGCTGGCGACAGCTTCCTCGGCGAGCGGAGCGTGCTCGTGGCCCCCCGGCTCGCCGTGGAGCGCGCCTTCGGCCCGCTGCGCCTGCTCGGCAACGTGGGCGTCCGCCTGCGCCGCCCCGCCCAGTACCTCAACCTCTATGTGGGCAACGAAGTCACCCTCGGCGCCGGCGCCATCGTGGACCTGCCGGACATCAGCCGCCTCACCGACGTCCAGGCCATGGCCGAGATGCACCTGTCCACCCCCACCGCCGCCCCCTTCAACTTCAAGCAGGCGGACTCGCTCAAGACGCCCTGGGAGGTGCTCGGCGGCGTGCGCGCCCGCTTCTACCAGGGCTGGGGGCTGGAGCTGGACGTGGGCCGCGGCGTGACGCTGGGCAGCGGCTACGGCCGCGAGGACCTGCGCGTCATCCTCGCCCTCCGCTATGACGAGACGTTCCTCGACTCCGACGGTGATGGGGTCCCCGACTCGCGCGACAGGTGCCCCACCGAGCTCGAGGACGAGGACGACTTCCAGGACTCCGACGGCTGCCCGGACCCGGACAACGACGGCGATGGCATCGTCGACGGCCAGGACCAGTGCCCGAACACCGTCGGCGACAAGGCCCACGGGGGCTGCCTCGACACCGATGGCGACGGCGTGCCCGACGGTCAGGATCTCTGCCCCGACAAGGCAGGCCCCGCGGACTATGACGGCTGCCCCGACGCCGACGGCGACGAGGTGCCCGACAACGTCGACGAGTGCCCCGAGGAGTCCGGCCCCCCCGAGAACGATGGCTGCCCCATCGACAACCCCCCGCTCGTGGTCGTCGAGTCCGACCGCATCCGCATCAAGGGCAACATCCTCTTCGAGACAGGCTCCGCCACCATCCAGAAGCAGTCCCTCAAGCTGCTGGACGAGGTGGGCGTCGTGCTCGCCCGCAACCCGGAGCTCGGCCCCGTCGTCATCGAGGGCCACACCGACAACGTGGGCTCGGACAAGCTGAACCTGAACCTGTCCCAGCGGCGCGCCCAGTCCGTCATGGACTACCTCATCTCCAAGGGCATCGAGTCCCACCGGCTGCGCGCCAAGGGCTTCGGTGAGTCCAAGCCCATCTCGACCAACGCCACGCCGCTCGGCCGCGCCAAGAATCGCCGCGTCGACTTCCGCCTCATCAAGTCGGAGATCGAGACGCCCCAGCGCACCGTGCCCGCCCCCCAGGGCAAGGGCTCGGACGCCAAGAAGGACGACGCAAAGCCCTGAAGGTCCGGAGGGGGGCCACACCGGCCCCTCTCCCTGCATGCAGGGAAGCTGGGAAATGGCTTCGCTTGACGCTCCCCACCTCAGGTGGGACGTTGCGCCCCGCGCGGACTACACCCAGCTTCCCGGAGGCAAGATGTCCACATCGCCCGGGGATGAACCCCGCCCGCAACCATTCGTCCTCGAGCGTAGCCAGCGCCTGTCCCGCTCCCTCATCTGGGGCTGCCAGCGCGCCTTCTACGAGCGTCAGGGCATCGATGCGTGGCGCCAGGGCATCATCCCGAACTTCATCACCAGCAACTCCGTCATCGGCCGGGCCTATGCGCAGGTGGTGATCGGCTGGATGCGGGACTGGTGCGCGGGCTCTCGAGGACCGGGAGGCCGGCTCGCCGCGCCGGATCCGAGCCAGCCCTTCTACCTCGTCGAGCTCGGCAGCGGCGCGGGGCGCTTCGCCTTCCACTTCCTGGACGCCTTCCGCCGGCTGCACGCGCTGTCCCAGCTCCGGGACGTGGGCTTCCGGTACGTGATGACGGACCTGTCGGAGCGCAACATCGAGTACTGGCAGACCCATCCCCGGCTCCAGCCGCTCATGGAGGAGGGCGTGCTGGACGTCGCCCGCTTCGATGCCGTGCACGACGAGCAGCTCGTGCTCCGCCGCAGTGGCACCGTGCTGGCGCCGGGGTCGTTGGGCAATCCGCTGGCGCTGGTGGCCAACTACTTCTTCGACAGCATTCCGCAGGACGCCTTCACCTTGAGCAACGGCATCCTCCACGAGTGCCTCGTCACCATCTCCTCCCCTCAGCCCGAGCCGGAGCTGGATGCGCCCGACCTCATGGATCGGGTGACGGTGACCTTCGAGGACCGTCCGGTGGAGGGCACGTACTACGGGGACCCGGAGCTGGACCGCATCGTGCAGCACTACCAGGAGCAACTGGACGAATCGACGGTCCAGATTCCCTCCGAGGCGCTGCGGTGCATCCGCCGGCTGCAACGGCTCTCGGGAGACCGCCTGCTGCTGCTCTCCGGAGACAAGGGGCAGGCCAGCCAGGACGAGCTGAGCGAGCGCTGGCCCGGGATCGGTCTGGTGCGGCACGGTGGGGCCTTCTCGCTGATGGTGAACTACGACGCCATCGGTCACTACTTCCGCAACCGGGACGGCCAGGTGCTCCGCCCCATGCACCGCCACGCCAGCCTGCACGTGGGGGCCTTCCTCCTGGGCCAGCCGCCGGACGGTCATGGAGAGGCGGAGCTGGCCTACGAGGAGGCCATCGAGCGCCTGGGGCCGGATGACTACTCCACCCTCCTGAAGCGGCTGGAGCAGACCTACAAGGCGATGTCGCTGGAGGAGCTCCTGGCCGCCTTGCGCTGGAGCCGCTTCGACGCCGACATGCTGCTGGACGCCTTCCCGGCGTTGATGGAGCAGATCGAGACCGCGAGCCTGCCCCTTCAGCACGAGGTGTGCTGGGCCATCCAGCAGGTCTGGGAGGCGAGCTATCTCCTCGAGGGGGAGGACGACCTGGCCTTCCACCTGGGAACGCTGCTGTACGCGATGGACCGGACCGCGGATGCCCTGACGTTCTTCGAGCACTCGCTGCGGCTGTGCGCCGATGAGCCGAGCGCGTACTTCAACAAGGGGATGTGCCTGCTGCGCCTCGGGCAGGACGCGCAAGGCAAGGAGTGCTTCCTGCAGGCGCTGGCCCTGTCCCCCGACTTCACCCAGGCCCAGGAGATGCTGGCCGAGATGGAGGCTCCAGGCTGGCAGGGGCTCAAGGAGGACGAGGAGGAGGAGGAGGTCCCGGAGACGCCCTCCGAGGCGTGAGGCTATAGTCGGGGCCCTTCCTCTTCCCCACCTCCGGAGTCGCGATGTCGAAGAGTCCCCGCCTGGCCACCCAGGGCTCGAGCCACCAGGATGTCCTCTCTCAAATGCGCGAGCTGCGCGCCGAGGACGCCCACTGGCGGGAAGGCAGGACGTGGAGCCTCGTCTACAACGCGGGCGAGGACATCCGCCGGCTGCTCGCCGAGGCCTACACGGAGTTCATGTCCGAGAACGGCCTCAGCCCCCTGGCCTTCCCCAGCCTGCGCCGCTTCGAGGCCGAGGTGCTCGCCATCGGGGCCGAGCTCTTCCACGGGGACACCGCCGCCGGCACCATGACGTCCGGAGGCACCGAGTCCATCCTCATGGCCGTCAAGACGGCCCGGGACTTCGCTCGCGCCGAGCGCGGCATCACCGAGCCGGAGATGGTGCTGCCCGCCTCCGTCCACCCGGCCTTCCAGAAGGCCGCCCACTACTTCGGGGTGAAGGCCGTCAACGTGCCCCTCGCCCCGGACTTCCGCGCGGACGTGGAGGCCATGCGCGCCGCCGTCGGCCCGCGCACCGTGCTCGTCGTCGGCTCCGCTCCCGCCTACCCGCACGGGGTGATGGACCCCGTCTCCGAGCTGGCCGCCATGGCCCAGGAGAAGGGCGTCCTCTTCCACGTGGACGCCTGCCTCGGAGGGTTCCTGCTGCCCTTCGCCCGGCGGCTCGGGCATGAGCTTCCCGACTTCGACTTCGCCGTGCCCGGCGTCACCAGCCTCTCGGCGGACCTGCACAAGTACGGCTACGCCGCCAAGGGCGCCTCGCTCATCCTCTACCGCACGCCCGAGCTGCGCCGGCACCAGTTCTTCACCTACTCGGACTGGTGCGGCGGCATCTACGCCTCGCCCTCCATGGCGGGCACCCGCCCCGGGGGAGCCATCGCCGCGGCCTGGGCCATCCTCAAGTACCTCGGCGAGGAGGGCTACCTGAAGCTGAGCCGCACCGTGCTCGACACCGCGCGCGCCTTGCGCGAGGGCATCTCCGCCACCCCCGGGCTCAAGCTCCTGGGGCAGCCCCAGCTCAGTGTCTTCTCCTTCTCCTCGGACACCCTGGACGTGTACGCGCTGGGCGATGCCATGGAGGCGCGCGGCTGGAAGCTCGACCGGCAGATGATGCCTCCCGCCCTCCACCTCATGGTGACGCCCGTCCACGCCACGGTGGTGGAGCCCTTCCTCGCCGACCTGCGCGCGTGCGCCGCGAGCCTCGCCTCCGGGGAGCCCGCCCCCGATGGCAGCGCCGCCATGTACGGCATGCTCGGCGCCATGCCCGACCGCAAGGAAGCCGACGGCTTCATCCTCCAGTTCATGGACGCGATGTACAGCGAATAGCCATGGGGCCCCTCCAAGTCGTCATCCTGGTGGGCTTCCCGGGGCTCGCCCTGCTCGCCGCGCGCTACCTCAAGCCGGTGGCCTGGGTGGGCCCGGTGGTGGTGTGCTACGCCGTCGGCATCATCCTGGGCAACGTGCCGGGGCTGGCGCTCCAGACGAAGGTGAGCCTCTCGGTGAGCGAGGTCGCCGTGCCCCTCGCCATCCCCCTGCTCCTCTTCGCCACGGACGTGCCCCGGTGGCTGCGGCTGGCGCGCTCCACGCTGCTGTCCTTCGGCCTGGCGTGCGTGTCCGCCATGGTGGCCGCCTCGGTCGTGGGCCTCGCCGTGGCCGACCGCTCGGACGAGTGGTGGAAGATGTCCGGCATGTTGGTGGGCGTCTACACGGGCGGCACCGCCAACATGAACGCCGTCGGGCTGGCGCTGAAGGTGAGCGAGGAGACCTTCATCCTCCTCAACACCGCGGACATCGTCGTCTGTAGCGCCTACCTCCTCTTCCTGGTGACGGTGGCGCAGCGGGTCGTCCTCGTCTTCCTGCCGCGCTTTCCGAACTCCACCGGCTGGGAGGACGCGGAGGACGCGGAGGCCCAGCAGGCCTCGGGGCTCACCTGGGCCCGGGTGCGCGGCATGGCCCTGGCCTTCCTCCTGGCCGCCGCCATCGTCGGCGTGTCCGTCGGAGCGACGCAGTGGGTACTGGGCAGCCTGGAGGCGCCCGCCGTGCTGCTGCTCATCACCACCCTGGCCCTGGCCGCGTCCTTCCGCCCCGCCGTGCGGCACCTGCCGGGCAGCTACGCGCTCGGGGACTACGCGCTGCTCGTCTTCTGCGTGGCCGTCGGTACCCTGGCGGACGCGAGGCAGTTGCACGAGACGGGCCTGTTCGTCTTCGGCTTCTGCGCGGCCGTGGTGGCGCTCTCCGTGGGGCTCCACTTCGCCCTCGCCGCCCTCTTCCGCATCGACGCGGACACCGTTCTCATCACCTCCACCGCCACCATCTTCGGCCCCGCCTTCATCGGCCCGGTGGCCCGCGCCCTGCGCAACCGCGAGCTGGTGGTGTCCGGCCTCACCACCGGACTCATGGGCTTCGCCGTGGGCACCTACCTCGGACTGGCCGTGGCCTGGCTCCTGCGGCCCTGACGTACCGGAGACTCGTATGCACCCGACTCGGATGACGTGGGCAGTGGTGCTGTGCGCCGCGCTGGCCTCGGCCCCGGCAGGGGCGGAGGACGCTCCGCGCACGGGCTGGGGCGTGCAGGGGCTGCCGCTCATCAACTTCAACAGCGACGAGGGCCTCGGCTACGGCGCGCGGCTGCTGCTGGTGGACTCGGGCGACGGCACCCAGGCCCCCTACCGCTATGCCCTGACGGCGCAGTTCTTCCAGACGACGCGCGGCGTGGCCTCGCACCGCCTCATGTTCGACGCACCGCGCTTCCTCGACTCGCCCTGGCGGCTCGGGGGGGATGTGAGCCTGCTCAACGACCGCTTCTCGCCCTACTACGGCCTCGGCGGCTCGACGGAGTACGTGCCCTCCTTCGCCTCGTGCGAGGACCGGACGGCGCTGGAGGAGAACCCGGACGCGTGCCCGGGCAACCCGGACTTCCGCGGCCTGCGTTACTACAGCTTCGAGCAGCGCACCTTGCCCAGCGTGGTGCTCAACGTGCGCCGCACCTTGAGCGGCCCGTGGCAGCTCGCGCTGGGCTACCGCTTCCGACTCACCTCGGTGCGGGCGCGCTACGGCACGGACGACCTGGGGCAGGCCCGGGACTCGCGACTCGTGGAGGACGCACGGGCGGGACTGCTCTCGGGGCTGGAGGGCGACGCGGTCGGCTCGGAGACCTTCCGTACGGCGGAGGTGACCGCGGGCCTGTTGCTGGACACGCGCGACAACGAGCCCGCCCCGGTGCGCGGCATGTTCCACGAGCTCGCGCTGCGTGGGGCCACCGGTGTGACGGGCAGTGCCTTCGACTACTGGGGCGCCACCGCCAACCTGCGCTTCTACCACCCGCTCGGGCACGAGCGGCTCGTGGCCGCCCTGCGGCTCTTCGTCGACGTCATGGGTGGGGACGTGCCCTTCTTCCTGCTCTCCTCGCTCGGCGGCGTGGAGTGGCGCGATGGCTGGGGCGGCCTCGGGGGCGTGTACACCGCGCGCGGCATCCTGAAGAACCGGCTCCAGGGGCAGGTGAAGGCACTGGCCAACGGCGAGCTGCGCTGGCGCTTCCTCTCCGTGTCACCCTGGCAGCAGCGGCTCGACTTCACCCTCGTCGCGTTCCTCGACGCCGGTCAGGCCTGGTCGGACCTGCGCTTCCTGGACGCGGGGCTCCCGCGCTACGGGGGGGGCGGCGGGCTGCGCATCGCCTGGGAGAACAACTTCATCCTCCGGCTCGACTACGGCGTCAGCCCTCGCGATGGGACGACCGGGTTCTACCTGGACTTCAACCACCTGTTCTGAGACGCGGGGACTCGGGTC
>NZ_DASVWK010000331.1:0-4976 GCF_036389735.1 Archangium sp. | reverse complement strand
GCGCGCGGGAGGGCGATGGTGGTGGGCAACCACTCGGGCGGGGTGGCGGTGGACGGAGCCATGGTCGTCACCTCGTGCTTCCTGGAGATGGAGCCGCCGCGGCTGGCGCAGGGCATGGCGGAGAAGTTCATCAACGCCATTCCGGTGGCCTCCACATGGACTAGCCGCTGCGGCCAGTTCCCCGGCCTGCCCGAGCACGCCATCCGCCTGCTGGAGGAGGATCGGCTGTTGATGATCTTCCCCGAGGGCGCGCGCGGCACCGCGAAGCTCTACCCCCAGCGCTATGACCTGGTGGAGTTCGGCACGGGCTTCATGCGGCTGGCGCTGAAGACGCGTACGCCCATCGTCCCGTTCGGCTTCCTGGGAGGCGGCGCCGCCATCCCCACGGTGGCCAACCTGTATGGCGTGGGCAAGGCGCTCGGGGTGCCCTACGTCCCCGTCACTCCGTACGTGCTCCCGCTCCCGCTCCCCGTTCCGCTGGAGATCCACTACAGCGAGCCGATGCTCTTCGAGGGCACGGGCAACGAGGACGACGCGGTCATCCAGGGCTACGTGGAGCAGGTGAAGGCGCGCATCGCGGACATCATCGATCGGCGCCGTCACGAGCGCTGGGAAGGGCGTTGAGCCATGAGGGTCCTCATCCTCGGCATTTCGGGAGCGGTGGCGCAGCGGGTGGCACTTCAGCTGCGGGCCAAGGGGCACACGGTGGTGGGCATCGACACGCGGCCATGGGAGGACGCGCCCGCGGACATCGAGGTGCACGAGGTGGACCTGCGCAAGCGGCCGGCGGAGGAGGTGTTCCGCACGTTCCGGCCCGAGGCGGTGGTGCACATGGCCACGGTGACGTCGCTGCGCGTGCAGGGCGAGGAGCGCCACCGCATCAACCTGGGCGGCACGCGCACGGTGTTCGAGCACTGTCACACGTACGGGGTGAAGCACGCCGTCTTCGTGGGCCGGCACACCTTCTACGGGGCCGCGCCGGACTCGGCGCTGTACCACACCGAGGACGAGCCCCCGAAGGAGCTGGCCTCCTTCCCGGAGCTGGCGGACCTGGTGGCCGCGGACCTGTACGCCTCGACGGCGCTGTGGCGCAACCCGGAGCTGACCACCTCGGTGCTGCGTGTGAGCTACACGCTGGGCACCTCGGCGCAGGGCACGCTGGCCACCTTCCTGCGCGGCCGGCGCGTGCCCATGGTCGCGGGGTATGATCCGCTCTTCCAGTTCATGCACGAGGAGGACGTGGCCGCCGCCATCGCGCTCACGGTGGAGAAGCGGGTGCGCGGCGTCTTCAACGTCGCGGGACCGCAGCCGCTGCCCCTGTCCGTCATCATCCGCCAGGCGCGGCGCATTCCCGTGCCGCTGCCCATGATGGTGCTGCGCCAGCTCCTCGGTCGCTTCGGGCTGCCGAGGCTGCCGAGTGGGGCGCTCTACCACCTGCAGTACCCCATCGTGGTGGACGCGCGCGCCTTCCGGACCGCCACCGGCTTCACGTACCGCTACGACGAGGTGCGGACCATCCAGGCCTTCCTGGAGGCCCACCCGCCCCCACGCGCGCGCCGGGAGGAATTGTTCGACCGGCTGGAGTCGCTCGGGCTGATGCGGGGATGACGCGCGGGGGCTCGCAGTCCAAGCCCCATCCCGGCTAGCCTCCCGGTGCAATCTCGACCGAGGGGGCTTCGATGCTCGTCGTACCGTCCGTGCTGGATGCGGTCACCGTGCATGCCGAGGGCGCGCTCTGCACGCGCCTGGCCTCGGTGGCTTCCGACAAGGGCAGGCTGCCCCTCCAGGTTCGCATCGAGGGCCTGCCCCTGGGGCTGCGCACGGGCTCGCTCCGGGCCGCCGTGCTCAAGGGCCCCAACGGGCTCCAGGTCCGGGACATCCGCCCCGCCTTCGACGTGCGGCTGCCCCCGGAGACGGACCTCCCCGCCGCGCAGCGCTCGCTGGAGGAGGCCCAGGAGAAGCTCGCCGGCCTCACCGCGGAGCTGGAGCGCGTGCAGCGCGACGTCCAGGCACTCCAGAAGCTCAAGCCCTCCTTCCCCCCGCGCAAGAAGGAAGAGCCGAGCGAGCCCCGCGAGTCGTCGCTCACCGCCATCCTCTCGCTGGCGGGCTTCGTCGACACGGAGCTCGCCGCCCTGCACACCCGGCAGCTCGACCTGGAGCGCCAGCAGCGCGACGCGGTCGATCAGGTGGAGCTGCTCCAGCGACGACTGGAGGAAGGCTCGTCCTCGGTGCGCGGCCAGCGTGCCCAGCTCTACCGGGCGGCCGTCATCTCGCTCTCGGAAGTGGGCGCGGTGGATGAAGACGTGCAGCTCGCGCTCGAATACGCGGTGCACGGGGCCCGCTGGGTGCCGGGCTATGACTTGCGGATGCCCCAGACGCTCGACGGAGGCACGCTGCGCATGCGCGCCTCCATCCTCCAGCGCACCGGCGAGGACTGGAGCAACGTGCGGCTGTCCCTGTCCACCGCGGACCTGGCGCGACGCGCCGAGGTGCCGGAGCTGAAGGCCCTGCGCATCGGGCGACGTCAGCCACCTCCGGCCCGCTCGGGTTGGCGCGAGCCGCCCCCGGGGCTCGACGAGCTGTTCACCGGCTACGACGCGGCCCGTCCCCCCGCTCGCCAGTCTCCGCCCAAGCAGGAGCGCAGCAAGGCGCGCGAGTTCGCCATGCCTCCGCCGTCCGAGCCCGTGCCCCAGGAGGTCTTCGCGGGCGCGCCGCCGCCACCTCCCCGCATGGCCCCGGCTCCGGCCCCCCAGCCGTTTCGCGCCTCCCAGTCCATGCCCGCCCTGGGCGCCGCCGCCCCCGTCGCCAGCGCCCCCATGCCCTCCCGGCCTCCCGCCCCGGGCGCAGCACCCGCGCTCAAGGCCAAGGGGGGTGGGAACATGCTGACCAGGCGCCGCTCCCTCGCGGACGAGGCTCCTGCGGAGATGGACCTGGACGAGGAAGACTCGCTCGACATGCCGAGCGAGAGCGCTGATGGCGCGTACGGAGGCGGCCCCGAGGGACGGCTCCAGCAACCGGCCGGGCTGGAGCCCGTGGGGGACCTGCTCGACTATGGAGGCCTGGAGCTGGGCTCGCCGGACGACCCCTCGCAGCGCGGGCGATTGAAGCCCCAGCCCGAGACCCTGTCCCGGGAGCTGCTGTCGCTGATGGCGGTGCAGGTGCGGGTGGACGTCGTCGCGCTCATGGCGCGGTACGAGCGCACCGTGGCCACCATCCAGAACGCGCAGCCGCCCACCTGGTCCGTGCCTCCCCGCCAGTCCTCGCCGCACTTCGACTACCGCTTCGACGTGGAGCTGCGCGCCGAGGTGCCCTCGGATGGTGTGTGGCACACCGTGCCGGTGTTCTCCGCCCCGGTGGGGCTGAGCGCCGAGCTCGTGTGCGTGCCCTCCATGGAGCCCCGCGCCTTCCGGAGCGTGAAGGTGGAGAACCGCACGCCGCACGCGCTGCTCGCCGGCCCGGTGGACGTGACGCTCGGCGACGAGTTCCTGATGACGTCGCCCCTGCCCACGCTCGCGCCCGGTGCCACGCAGCGGCTGGGCCTGGGCGTCGAGGAATCCCTCAAGGTGTCGCGCAACACGCGCTACGACGAGGCCTCCGGCGGCATGTTCGGCGGTGCCAACGTGCTCACCCACCACGTCAGTATCGAGCTGGCCAACCGCGCCTCGCACCGGGTCACCGTGGAGGTGCTGGAGCGTGTGCCCGCGGTGCCCTCGGCGGAGAAGGACATCAAGGTGGAGGAGCCCGAGGTGAAGCCCGCCTGGAGCAAGCGCGCGCTGTTGCCCGGCGAGACGCCCGTGGAGGGCGAACGGGCCTGGAAGGTGACGCTCCAGCCGGGTGAGACGCAGGCGTTGAACGCGACGTGGGTCGTACGGATTCCCTCGAGCAAGATGCTCGTGGGCGGAAACCGGAGGACGTGATGAGCACCCCCATCCATCTGCCCGTGGTGAAGGTCACCGTCCTCGAGGATCGCGCGCTGGTGGAGCGCCGCGGAGACGTGGTGCTGCCCGCCGGCCCCCAGCGACTGAGCGTGGAGGGGCTCTCGCCGCTCGCGGTGGACCGATCGCTCCAGGCCCAGCTCTCCGGCGGCACCGTGGCGCAGGCCCGCGTGAGCCGTACCTGGAAGGACAAGCCCCGCGTGGGCGCGCGCGAGCGGAAGACGGAGCTGCGCAAGCGCGTGGAGGACCTGGAGGCCGAGTGGAAGCGTGCCCATGCGGACGTGCAGCGGCTCCAGTCCCGGCTGGAGGTGGTGAACGTGGCGCGCGAGGACGTGCTGCGCGCCATCTCCGAGCACTCCGGCGTGGGCCGCGCGAAGCCGGAGTCCTGGCACGAGCAGCTCGAGACGGTGCGCGAGGAGACCACCTCCACCGAGGAGGCGCTGCGCCTGGCGCGCAAGCACGCGGAGGTGACGCGGCTGCGGGTGGTGGAGGCCCAGTCGGCCATCGCCCGGAGCGAGCTGCCCGAGCCCCTGCTCGTCACCGCCGCGGAGCTGGAGGCGAACCACCCGGCGGGAGGAACGGTCTCGCTGCGGGTGACGTACCTGGTGCCTTGCGCCGTGTGGCGGCCGGCGTACCGCGCCACGCTCGCCCCCTCCGAGACGGGCGAGTCGGTGACGCTCGAGTGCGAGGCCGTGGTGTGGCAGTACACCGAGGAGGAGTGGAAGGACGTGGAGCTGTTGTTCTCCACGGCGCGCCCCACCCTGGGGGCCTCGGCGCCGCGGCTGATGGAGGACTGGCTGCGGCTGCGCGACAAGAGCGAGCAGGAGAAGCACACGCTGGAGGTGTCCATGCGCGAGGAGGTCATCCAGACCACCGGCGAGGGCGGCACCAGTCAGGCCGAGGACATGCCGGGCCTGGACGACGGCGGTGAGGCGCTGACGCTGCGGGCGCAGCACCGGGCCACCGTGCCCAGTGATGGCGAGCCCCACCGCGTGCCGCTGTTCCAATTCACCGCCCCAGCGACGTCCGAGCTCATCGGCT
>NZ_DASVWK010000330.1:0-2590 GCF_036389735.1 Archangium sp. | reverse complement strand
TCTTGAGTTCCTCGCGCTGCTGGGTGGCCATCGACTGGGACTGTTGGATGGCGAGCTTGCGCTTCTTCTCGATCTCCTCGCGGGCGAAGTACTCCTCTTCGGTCGACGACGGCTTGTCCAGGTTGGCCATGATGTAGGTCTCCTCCGGTCCTGATACGGGCGGCTGCAACATACATGCTCCGCCCCCGGCTGGTGCCTCAAAGTGGCCGCGCCGTATACCGCCGGACGGCTCGCCGGAAAATTGACCGGACCCCCTCCCTCCCTACACTCCGCGGACAGCTGCTACAGCTCGCTACGGGGAGTGTGAGGAAGTCATGGCGGAACGGAAGGCCAGAGCGGAGAAGACGGTCCTTTCGCGGCAGGAGATTGCCACGCGACGCAAGGCGCTCGCGGAGAAGAAGGCCCAGAAGGGCGGCGGCGGCGCGGTAGCGGGTCCCGGCCAGCGCGCCCTCGTGGGCCTCTTCCTGATGGCCACCTCGCTGCTGTCGTTGATCTCGGTGGCCACCTTCGACGCGAAGGATCGCAAGGGGCCCGGTTTCCAGAACGCGGTGGGCCCCATGGGCCACCTCATCGCCGAGGGCCTGCGCGGCATGCTCGGGGTGTGGGCGTATCTCCTCCCCCTGTGTGGCATCTACGCCGCCATGGTCGTCTTCGTGGGCAACCGGGAGCGGCGGCGCTGGCCGCAGCTGGTGGCCTTCGTACTGCTGACGCTCAGCGGCGCGGTGCTGGCCCAGCTCTTCCTGGGCAACCAGCCCGGCCAGGCCCACCCGCCCGGGGGCTTCGTGGGCGCGACGCTCGGCGGCATGCTGGTGGGGCTGTTCTCCACCGTGGGCACCGTCATCCTGGTGACGACGGTGTGCGCCGCCGCCCTCATCGTCGGCACCCAGTACACCTTCCTCAAGCTGTGCTCGCTGGCGTGGGCCGGCGCATGCGTGCTCGGCAGGCGCGTGCAGGAGGATGCCCTCGCCTTCTGGGAGCAGCAGAAGGTGAACTACCAGGAGCGTCAGGAGCGCCGCGCCCTGGAGAAGGAGGAAGAGGACGCCTTCTTCTCGCAGCTCGAGGAGGAGGAGGCCGAGCTGGAGGAGGCCGAGCGTCTGGCCGCGGAGGCAGAGGCCGCCGACGAGGAGGCCATGGCCGAGGCCGCCGTGCGGCTCTCGCGCCAGGAGGAGAAGGAGCGCGCCGCCGCCGAGAAGCAGGCCGCCAAGGAGGCCCGCGAGGCCGCGAAGCTGGCCCGGGACAAGAAGCCCGAGCTTCCCGCTGGCACGCCCGTCATCGTCACGCCTCCCACCGCCGCGCGTCCGGCTTCGGGGGCGGATCCGGTGTGGGCCTCGTTCCTGGCCCCCTCGGCCGCCGCCAGCGCGGTGCCCAACCCGCCGCCCGCCGCCGATGCCTCGCGCGCTGGCAAGCGCAAGGGGCCGAACATCGTCGCCGGTCCGACTCCCGCCGAGGGGCCCACCGAGGCCGCGGCTCCGAGTGACGAGCCCGTGGTGGCTCCGCCCGTGGCCGCCGAGAAGGCTCCGGCCCTGTCCTCGGCCATCGTGCCGGCCCCGCCCTCCGCGCTGGTGGCTCGCACGCCGCTCATCGTGGAGCCCAAGGCGCCGCCCAAGCCCACCGCCGTCGTCGCCAAGAAGAAGGACCACGAGCAGTTCCAGTTCGTGGGTGGCCGCACCAGCTTCTCGCTGCCCCCGATAGACGTGCTGGAGATCGAGAAGAAGGAGCGCTCCGCGCTGGACAAGGATGCCTTCCTCTCCACGGCGGAGAAGCTGCGCGCCAAGCTGGCCGACTTCGGCATCTCCGGCGAGGTGGTGGAGATCCGCCCCGGCCCCGTGGTCACCATGTACGAGTTCCTCCCGGGACCCGGCATCAAGGTGAGCAAGATCGCCGCGCTCCAGGACGACCTGGCCATGGCCATGGAGGCCATGCGCGTGCGCATCGTCGCCCCCATCCCCGGCAAGGGCGTGGTGGGCATCGAGGTGCCCAACCGCGACCGCGAGACGGTCTACCTCAAGGAGATCGCCGAGCAGGACGTATTCCAGAAGGCCGGCAGCCGGCTCACCATGTGCGTGGGCAAGGACATCGAGGGCATGCCGTACGTCTTCGACCTGGCCAAGGCGCCCCACCTGCTCATCGCGGGTACCACCGGCTCGGGTAAGTCCGTGGCGGTGAACTCGATGATCATGAGCATCCTCCTGAAGTCCACGCCGGAGGAGGTCCGCTTCATCATGGTGGACCCGAAGATGCTCGAGTTGTCCGTCTACGAGGGCATCCCCCACCTGCTGCTGCCGGTGGTGACGGACCCGAAGAAGGCGGCGCTGGCGCTGCGCTGGGCGGTGGAGGAGATGGAGCGGCGCTACCAGATGCTGTCCGAGGCGGGCGTGCGCAACATCGCCGGCTTCAACAAGCTGGTGGAGACGCAGGCCGCCGAGAAGGCCAACGCGAAGCCCTCCGAGGAGTCCCCGAAGAAGGCCGCGCCGAAGAAGCCCAAGAAGGTGCTGGTGCTGGACGTGGCCACGCCGGAGGACGCCATCATCGAGGAGTCCGCCAGCGCGAGCTCGGGTCCTGGAGTCGCGGCACCGAAGGACGACGCGGA
>NZ_DASVWK010000329.1:0-3348 GCF_036389735.1 Archangium sp. | reverse complement strand
GGCTCCAGGGGCTCGAGCGGAGCATCCAGGCCGAGCCGGGCACCCCCATGGCCGCGCGCCTGGGCAAGGAGGTGGGGGTGATGCGCCGGCAGGTGAAGCGCCTGTCGGACCTGGTGAACGATCTCCTGGACGTGTCGCGGCTCAGCTCCGGACGCATGACGTTGCAGCTCGAGGAGGTGGATCTCGCGGAGCTGACGCGCGAGATCCTCGCCCGGTTCAAGCTCGAAGCGGAGCGCGCCGGGAGCGGGTTCGAGTTCCACCTGGAGGGGCCGGTCATCGGCCAATGGGATCGGCTCCGGCTGGAGCAGATCCTGGTGAACCTGCTGTCGAACGCCCTCAAGTATGGGGCCGGCAAGCCCATCCACCTTCGCGTCGAACAGCAGGAGGACCGGGTCCGGCTCTTCATCCGGGATGAGGGCATCGGCATCCAGCCCGAGGCGCTGGGGCGGATCTTCCATCGCTTCGAGCGCGCCGTGTCGGAGCGGCACTACGGAGGGTTCGGCCTGGGGCTGTACGTGACGCGGCAGATCGTCGACGCGATGGGCGGGACGGTGACGGTCCAGAGCACGCCGGGGCAGGGCGCCACCTTCCTCGTGGAGCTGCCACGTCAGGCGCCAAGGCACTAAGCTCGGCGGCATGACGACCCGTCCCCTGTTCGCGGAGGGAGAGACCCTGTGGTCCCCCCACGTGCGCGCCAACCCGTTCCCGCTCTACCGGCGCATGCGGGAGGAGTTCCCCGTCGCGCGGATCACGGATCCGCAGCTGGGGCTCCAGTTCTGGCTGTGCACGCGCTACCAGGACGTGGTCTCGCTGATGAGGGATCCGCGCCTCACGCAGGATCCCACCCTGCTGCCCGAGGACGTCCGTCAGCGCTTCTACGGCCAGACGCTCTCGGCGCTCAACCGGCACCTGCTGACCGTGGATCCGCCGGACCACACGCGGATGCGCTCGCTGGTGGCCAAGGCCTTCACCCCGCGCCGCATCGAGGAGCTGCGCCCGCGCATCACCGCCATCTGCTCGGAGCTGCTGGAGGGCCTGATGGCCAGGGGCTCGGGGGACTTCCTGGAGGCACTCGCCTTCCCCCTGCCCATCATCGTCATCGCCGAGCTGCTGGGGATTCCCTCGGAGGACCGGGACCGGTTCCGGCAGTGGACGCAGGCGTTCTTCGCTCCCCCGTCGCAGGGCGCTCGGGAGAAGGTCCGCGAGGCCAGCGAGCACTTCTTCAAGTACCTGGACGCGTTCTTCGTGCAGCGCCGCCAGCAGCCCCGGGAGGACCTGACGAGCGCGCTGATGGCCGCGGAGGAGCAGGGGGATCGGCTGAGCCCCCAGGAGCTGACGAGCCTGGTCTTCCTGCTGCTCGTGGCCGGCTACGAGACGACGGCGAACCTGCTGGGCAATGGCCTGTTGGAGCTGCTGCGCCACCCGGACGAGCTGCGGCGGCTGCGGGAGGATCGCTCGCTGCTGCCCTCGGCGGTGGAGGAGATGCTGCGCTACTGCGGCCCGGCGGAGCTGAGCATGCTGCGCTTCGCCAAGGAGGACCTGGAGCTGCGCGGCCAGCGCATCCAGGCCCATGAGGCGATCCGGGTGGACTTCCTGGCGGCGGATCGGGATCCGGAGCAGTTCCCCGAGCCGGATCGTTTCGACCTGGGACGCACCCCCAACCGGCATGTGGCGTTCGGCCAGGGCATCCACTTCTGCCTGGGGGCTCCGCTGGCACGGCTGGAGGCCGTCATCACCTTCGAGCTGCTGCTGGAGCGGGCGCCCGGGATGCGGCTGGCCGTGGCGCCCGAGACGCTCGCGTGGCGTTCGAGCGCGCAGTCCCGTGGGTTGGTGAGCCTGCCCCTGGCGTTCTAGACTCGAGCTCGGAGAGGCCAACATGGTGGATGTCCTGGGTGTTCGGTGGCTGGTCGTGCTGCTGCCGCTCGTCACGGCGGCGTGTGCCACCTCGGCGGCCTACCACCCCCAGAAGGACTGCGCGGCGGGCAGCGCGGGAGCGTGCGTCGACTGGGGGGACGCGTTGAAGGCCCGGGGAGAGCTGCCCCAGGCCGAGACCGCCTACGGGCAGGCCTGTGAGGGCGGTATCTCCACGAGCTGCATCACCCAGGGCCAGCTCCTCATGAAGCGCGGCGAGCTGGACGCGGCTGAGCACCCCCTGCGCAAGGCGTACCTGGAGGAGTTCCCGGAAGCCCACGAGGCGCTGGCGGACCTCTACCAGGCCCGGGGGAGCCCGAACGACCTGGAGATCGCCGAGGAGCTGCGCTTCGAGGCGCCGGCCATCGACAAGCCGGCCGTGGAGTACGTCTCCCATTTCCGGGTGGACTCCCGGGGAGGGGTGGGCACCGCGGTGACGTTGAACGTGCAGCCGATGCTCTTCCTGTCACGCCGGCTGGACATCGGTTTCCACGCCGCCTTCAGCTTCGGCTCGGGGACGTCGGAGCTCAACGGCTTCATCGGCTACCAGCACTTCGCGTCCACCTGGCTCGTGCCGTATGCGCGGGTGATGATCGGCGGGCTGCCGGGCATGCCACCCGGCTACGCGCTCAACTACGGCGGAGACCTCGGGCTCAAGCTGTGCCTCGGGCCCATCGGTCACCTGGAGTTCGCCGTCGGCTCCTCGCGAGGCAGCCCCCTGCATGCCTCGGTGGGGCTGGGACTCAACGCGATCTTCCTCCTGCTCGCGGCGCGCTGAGGGGCGGGGCACCTTCCAGCCCCTGGTTTGTGTGAGGGGCGCATCTCTGCCAGCGTTGGGTCCTTCATGCGGCGCTCGCGCCTGACCCAGGCACTGCTCTTCTCGCTGGCCCTCCACCTGGGCCTGGGGCTCGTGCTGTTCCTGGCACCACCCCCAAGCGCGCCTCCTCCCGAGAGGAGCGTGCCGCTCCAGATAGAGGTGGTGGTCCGCCCGCCCCCTCCGCCCGTGGAGCCGCCCCGTCCCAAGCCCCCGGCTCCGGAAGCCACGCCGCCAAGCCCCCCCCGCACGGCCTCCCGTCCTCCGCGCCCGGCCGCCGCTCCACCTCCCGCCGCCGTGTCCCCTCCGGACCCCACGACGCCCGAGCCCCCTCCAGCGGATGCCGTACCGGACACGCCGCGCGCCGTGCGCCTGTTCCCGGGTGCTGGGGGCCTGCCCGTACCGCCCGAGCTCGGAGCCCCAGGCCCGAGTGGCTCCACGGGGCGCACGCTGCGGCCGGGTGACGGACCTTCTCCCGAGCAGCTCCTCGCCGAGGAGCGCGAGCGCGTGCGAGGCCGGGTGCAGGGCTTCCTCGATGACGGACTGGCGAGCCTGCGCGTACAGAATGGCCTCGTGGACACCTTCTTCGGCGACATGGACAAGGCGCTGGAGAAGGGACTCTC
>NZ_DASVWK010000328.1:0-5925 GCF_036389735.1 Archangium sp. | reverse complement strand
ACCGGGCAGCGTCCGGACGCAGTAACCACTGTTCGAGCCAATGTTCTGCTGGGACGCATTCAGCAACGGCTGGTCAAACACGAACATGTCGCCCGGAGAATCGCCCGGCTCGCCCAGATCAACCGGCTTGGCGATGCCACTGCGGGCATCGGCGATGGTGGTCAGCGTCCAGGATTCCTCCGCATGACCCGTCACGCAGCCCAGCACCGGCATGATGAAAACAGCCATCAGTATGACCTTGCGCATCTTGTTTCTCCTTTGGGTTTGCTCGTCCTGATTGTTCATGGAACCTCCACGCGCACTGCTCCCACGAGCCCTGGTGCGCCCACGGATACGGCCAGCGCCTCACGGGCTACCGTTTCCTCCGTCTTCACGAGGCACCGGAGAGGCCCTGGTGCCGGTTCGTGCAGCCCAGCTACGGAAGGCATCACTCCTCGGCGGAGGCAGCTCGCCAGCGCGATGAGCTGGACCACGGGAGCCGATGCGCCGAGCTGTCCCATCGCGGAGGCTGTCGACGTCAGGCACGCCCCCTCGGGAACGAGCCTCGCGAGCACCTTCCTCTCCGCGGCGTCGAACTCCACGTCCGCGCGCCCCGCTCCGTCGATGAGAGACACCCCGGGCGTCAGCAGTCCCGCCGCCACCCTCGCGAGCGTCTCCGAGCGTGGCGCTCCCTGGCTGCCGTCCGCCCCGTCCGCCGCCTCGGCCCACGCCAGCGCCCGCGTCCCGGCGTGCTCCACCGGCTCCAGTACCACCGCCGCCACGGCCTCCCCAGGGACGAAACCCGCCGCTCGCACGCTGTACGGAGCCTCCAGTGCCTCCAGGCCCGCGTGATTCGCCACGCCGCTCGCGCCCAGCTCCACCAGCACCTCGGGCTCCAGCAGCGTGTCCTCCGCGAGCACGATGGCCACGTCCACCGCCCCCACCGCGAGCGCTCGCTGTGCCGACGCGAGTGCCTGTGCCCCAGCGTTCGCTCCTCCGAAGGTCATCCCCTCCCCGCGCGCCTTCAGCGCCACGGAGACCAATGCGTGCGCGTTGTTCGACAGGTGTTGGAGCATCCAGAACGGGTGCAGATCCTTGAGCCCGCGCTCCCAGGACTCGCGGCCGTCCGGCGCCTGCTTCTCGAGCGCCGGCATCATCTCCTCCCAGTGCGCGCGCAGCCCACCGAAGCCCGCGAAGAGGCCCACGCGGTCCCCTCCCTGGACTCCCGCCTGTTCCGCCGCCTCGCGTGCCACCTCCAGGGCGAAGCGGCCCATCCGGCGCAGGAACCGTCCTTCCCGAGACCGTGTCGGCTGCACCCCGAGCGGTGCCACCAGGCGGCACGCATACGCTTCCGCCGCGAAGCCCTCGGGGGGCCGGGCCGCGCGCTCTCCCGCGAGCAGCCTCGTCACGCCCTGCTCCACCGTTACGCCGAGGGGCGTCCGCCACGCCCAGCCCGTCACCGCCGCCTTCATGTCGCCCTCCCGAGCGCCACGGTGACGTTCTGCCCACCGAAGCCGAACGAGTTGGAGAGCACCACGTCCACCCGAGCCTCGCGTGGCGTGGGGCCGATGATGTCCAGGTCGCACTCCGGATCCCGCTCCAGCAGGTTCGCGGTGCCCGGGAGCAGGTCGCGCTCGAACGCAAGCAGGCTCGCGGCGAGCTCGATGGCCCCCGACGCGGCCATCAGGTGTCCCACCGCGCCCTTGATGGAACTCACCGCCACCTGCTCGGCGTGTGGACCGAGCGCTCCCCGGATGGCCTTCACCTCGGCGGGGTCATTGAGCGGGGTGCCCGTGCCATGGGCGTTGATGTACCCCACCGCTTCTGGAGGCAGGCCCGCGTGGCGCAGCGCCCGCTCCAGGGCCCGTCGCGCGGCGGAGCCATCCGGCCGAGGCGCCGTCACCCGGTACGCGTCCTGCGTGCGCCCCCAGCCCAGGATGCGCGCCAGGGCCCGGACACCGCGCCGCCGTGCGCGCTCCTCGGACTCCACGATGAACATCGCCGCGCCCTCGCCCACCGCCAGCCCGTCCCGGCGCCGATCGAAAGGCCGGCACGCGTCCGGGGCATTGCGCGGAGACGGCGCCCCCAGTCGGGACATGCCTCCGATGCCGAGTGGGTTCACCATGGAGTCCGCCGCACCGCACAGCACCACCGAGGCCTCTCCTCGCTCGATGAGCGCGGCGGCATGTGCCACGGCGAGCCCCCCGGCCGCACAGGCCGAGACATGCACTGTCGTCCCACCTCGAAGTCCGAGCTGCTCCCGGATGGTTTCGGCCGCCAGGTCGAGCCGTGCTCGGAAGCGGACCGGGGGCAGGGGCGCCTCCGGCTCCCGGGTCCAGAGGATGCGGCCCTCATCGAACAAGGAGCCGAAGTCGTCGAGGAACGCCTGCTCCAGCCCGAGCGCCACGGACAGCGCCGCCTGCTGTTCCTCGGGACCGCACCGAGCGTTCCGCCACGCCTCCTCGGCCGCGAGCAGCCCGAAGGCCAGCTTGCGATCCCGGATCGCCCCGCGCTTGCCGAGGTGAGGCTCGAACGGGGGAACCTCGCCCGCCACCTGTATCGGAAACGTGCGCGCGTCGAAGGAACGGATGGGACCGACCGCGCCGCGCCCCTCGACGAGCCCCTCGAAGAACGCGGGTGCCCCCACGCCGAAAGCGGACACCACTCCGACACCCGTGATGACGGCTCGGCTCATGGTGCCACTCCCGCCAGTTCCACGAGCCCCAGCTCCCCATCCACACCCAGTGAGAGCACCAGAACGCGGCGTGCTCGCCCCTCCGCGAGCAGATCCACCGCCGCCGCCCACGCCAGCGCGGGAGACGCGGCCAGGGTCTCGCCCAGCACCCGCACGGTGTCCGAGACAGGCACGCCCAGCCGAGCGGCCTCGTCTCCAAGCTCCCCGGCTCGTCCCGGCCCCCAAGCCGCGGTGAGCACGGCGTCCACGCGTCCGTGGCTCCCGGCGAGTCCCCGCGAGAGCCCATCCTCCGGCAAGACCTCGCAGCGTTCGAGCCAGGCCAGCGCCGTGTCCTCGGGCCGCGAGGAGATCGCGAGCAGTCCCGCGCCCTCTCCCGGTACCAATCCCCGGGTGGCGAAGCCCTCTCGTCCCAGCTCGGCCCAGGTCACCGGGTGCAGGGCCGAGTCCGCGCCTCCCGCCAGGGCGCGCTCGCACTCCCCCGTGGCCACGGTCGCCACCGCCTCGCGCAGCGCGCGCACCGTCCCACCTCCTCGCGAGAAGAAGGCGCCGTTCGGTCCTCCCACGCCCTCCAGGATGCTCCCGTGGCAGAGCGTGAAGTTGTTCATCAACTGGAAGGCGAAGAGCGGGTTGCAGGCGGCGAGCCCCTCCCCGCCGAACCGCTCGAGCGAGAGCGTCCCTCCCTCGATGCTGGCCTGGAGCATGGCCGTCAGCTCGTCCATGGCACCACCCGAGGCCCCCACGCCCAGGAAGGCGCCGATGTCCTCCCGCCCCTGGCTCCAGCGCGCCTCACGAAGGGCCTCGCGCATCACCACCGCCGCCAACCGGGCGCCGCGAGACATGAGCTTGCGCTGGCGTCCATCTCCCGCGTCCTGGGTGGGTGCGAGCGTTGGGACCTCGGCCGCCTCGACGCCGGGATGGGTCGCCGCGAGCGCATGTAAGGTGGAGCGCAGGGGCTTCCCCGCCACCACCGCGCCGCCCAGCCCGCGCCACCCGAGCCCGAAGGTACTCACCGCGGCCGCTCCGACGATGGCCACCCTGGACGTGCGCCCCGTCATGCGCAGCGCCGGACCACGAGGCTCGTGTTCGCCCCGCCGAAGGCGAAGGCATTCACCAGCGCGGTCCCGGCCTCCTGGTACACCGCCTCCCCCATGACGTGCGGGAGGTCACAGTCCGGGTCCGGTGTCTCGAGCCCGGCCGAGGGCAGCATCCGCCCACCCACCACCGCCTCGTACGCGCAGACGAGCCCCAGGGCACCCGCCCCCGCCACCCAGTGCCCCAACGCCCCCTTCACGCTGGCCACGCGCGCCCTCGCCAGCCCATCCCCGAGCACCGCGCGCAGGGCCTTGGCCTCGACGGGATCATTGAGCGGCGTGGAGGTGCCGTGCGCCTGCACGTAGTCCACCGTCTCCACCCCCGCGTCCCGCAGCGCGGCCCGCATGGACCGCCGAGCCCCATCCCCCTCCGGGTCCGGCGCGGTGAGGTTGTAGGCATCGAGCGAGCGCCCCACGCCCGCGATCTCCGCCTCCGCGCCGCCGCGCTCGACCGACAGCACCACCACGGCCGCCCCCTCGCCCACCACGAAACCGTCCCGGCGAGCATCGAAGGGGCGGGAGCACCCCTTGGCGCTCAAGATGCCCAGGTGCCCGAAGCCCGCCAGCATCAGCGGATCCACGTCCGCGCCCACGCCACCGCACAGGGCCACGTCGCAGAGGCCGAGCCGCAGGGTGCGCACCGCCTCGATGATGGCCGCGCTGCCGGAGGCACACGCCAGCGACACGGTCTGCGCGGGGCCTCGTGCATTCCACTCTCCGGCGAGCACCGAGGCCACCGACGCCGGAGACACCACCGAGGCGTTGATCCTCGACGCCATCGCGGGAGCCCGGGCACCGAAACGGACATGGTCGAACGTCCGCCCTCCTCCGGCCGCCTGGGCCAGCTCGCATACGGTGGCGAGCGTGGCCCGCCCGGACTCGGCGCCGATGAACACCCCGAGCCGTTCGGGCGCCACGGACCCCCCCGCTCGAGCCCACGCCTCCCGAGCCGCACGCCGTGCGAGGCCCAGCCGGCGATCCGGCCCCTCCAGCTCCGCATCGAGCACGGGAGCACCCACCGTGCAGGGGAAACCCTCCACGTCGAAGTGGGTGATGGGGGCGATGGCGCTCCGTCCCCCGGCGAGGGCCTCCGCGGTCGAGGGCCAGTCCCGCCCCAGCGCGGACACCACGCCCACGCCCCGGACGAAGACGCGCCGGGAGTTCACGGCTCCTCCGAGGACCCGTGGAGCCATACGTTGAGAACCTCGCGACGTTTGGCGATCAGCGAGGCGTGCTTCACCTGCACGAAGGCGAAGGTGAGCTCGGCCTCGGCGACGAGCTGCTCGTCCACGCGCGCGAACGCCCGCACCTGCCCGCCGTCCTCGCTGGCGGTGAGGCCCTTGGCCTCCAGGAGCATCTTGTCCCCTGGCCGGACGAGCCGCCGAAACCTGGCGCGCTCCACCGACACCAGCAGCGCGTGCAGGTCCGAGCGTCCCCGGGAGCGCATCGTGGCCTCCAGCAGCACACCGCCGAGCTGTGCGAGCGACTCGAGGATGAGCGCGCCGGGCAGCACCGGGTGCCCCGGGAAGTGGTCGACGAAGACGTCATCGGCGAGCGAGACGCACTTGACGCCCAGGGCCTGCTCGGGCGGGTGCAGCTCGGAGATCCGGTCCAACAGCACGTAGCGCATGCGAGTCCGGGAGCATAGCTCGCCCGCGAGGGTCGCCGAGGGGTTCTCCTGCGTGGAATCGCTTGACCCGGCCAGGGGGGGCGGTGCCTTGATGACACTTCCCTCCCCTGACATCCCCTGGAGCCTCGATGGACTGCACCACCTGCGGACCAACGCCCACGCCTCGGAAGGACCGTCCCCACACCTTCCTGCTGCACGAGATGTCCCGGTGCCCGACCTGCCGCACCGAGGTGGAGGGCCGCATCGTGCTGCGCGACGAGCAGGTGTACTCGCTCCAGCACTGCACGACCTGTGGCCCCTCGGAGCTGCGCGTCGCCAACGATGCGAAGGCGTACATCCAGACATTCCTCGCGCGGGGCGAGGTACCGGAGGGGCTCCAGGGAGACCACATCTTCAAGCACACCACCTCCACGTGTCCGCACTGCCTGGCGTTGGTCCGGGCCGAGGTGGTCATCCGCGCGGGCAAGGTCTTCTTCAAGAAGACGTGCGAGAAGTGCGGCCCTTCCGAGGCGCTCGTCTCCGAGGACGCG
>NZ_DASVWK010000327.1:0-16918 GCF_036389735.1 Archangium sp. | reverse complement strand
TCCTCCTCCACGCCGCAGGCCCGCAGCACATAGGAGGGCTCCAGCGAGGCCGAGGTGCAGGCGGAGCCCGAGGACACCGCCACGTCCTTGATGGCCATCATCAGCGCCTCGCCCTCCACGTAGGCGAAGGAGATGTTGAGGCTGCCCGGCAGCCGGTGCTCCATGGAGCCGTTCACCGTCACCAGGTCCAGCTTGTCCATGATGCCCTTGCGCAGCTTCTCGCGCAGGCGGGTGAGGCGCACGGCCTCGTCCGCCATCTCCTGCTGGGCGAGCTCCGCCGCCTTGCCGAAGCCCACGATGGACGCGACGTTCAGCGTGCCCGAGCGCATGCCGCGCTCATGGCCGCCACCGTCGATGATGGGGGCGATGCGCACGCGCGGCTTGCGGCGCACGTAGAGCGCGCCCACGCCCTTGGGCCCGTACATCTTGTGCGCGGAGATGGACGCCAGGTCGACCTTCATCTCCTCCACGTTGAAGGGCACCTTGCCCACGCCCTGCACCGCGTCGCAGTGGAAGAGGATGCCCCGCTGGCGGCACAGCTTGCCGATCTCCGCCACGGGCTGCACGGTGCCGATCTCGTTGTTGGCGAGCATGATCGACACCAGGATGGTCTTGTCCGTCATGGCCGCCTCGAGCTTCGCGAGGTCGACCCGGCCATCCTTCTCCACTTCCAGGTAGGTGACGCGCGCGCCACCCGTGGGCAGCTCGGCCCACTGGCGGTACACCGCGTCGTTGTCCAGGTCGTGCTTGATGGACAGCTCGGTGACGTTGTCGCGCGACACCGGCCCGCCGGTGAGCTGCATGAGCCGCAGCACCTTCAGGTCGTCCAGGCGCTCCTGGCGCACGCGCTCCAGGCGCTTGCAGGTGTCGAGCACCGCCTTGTGCTCGGTCTTCAGGGTGATGATGTGGTCACCCTTGTCCTTGTAGAACTCGACCACGCCCTTGATGGCGAGGTTGTCGGACTCGGTGGCGCCCGAGGTGAAGACGATCTCCTTGTCGGACGCGCCGATGAGCGACGCCACCTGCTTCCGGGCCAGCTCCACCGCCGCCTCGGCCTTCCAGCCAAAGGCGTGATTGCGCGACGCGGCATTGCCGAAGTCCTCGCGCAGGTACGGCATCATCGCCTCCAGCACCCGAGGGTCCATCGGGGTGGTGGCGTTGTTGTCCATGTAGATGGGCAGCTTCAGCATCTCGGTAAACCTTCCAGGCGACTGTCCGTCCCCTTGGCCAGGGGCTGGGGTAAACCCGCGAGTCCCTTGGGGAGTCCTACAGGGACACACCTAATGTGGACTGGACTGGTCAATTATAAAAGCGGGCCCCCCTCGGTCAAGGCGACATAAGGAGAGGGCGCCCCAGGTCCATATAACCGTCTACAGGACCGAATCAGTCCTGTATCACGACTGGGCCGGACCGGGGCGATCCACTTCGGGGCACCCGCGCCACCCTGGAGCACCCCCTCCCGCCAAGTGCGCGATTTCAGGGCAGTGAAGCCCTGGCCGACAGTCTGCAATCCCCGGAGCTCGTGAGATTCCGGAGGGTGCACGAATGAGCGCGAACGAGAAGCGGCCGGTCAAGCTGAACGCGGTGGGGGCCATGGAGCTGACGGTGGGGGCGCGGACCGAGGTGGTCCGGAGTGGTGGGGGCGAGCAGCCGCCGCCGTTTCGGAGTGGAAGCGACCAGGAGCGCTACCAGGACGGGTGGAGGGCGGGGAAGCCGGCGGAGGATCCGGAGAAGATGAAGAAGTGGGGCCTCGTGACGGCGCGGCCGAGTGAGTTCCTCATCCACATGCGCCGGGGCCGGGTGCGCGAGGTGAGTGGGCAGGGCGCCTCGTGCTTCAAGCTGCCGGGCGACGCGGTGGCCATCGTCCCGACGAGCGTGCAGCGGCTCCAGTTCACCGCGGATCAGGTGACGAGCGAGAAGGTGGGCGTGCAGGTGACGGGTCTGGCGGTGTACCGCATCGTCGATCCGCTGGTGGCCTTCCGGATGCTCAACTTCTCCTTCCCCGAGCGGGCGCAGGAGAAGCTGGCGGAGCTGCTGCGGCAGATGTTCGTGGGCGCGGTGCGGCGGCTGGTGGCGAACCTCTCGGTGGAGGAGTGCCTCACGCGGCGCAAGGAGGGCATCGCCACGGAGCTGATGCGGGAGATCGCCCCGGTGGTGTCGGGCAAGGGGCGGCTGGAGGACCAGTCGGACTCGGGGTGGGGCGTGGTCCTGGACACGATTGAGATCCAGGACGTGCGGGTGCTGTCGGACACGGTGTTCGCGAACATGCAGGCGCGCTTCCGGCAGGAGCAGGAGCGGCAGGCGCGGGAGGCGGAGCTGTCGAAGGAGCGCTTCATCCGCAAGGAGGAGGCGGAGGCGGAGCGGCAGATCGCCCTGACGCGGCTGGCGACGGAGGAGGAGGTCCGGCACAAGCGGCAGGAGGCGGAGGAGCAGGCGAAGCTGGAGTCGCTGGCGGTCGAGTCCCGGGTGGAGGAGGCGCGGGTCGCGAAGGAGCGGAGCACGCGGCAGGCGCAGGTGTCGCTGGAGCGGGAGACGGCGCTGGCGAAGCTGAACGCCGAGCTGGAGGTGAGGGAGCAGAAGGCGAAGGCGGAGGAGTCGCAGAAGCTGGCGCAGCTGGAGGCCGAGCGGCGGATGTCGGAGGCGAAGCTGGCGCAGGAGCGCAAGCTGGCGGTGGGGAGGGCGGAGGCGGAGCTGGAGCAGCTGAAGCTGGAGCAGCAGGAGGAGTCGGCGAAGCTGGCGAATGAGCGGATGCTGGCGGCGGCGAGGGCGCAGGCGGAGCTGGAGCGGCTGAAGCTGGAGCAGGAGCAGGAGGCGGCGCGGCTGTCGCATGAGCGGCGGATGGCGGCGGTGAAGGCGGAGGCGGAGCTGGAGAAGCTGCACCAGGAGCAGCAGGCGCAGGCGGCGCGGCACGGGGCGATGGTGGCGGTGCTGCAGCAGGAGGCGGAGCGGGCGAGGGCGCAGGCGAAGGTGGCGGAGGCGCGGTGCGCGATCGCCGAGGCGGAGCTGGCGATGGCGGAGATGGAGGCGCGCAAGGCCCGCATCACGCAGGATCCGGAGCTGGCGCGGGTGAGAGCGCTGAAGGAGATCGACAACACGCTCTCGCCGGAGGCGATCCAGATGATGCTGGCGCAGCAGTTGCCGCAGGTGGCGGCGGCGTTCCAGCAGAAGATGGGCGAGGTGCACGTGACGGCGGTGGATGGAGCCAACCCGTTCGGCTACATCGCGGCGGCGGTGGAGGGAGTGATGGGGCTCGCGCGCTCCGCGGGCCTCCAGGTGCCGACGCCGCCGAAGAAGGAGCAGGCCGTCTGACACCCAGGCGACTCAATCCCGGGGGATGGGCTGTTTCTCCCGGGCGAGCCGCTCCAGCAGTGCCACGCCGTGCTCGATACCGGGGAGGGCCAGGGACTCGGCCTGGAAGCGCCGGGCGCGCTCGCGGTAGGAGCCGTCCTTCAGCAGCTCGCGCACGTGCTGACGGATGGCCTCTGGGGTGAGCGCATCGGGCTCCACCACCCGGGCGACACCGAGCTGCGCGCAGGCCTGGGCGTTCATCGGCTGATCGGCGCCGAGCGGGACGATGATCATCGGCAGGCCCGCGTACAGCGCGCTCATCACGCTGTTGTAGCCGCCGTGCATGATGACCAGGTCGCACCGGGGTAGCAGCAGCGACTGGGGGATGTAGCGCTCCACGTGGACATGGGGAGGCTGCGGCCCGAGCTGCGCCGGATCCACGTCCCGCCCCACCGTGATGATGAGGTCCACCGGCTCATCACGCAGGCCGGCCGCCACCGAGCCGAGGTGGTGGACGAGCTTGTTGAACACCGTCCCGAGCGTCGCGTAGACCACCGGCCGACTTCCGAGCGAGGACGTCCACGGGGGCAGTCCCTCGGAGCCGGACTGATCGAACACGGCCAGCTTCAGGTAGTGCGTCGTCGAGGGCAGGGAGTCGCCGAAGTACGAGGCCGGCATGAAGGACAGGTTCAGATAGCGGAACAGGGCCGTCAGTTCCGGATCCGGCGGCAGACCGTGGTCGGCGCGGAACAGGTCCATGTGCTGGGCGAAGGGCTCCTTGCCGAACCTGGCGATGTTCACCCCACCAACCTGGATGGAGGCGCACGGGATGCCCAGCATCTCGCCCACCACGATGCTGGCGAACTCGGTCGACTCGCGGAGGAGGAGGTCCGGCCGCCAGGTCTCGCAGACCTTCATCAGGTCCGGTGCCATCCGGCGAGCGAAGCCGTCGATGAACATGCCGGCCATCATCTTGATCCGCTCGGCGGGCGCCGACTTCAGCATGGCCGCCTGCCGCTTCTGGACCTCCTTGATGTCGAGGCCCAGTTGCTCGAAATCGATCCCCGCCGGGAAGGCCAGGAAGCCGCCGGCTTTCACGGTGGGGTGGAACGACTCGGCCGTGGCGAAGGCCACCTCGTGACCCGCTTGCTGGAGCGCCCGGGCCGTGGGCACGAGCGGGTGGAAGTGGCCAGTGGCTGGAGCGATGGTGAAGAGAACGCGCATGGGGGAGCCTCAGAGGCAGGGGGCGCTGTTCTACCGCCGCGCGGCTCCTGCCCGCGAGGGCTCGTTCTCCTGCCTGCTGTTACCGAAGACACCCAGGAGCCTTCGGACTTCTTCCCCCGGGAGGGAACACGGTTTTCCACTCTGGGCTGTGCGCGCTCCTACTTCCGGCCTCCTTGCCCGGTATGCGGCTTGCTCCTCACATCCCCAGGGGGAGCGGATGACGTTGATTCGGAGATGGTTGGGGGCATGTGGGGCGGCGGTGGTGGTGGCGGCGGCGTGGGCATGCGGCGATACGAATGCACCCTCGCCCCCTCCGCGAGATGGGACGACGGAGCCCGACGACAGCGCGCGGGTGCCCGAGGACGCGGGCCTTCCGCCCGCGGATGACGGGGGCACGCCGTTGCCCGAGGACGCGGGCCTTCCACCACCACCCGAGGACGCGGGCCTCCCACCACCACCCGAGGACGCGGGCACTCCTTCGGATGGGGGCTCCGACGGTGGCACCGGCCCGGTGAAGGTGGCTCCGGACACCTGGCCGAAGGAGGCGGCGGTCAACTACACGCAGCGCTTCGGTGTGGGTCGCCCACAGGGGGTGGCCGTGGATGAGGCCTTCAACATCTGGTTGCTCGAGGGCAACCGCATCGGCGTCCTGCGGCCCGGGGACACCCAGCCTCACTGGGCGAGCAACATCGGGCAGGCCGGCAGGGGCTTCTCCACCACGGTCATCTGCGGCGGCAGTGCTGGCCGCGCCTACGTGGGCTACCACGCGCGCGAGCTCGACATGCCCTTTTTGCCTTCCTATACGGACTCCGCCTTCACGGAGGGAGACCTGGACGCGGTGAAGCTCACTCCCGAGGGTGGCATCGTCCTGGAGGAGCACCTCTACCGCTCGTTCCGTCGCAACAAGGAGAAGAACGACGGCGGGCTCTCGTGGCTCCCCCCGGTCAACATCGGCATCCACAACTCCAATGACTGGAGGTACGACGAGGATCGCGCGGTGCTCAGCTGCGTGACGGTGATGCGCGGCCGGGACAAGGGCGAGGTGTATATCGGCACCAACCACGGCGTGACGCGCATCAAGGGGCTCCACTACAACAGCCACCGCCACCCGGTGTGGTGGGAAAACGGCAGCCAGCGCGCCGGCTACACCTATGCGGTGGGCATCGCCCAGGATGGCGATGTGCTCATCGGCAACGACTGGACCTTCGGCATCGTCACGCCCAACGCGGACCTCGGCGTCTGGGACTGGATGAGCCCGAAGTCGCTCAACCCGATGAAGGTGGAGTCCTCGTACCTTCCCGAGGTCAACTCGCTCGCCGAGTTCGACTACTGGCGCGGCTTCCAGCAGACGAAGGATGGGCGCTACTACCTGGCCAGCAAGAGCCATGGCCTCTGGGAGATGAGCATCCTCTCGAAGGGGGATCGCGAGCAGAAGGGCACCCAGATCCAGGGGCTGCCCACGAGCCAGCTCACCGCGCTGGCGGCCACGGATGACGGCTCGCTCTTCATCGGCACCGACGGAGCGGGGCTCTGGAGGATGGACGCGAGCAAGCAACTCACGAAGGTCGCGGACGTGCCGGGAGGGAAGGTGCGGCAGCTCGTCTACGACCCCAACGCCACCCCGGCGATGCTCTACGTCCTCACGGACGCGGGCCTCACGGTGCTCCGGGGCCACTGAGGGGAGCGAGCGCCCGGGGCCGTTCTCCGCTAGGGTTCCGGGGTGATGAGGATCTCACCCCGGAAGGTGGGGCTGCTCGGCGCGCTCTATTTCGTGCAGGGGCTGCCGTTTGGCTTCCAGTCCACCGCGCTGCCCGTGTACCTGCGCTCGTCTGGCGTGTCACTGATGACCATCAGCATGGTCGGGCTGCTGGCGGCTCCGTGGATGGCCAAGGCGCTGTGGGCTCCGCTGGTGGACCGCTACGGCTCGGAGCGCCTCGGCCGGCGCAAGTCGTGGATCCTCCCCATGCAGGCGGGGTTGGCGGCCACGTGCGCGGCGGCGGCCTTCGTCCCGGTGCCGGGCGCGCTGCCGCTGCTGCTCGGCCTCATCTTCCTGATGAACCTCTTCGCCGCCACGCAGGACATCGCGGTGGACGGCCTGGCGGTGGACCTGCTGGAGCCGCGCGAGCTGGGTTGGGGCAACTCGGCCCAGGTGGTGGGCTACAAGCTGGGGATGCTCACCGGAGGTGGGTTGCTCGTCTGGGCCGTTGACGTCATCGGCTGGCGAGGCCTCTTCCTCTCCATGTCCTTCCTGTCGCTGCTGGTGCTCGGGGTGGCGGCCCTGGTGCGCGAGCCCCGGCCCGTGGCCGAGGGCACGGCGACGGAGCGGCCCTCCTGGACCGAGGTGCGGGACCGGCTCCTCACCGCGGTGCGCCTGCCGGGCACGGGCTGGGTGTTGCTCTTCATCGGCACCTACAAGCTGGGCGAGTCCATGGCGGACGTGCTCTTCAAGCCCTTCCTCGTCGACGCGGGCTTCTCGGCCGGGCAGATCGGCCAGTGGGTGGGGACGTGGGGCACGGTGGCCTCGCTGCTCGGCTCGGCCGTCGGCGGGATGCTCGTCAGCCGGATGCCGCTGCTGGGAGCGCTCGCCCTCGCCACGGCCCTGCGGGTGTTCCCGCTCGGAGGCCAGTGGTGGCTGGCGCTGGAGGGCCCCACCTCCTCGGGCGTCATCGCCGTCACCATGGCGGAGCACTTCTTCGGCGGCGTGCTCACCACGGCGCTCTTCGCGTTCATGATGTCGCGGGTGGACCGGCGCATCGGGGCCACGCACTACACGCTGCTGGCGAGCGTGGAGGTGCTGGGCAAGTCGCCGGGCGGTCCCATCGCCGGCCTGCTGGCCTCCCGGGCGGGCTGGAGCTACGCGAACGTGTTCCTGCTCGCCACGGTGCTCTCGGTGGCCTTCGCGGTGCTCCTGTTGCCCCTGCGCCAGCGTCCGTCCTCCTCGACGAGACCCCTCTCTCCCCAGGTGTAGGGAGAGGTGGCGCGGGCGTGGCGGCCCGGTTGTGGAGGGGGAGGGCGTCCAGGGGGTGGCATGCCGGGTGAGGTTCCGTTACCAGCTAGCACTCCGGCTCAACCTCCGGTGTAACCACCCGGCCCTCACGCGTATATAGGGGGCCCGGAGGTCTCGAGGAGCGACATGGACGCGAAGAAGAAGGTGGGAGTCATTGCGGCGGTAATCGGGCTGGCCGTGGCGGTCGTGCCCTGGCTCCTCCCCACCGGCCCCAGCACGGGCCTGGACGCGACGCGTTTCCTGGAGTCCGGCAGCTTCGCCCTGGGGGCCGCGGTGGTGTTCGCCGGCGGCCTGCTCACCGCGATGACGCCCTGTGTCTACCCGCTCATCCCCATCACCGTGTCCGTCTTCGGGGCGCGCAAGGCCGAGGGGCGGGGCAAGGCGCTCGTGTTGACGTCCTCCTACATCGTCGGCATGGGCGTGGTGTTCAGCGCGCTGGGCGTGCTGGCGGCGAAGACGGGGCAGGCCTTCGGCTCGATGCTCGGCAGCCCCGTGGTGGTGACGGGCCTGGCGGTGTTCCTCCTGCTGCTGGCCACGTCCATGTTCGGCGCCTTCGAGCTGGCGCTGCCCCAGGCGCTCCAGCAGCGGCTCAACTCGGTGGGCGGCTCGGGCCTCACGGGCGCCTTCCTCATGGGCAGCGTGTCCGGCTTCCTCGCGGCGCCGTGCACCGGGCCGGTGCTGACGGGCCTGCTGGCCTTCGTGGCCAGGTCGCAGAGCACGGTGCTCGGCGCGGCGCTGCTCTTCATCTACGCGCTGGGCATTGGCGTGCCCTTCTTCCTCATCGGCGTCTTCACCGTGCGTCTGCCTCGGGGCGGGGTGTGGATGGAGTGGGTGAAGAGCGTGCTGGGCATCGTGCTGGTGGCGCTCGCCATCTCCTACCTGAAGGACGGCTTCCCGGCGGTGGGTGGGGTGGTGAAGGGCCTCGCCGAGCAGGTGGGCCGCATGCCGGGCACGGCCCTCGCCGCGGTGCTGGCGGCGGTGGGCGTGTTGCTGGGCGCCATCCACCTGTCCTTCAAGGAGGGCGCGCGGGATTTCACCCTCAAGGGCTTCGGCGTGGCGCTGGTGGTGGTGGCGCTGGTGCTGCGCGGCGGGGCCATGGACTCGAAGTCCGCTGGCCAGCTGTGGGTGTCGCTCGGCTGGGTGGAGCCGCCCAAGGCCCGCACCTTCGAGTGGCACGCGGTGCTGCCGGTGACGGACAGCGGCTTCTCGTCCGAGTCCTTCGAGCAGGTGCTGGCCCGCGCGAAGACCGAGGGCCGGCCGGTGATGATCGACTTCTTCGCCGAGTGGTGCGCGGCCTGCAAGGAGCTGGACCGCGAGACGTACCCGGCGGCCGAGGTCATCGAGGAGTCGGGGCGCTTCATCAACGTGAAGGTGGACGCCACGAAGAGCGACGACGCCCTGGACGCGCTGATGGAGCGCTTCGGGGTGGAGGGCCTGCCCACGGTGGCCTTCGTCTCGTCCGGTGGGGAGATCCTCGAGGCCCCGAGGGTGACGGGCTTCCTGGAGCCGAGCTCCTTCATCACCGAGATGAAGAAGGTCGACTGAAGCCCGGCCTCGCGGCGGCTACCGCGAGGAGTCGTCCGCCACGGCCATGCCCGTGGCGCCCCGGAGGAACTCGACCGCCCGCTCCAGCACTTCGTCCCTGCCGGACTGGAGGCCCGAGAGCGTCGGCCGCACGTGGACCTGGGGCCGCAGACCCACCCGCTGGAGCTGGCGGCCGTCCAGGTGCCGCACGTCGTGGCCCGTGAAGAGCACCGAGATGCCGCCGGGCAGCACCACGTCCGTGATGTCCCCGTTGGCGCCCGCGCTCGGGCTGCCAATGAAGGTGGTGCCGTTGGCCGCCTCGAGGAACAGGCCCGTGTGCTCGGCCTGGCTGATGGCCCGCTCGTCGATGAGCATCACCGTCCGGCCCCGGTACAGGGGCACGTCCTCCTTGGGCAGCTCCTGGAGGTACTTGAACCGGCCGCTGAGGTCGTCTCCCGAGACGAGGTTGCGCTCGAACACGGCCGCGTGGCGCGCCCCGCGCGTGTTGAGGTACGGCGCGATGGCCCAGGCCGTCCCGTTGGGGTAGCCGCGCATGTCGAAGACAATGCCCTTCGTGCTCTTCAGCTTCTCGAACATGGGCGCCACGTCGGCCACCTGGAGGCGCGTCAGGTCCACGTAGCCGGTGCCATCCGGCAGCACGCGCCAGGGCTCGCCCTGCCTGGGCTTCTGGAGGGACTTGAGGCTCCGGGTGATGCGTACCTGCTGAAGCTTCCCGGCGCTGTCACGCACGCCCAGCGTCGCCTGGGAGCCCTCGGGCCCCGCCAGCGCCCGGGTCATCAGACGGAAGCGGCGGTGCACCTCGTGCGAGGCCGTGACGTAGGGCTCCAGCGCCTTGACGCGCTCGGAGAGCGGCTTGCCGTCCACGGTCTCGATGACCTGACCCACGGCGAGCCCCGGGGCGGCCTCCGCGTCCACCACCTTCACCACCACCGCCTTGCCGTCGAGCTCCAGCACCTCGAGGGGAGCGTTCACGCCGGCCAGGCCCCGCTTCTCCAGCTCCGGGTGGCCGCGCACGCCCGTGTGCCCGTCCTGGACGAGCGTGCTCAGCTCTGCCACCGTGAGCGCGTACTCCGCGGCGTCCTTCGCCTTCTCGAACCGGGGGATGAAGCTGGTGAGCGCTCCGTCCCAGCCCCGGTCCAGCAGGTGCTTGTACGGGTAGAAGAGCTGGATGGCGTTCCAGTACCGGAAGAGCGCCAGCAGGCGGTACTCCCGGCTCGGGTAGAGCATGGCCTCGTACTTGCGCTCGGCCCGCCACCGGGCCGGAGGCAGGTCGGCCTCGCGGGCCTTCACCTTCTTCGCCGGCTTGCGTGCCAGGTCCAGCGCCTTCTGGAGCGTCTCGTCCTTCTCCGAGCGGGCACGCCTGGGCAGCACGGCGTCCGCGCGCAGGGGCACCTCCAGCTCGCTCAGCCGCACCAGGGCCGTCAGCCCGGCGCCGAGCTCCACCTTGGCCTGATCCACCACCGCCCCATCATCCAGCCGCCCCTCGGTGACGAGCTGCGCCAGCCCCAGGGCCTTCATCGTGAGCGCCCGCGCATCCAGGTACGACTGGTCATCCAGCACGAAGATGACGGGGCGCGCCTTGCCATCTCCCTGGGGGGAGACGCGCTCGCCCGCGGAGGTGAGGAACGAGCTGGAGTAGCCGCCGCTCGTGATCAGTCCGCTCTGTGGCCGGAAGCCCGAGTGGAACACCCTGCGCTCCCCGGTGACCTGGAGCTCCTGACCCAGCAGCAGCGGGAGGACGTCGCCGAGCGCCCGGGACATGGCCCCGACCAGGGCGGACTGCATCCCACGGGCGCGCAGGTCGACGATGACGGCCTTCGCCCTGGAGATGTCCGAGCGGAGCTCCTCGGGCTTGTTGCGCAGGGCGGTCTGGACCGCCGGATCCTTGATGGCGCGCAGGTCCAGGACGAGCACGTCCCTGGCCTCCCAGCTCCGCAGCGCGCGGACGGTGGGCGCGGCCAGCTTCGCGTCCTCCTTCCGCTCCTCGGGGCGCTGGACGCGCGTGGCGGGGTCGCGGAGCTCCTCCAGCATGTCCTGCACGGCCGCGGCATAGGCGGCGCGGTCCTTGGCGGCCTCCACCTTGGGGATGGCGGCGACGAGCGCGGCGTCCCAGTCGAGGTCCTTGTAGGCGAGGTACGGGTGGCGGTAGCGGACCTGACCCCAGAGCTGGCCGAGGTGGGCCAGTCGCTCCTCGCGGGAGGGGAGGGTCGTGTTGGCGGTCTGCGCCGCCGACGCGGTCGCGGCGACGAGGCCGAGGGCCAGGACGAGACTCGTGAGGAGGGTACGCGGCATGGGCCTTCCTGGGGGAGAAGAGCGTCGGGAGGTAGAACGGTAGCGCACGCCTCGCGGTCCGCCGAGGGGGGAGTGGGGCTCCGGGGGCGAGTGTTGCCCATCCGGGCCTGGACCCACACCGCGAGTGGGTGTGATCCATTTCACAGGTACCGAGTGAGCTGGCTCACAGCTTTGGCGCCGAGCCCATGAGAAGGTGCTTTCAGAACACGGGGTCGGTTCGTCGTGCGAGGGGGCTTGCACCGCGGACCTGAACCCAGGGAAGCGCCTTGCTGTCAAAGGGGGGAGGCGCTTCCTGTTCCCGCGGAGTCCGGGGGGACACGCGGGATTCTAACATGGCCCGCTTCTTGGCGCCGGGGGGCACCAGGAGGCGGGCCGTGTGCTTTCTTGGCGTACACTCGCGCCTCCATGAGCCAGGTCAGGTCGCAGGGGAGCGGTGTTTCCTCCGAGTCGTTGGATGCGTCCGGTGACGGTTCGGACACCACCCTGCGCGCCCCGGTCCAGCCGAGTGCCGTGGCTCCCTCCGGAGGGACGCTGCCCGTGGTGGACCCGGCCCGCTACACCATCGCCGGAGAACTGGCGCACGGAGGCATCGGCCGCATCCTCCGGGCGCGAGACCTCCAGCTCGACAGGCCGGTGGCCATCAAGGAGATGCTCGCGCCGGCCCGGGATGCCGAGGCGCGCTTCGTGGCCGAGGCGCTCGTCACCGCGCGCTTGCAGCACCCCTCCATCGTCCCCGTGTACGAGGCGGGGCGCTGGCCGGGGGGCGAGCCTTTCTATGCGATGAAGCTGGTGTCGGGCCGCTCGCTGGCGGACGTCATCACCGAGCGTACGACGCTGGAAGAGCGGCTGGCGCTGCTGCCGCATGTGCTCGCGGTGGCCGAGGCCATCGCCTACGCGCACACCGAGCGCATCATCCACCGTGACCTCAAGCCGGCCAACGTGCTGGTGGGTGACTTCGGCGAGACCGTCGTCATCGATTGGGGACTGGCCAAGGACCTGTCGCGCGAGGGCGCGAGCGAGCTCGCCGGGACGGCCGACCCGGGCGCCGGGGCCGAGGAGGATGGAGGCCTCACCCGGGTGGGCACGGTGATGGGGACGCCGGCCTACATGCCGCCGGAGCAGGCCGTGGGCCAGCCCGTGGACGAGCGCGCCGACGTCTACGCGCTGGGCGCCATCCTCTACCACCTGCTGGCGGGGGTGCGGCCGTATGAAGGAGGCGCCTCGGGGCAGGTGCTCCAGCGGGTGGTGCAGGGCCCACCGCAACCCCTGGGCGAGCGCCAGAAGGGGATACCGCCGGATCTGCTGGCCATCGTGGCCAAGGCGATGGCACGCGCGCCCTCCGAGCGCTACGCCACCGCGCGCGAGCTGGCGGAGGACCTGCGGCGCTTCCAGACGGGGCAGATCGTCGGCGCGCACCAGTACTCGTGGCGGGAGCTGGTGGGGCGCTTCGTGCGGCGCTACCGGGTGGCGGTGGGGGTGACGCTGGTGGCCACGCTGCTGCTGGCCGGGCTGGGCGCGATGAGCTTCCAGCGCATCCTGGAGGAGCGCAACCGGGCCGAGCACAAGCAGGTGGAGGCCGAGGGCGCGCGCGGCGACGCGGAGCGGGCCCGGCAGGAGGCGCTGGCGCAGGCCGACGCGCTCCGACTGTTGCAGGCCCGCAACGGCGTGAGCCAGGACACCAACGGGGCCATCACCTGGCTGCGGCGCCTCTCGCCCGGCTTCTCGCGCTGGTCAGCGGTGCGGACGATCGCGGCGGATGCCCAGGCCCAGGGCTTCGCGACGCCGCTGCGTGGACACTCGCAGGTCGTCAACGGGCTCGTCTTCTCCCGCGACGGCCGGTGGCTCGTCTCCAGCAGTGACGACTACACCCTGCGCCTCTGGGACGTGGAGCACGGCACCGGCCGGATCCTCTCGGGCCACACCGACGAGGCCTGGCGGGTGGTGCTCTCTCCCGAGGGCCGGAGCGTCTTCTCCAGCGGCAAGGACGGGACGATCCGACGCTGGGACCTGGACACCGGCGAGGGACGGGTCTTCGCCACCCTCGCGGGGCCGGTGTCGGCGATGGACGGCTCCGCCGATGGCCGTCGGCTCTTCGCCCACAGCCGGGTGGATGACCTGCTCTACGTCTGGGAGCTGGACAGTGGCCGGGTACGGACCTTCCACACCGGCCAGCGGGGTGCCGAGCACATCGTGGTGTCGCCGGACGGTCGCTTCGTCGCCCTGCACACCATGGAGTTCCACCCGCTGCTCGGCGACGTGGAGCGGGGCACCTTCCAGCTCCTGGAGGACGGGGGCAAGGCGGGCGGGATGGCGTTCTCCCCGGGGAGTGAGCTCCTCGTCGCGGGAAGTCGCGACGGCGTGTTGCGCGGCTGGGAGACGCGGAGCGGCAAGCAGCGATCCCTGGGCAACCTCGGACAGGTCACCGCGCTCGCCTTCACGCCGGACGGTCGGCACCTGGTGTTCACCACCATGGTGGGCTCCGTGGAGGTCCTGGAGCTGGCCACCGGCCAGGCACGGAAGCTGGGGAGCCACGACGGGATGAGCATGGGGCTCGAGATTTCTCCGGACGGTCGCTACTGCGTCACCCACGGCAGTGGAGGTGCCTCTCGGCTGTGGACGCTCTCGACCGGCGAGGTCCGCTTGCTGTACGGCGCCCCGGAGGCGGTCTACTCCTCGAGCTTCTCCCCGGGTGGACGGCTGCTGGCCGCGGGCAGCTCCGATGGCACCGTGCGCCTGTTCACCGTGGAGGTCCGCTCCCATCGCGTCCTCGCGACGGCCCCGACCTTCCTGGACGCCCCATCGCTCTCCCCCGATGGACAGCGGCTGGCCACCCTGGCGCAGGATGGAAAGCTCCGCCTGTTCGACCTGGTCGGGGGAGCCTTGCTGCTGGAGGAGGGAGAGGCCCTCCGCGCGGTGGCGCACTCCGGTGGAGGACGGTGGCTGGCCTCCGGTGGTGGCGATGGCCGGGTCCTCCTGCGGAATGCGACCTCCGGGCGCACGGAGCGCGTGCTCGAGGGCCATGCCAGCATGGTGCGCGCGCTCGCCTTCTCCCGCGATGAGCGGTGGCTGGCCTCGGCGGACCAGGAGGGCGCGGTGCGCCTGTGGTCGCCCGCGTCCGGCGAGGGGCGGCTGCTGGGCCATCACGAGGGCAGGGTGTTCCGCCTCATCTTCTCACCGGAGGGCGGGCGGCTCGTCTCGGTGGGCCAGGACAGGACGGTGCGGGTGTGGGACGTGGGCTCGGGCGAGGTGCGGATCCTGCGCGGTCACGAGGACGCGGTCGTCGCCGTGGACTTCTCTCCAGATGGCAAGCGGCTCGTCTCGGGGGCCATGGATCACACCCTGCGCTTCTGGGACCTGGAGAGCGGCCAGAGCCAGCGCCGGGACGCGAGTGGCGCGGGCGTCCTGGAGGTCCTCTTCTCGCCGGGAGGAGAGGTCGTGGTCAGCCGGAGCATGAAGGACCCCCGTCTTCGGGTCTGGGACGGTCGGACGGGTGAGCTCCAGGGCATGCTCCGAGGCCACGAGGCCGAGGTGTTCGACCTCGCCTTCTCTCCCGATGGGACGCGGCTGGCCTCGGCGGGCTACGACAAACGGTTGATGCTCTGGGACATGGAGACCGGCGAGGCCCGGAGGCTCCAGGGCCACACCTCGGGGGTGAGGGGAGTGGAGTTCCTCCCGGATGGCCGCGCCCTCGTCTCCATCGGCATGGATGGCACCGTGCGGCTCTGGCCGGACGATCTGCCGTGGGAACAGGACGCGCTGCGCGAGTGGATGGCGACGGTTCCGGGCAGCGAGCCGTAGCGCCCCGTCCTCAGTCGTCGTCGCCGAGGCGTCCGCGGGCGGCCATCACGCGGTCGATCATCACTTCGTGAAGCGCATGGAGCGAGCGGGCCACCTCCTCGCCCTCCAGCACGGCGATGGCCCCGGCGATGGCCTCCACGGTGGACATGCCGTAGGGGTGGGGCGAGCGGCGCAGGCGTCGGGTGTCCGGCGCGGGAGGCGGCAAGGCGAGCCCGGGCAACCGGCGCAGCTCGGGGAGGCGCTGGTACATGCGCCGCGCCTGCGTCCAGTTGCCGTCCAGCACCACCAGGCGCTCGGGCGGAGGCGTGCCGGGCGGAGGCGGCTGGGCATCCGGGAAGAGGAGCCAGGTCCCCGGCGCGGTCAGTACCGAGATGTCGAAGGGCTGGCCCGGGGCGCCGTAGGTGAGGATCCGGCAGCTGGGCAGGGCGAGTGCCGCCAGCCGCGCCGTATTGGTGGACTTGTGCGCCTCCTTGTTGTGCCGGATGACGAGGAACTCGGTGCGCGTCTCCAACCGAGGGACCTCGGCGCACAGGCACAGCGCGGTGGGCAGGTAGCAGCCGGGACAGCGTCCGGAGAGGTCCTCCGGGGTTCGAGACCTCATTTGCCCTGACGATAACGCTGCATCAACTCGCGGGCCTCGCGCAGCTTGGTCTCGACGAAGCGGTCCTCGGCGTCGATCTCCTCGTCCGTCTCCAGGGCGAGCTGGAAGAGCGCCGACAGGCTGGCCGGATTGACGTCCAGCCACTCGGCGGTGCGGTCGAGCACGTTGCGGCGGCGGCCCGCGAAGGTCTCGGGGCTCTCCTCGGGGATGCAGCGGCAGATGCGGGCCGAGTCGCTGCCCACATCCACGTAGAGGCCGAGCACCTCGGTGTCCAGCTCGCTGGCGATGGCGGCGGCGGCCTCGGTGACGTGGGCGGCGAGGGCGTGCGCGGCGGAGCGCTCGGTCATCGAGCGCACCAGATAGACGCGCCAGCCGGCCTCTCCGAGCGTCCCGGCGGCCTCCAGCGGAGCGAGCTCGGCGGGAGGAGCGGAGATGCGCGTGAGGACGCGGCGCACGGGGGCCTCGACGTGCTCGAGCTGGGCGCTCGAGGTCGGGCAGAAGAAGACGACGCGGTACTCACGGCTGTCGACGGAGGGTTCCATTCGGGTACTGCTCCCGTGGGCGCGGTCGGGATGGAGAAAGAGGAACACTCCCCTGGCCCGGAGCGCAAGCGGGTAATTGAGGGAGGGCGGACGGACTGCTACACGGGAGGCATGTCCATCACGCTCTATATCAAGAACGGTTGAACGGGTTGTAAGTCAGCGCGGGAGTTTCTCGCGCACAAGACGGTGCGGGCGGAAGTGCGGGAGCTGGTGAAGCAACCGCTGAGCGAGGCCGAGGTCCGCTCCCTGGCGGCGAGGCTGGGGGGCGTGCGGGAGCTCATCGCCCCCAAGAGGAAGGCGGAGCTGGGCTCGCTGGGGGAGGAGGAGCTGGTGCGGCACCTGGCCGCGAACCCCCAACACGTCCGCCGGCCGCTCATCGACACGGGGAGCCAGCTCCTGGCGGGCTTCACCGCGGACGTGAGGGCCGCCCTGGAGAAGCAGCTGGGCTGAGTCCCGCCCCCCTCCGGGTCACCCCATACCCGTGGGGACCGGAGCGGGCGCCGGCTGGGCACGGAGCTCGCTGGCGACCCAGACGCCGGAGACGAGGACGACGAGGCCCCCCAGCAGTCCCAGCGGGCCCAGGGCCTCGCCGAAGACGAGCTGCCCGACGACGGCGGCGGT
>NZ_DASVWK010000326.1:0-5495 GCF_036389735.1 Archangium sp. | reverse complement strand
GCGGGCGGTAGCGGTAGGTCTCCTGGCCCATCCAGTCCGCGAAGGTGTTGCAGCCGCGCGAGCAGCCGGTGCACACGGACGGGGTGGCAGACAGGAACCAGGAGCGGGCGCGGAAGCGGTAGTCGCGGCTGAGCAGCGCGCCCACCGGGCAGATGTCCACGGTGTTGAGCGAGTAGTTGCTGTTCAGCTCGTTGCCCGGGAAGACGTCGATGCGCTCGTGGCTGCCGCGGCCGAAGACGCCCAGCTGCGGCTCCTTCGGAATCTCGTTCATGAAGCGGACGCAGCGCGTGCAGATGATGCAGCGCTCCTGGTCCAGCACCACGCGGGGCCCCAGCACCTTGCGCTTGTTCTTCATGACCTTGCCGCCCTCGAGACGCGAGGGGCGGTAGTCGTAGCGCATGTAGTAGTCCTGCAGCTTGCACTCACCGGCCTGGTCGCAGATGGAGCAGTCCACCGGGTGGTTGAGGAGCAGGAACTCCATCACCGCGCGCTGCTGCTCCTTCACCTTGGGCGTGTTGGTCTTGATGACCTGGCCCTCGACGAGCGGAGTCTGGCAGCCGGGCACCAGCTTGGGGGCGTTGGAGGCCTCCACCATGCACATGCGGCAGTTGGCCGCGATGGACAGGCGCGGGTGGTAGCAGAAGTAGGGGATGTCCGAGCCGACCATCCTGGCCGCCTCGACCATGTTCGTCCCCGGCTTCACGACGACTTCCTTGCCGTCGATGGTGCAGGTGACGAAGCCCGGGTTCTTGGGCGGGGGCGGCCCGGCCGGCTTGGCGGCGGGCGGAGGAGGAGTCCCCGTGGGGCCGCTGTGCGCGGCCGGAGGCGTGTCCAGCTTCGCGCCCGCGGGCGGGTGCTTGGGCGTGGAGCCGGGCGCCTCGCGCGTCTCGGAGGGCGAGCCCTTGGGGGGCGTCTGCGAGTCTCCGGTGGGCTTCTTGGTGTCGTTGTCGCTCACTGCTCGACCTCGCCGCCGATCATGTTGATCGTGTCAAAGGTGGGAATGAGGTCCGCCAGCATCTGGCCCTTGATGATGTAGGGCACGGCGGACAGGATGGGGTAGCCCGGGGCGCGGACGTGGACCTTGTACGGCCGGCCGCCGCCGTCGCTCACCATGTACCAGCCCAGCTCGCCGTTGGCGGCCTCGGTGCAATCGTAGACCTCGCCGGCCGGCACCTGGATGCCCTCCATCACCAGCTTGAAGTGGGAGATGACGCCCTCGATGGTGCCGTACACCTCGGGCTTGGGTGGCAGCGCGATGCGCCAGTCGTCCAGGATGATGGGGCCGGCCGGAATCTGCTTCAGCGCCTGACGCAGGATGCGATCCGACTGCTTCATCTCCTCGATGCGCATCAGGTAGCGATCGAAGTTGTCGCCCTTCTCGCCGATGGGCACGTCGAAGTCGAGGCGGTCGTACACCCAGTAGGGCTTCGTCTTGCGGATGTCGTAGTCGATGCCGCAGGCGCGCAGGCAGGGGCCCGTCCAGCCGAAGTCGATGGCGTCCTCGGCGCTGATGACGCCCGTGTCCTTCGTGCGGTCCACGAAGATGCGGTTGCGCGTGAGCAGCCCGTCGATCTCCGCGACGAGCTCCATCACCTTGTCCAGCGACTTGAGGGTGCGCTCCACCCAGCCCTCGGGCAGGTCGCGGTTCATGCCACCGATGCGGCCGAAGCTCGTGGTCAGACGCGCGCCCGTCAGCTCGGCCACGCGATCCATGATGAGCTCACGGGCCTCGACGGCGAAGAGGAACGGGGCGAAGCCACCGAGCTCCATGCCCGTGGCGCCCACGCACGTCAGGTGGTCGTGGATGCGGTGCAGCTCCGAGCCGATGACGCGGATGTACTGGGCGCGCTCCGGAATCTCCAGGCCGATGAGCTTCTCCACGGCGTTGAGGAAGCCGAAGTTGTTCATCATCGCGGACACGTAGTTCAACCGGTCCGTGTAGGGCAGGCACTGGGTCCAGGTGACGTTCTCGCAGCTCTTCTGGAATCCGCGGTGGAGGAAGCCGATCTCGCAATCGGATGTGGCGATGTTCTCGCCCTCGAGCTCCACCTTCATGCGCACCGTGCCGTGCATGGCGGGGTGCGAGGGGCCCATGTTGACGTACATCCGCTTGGTCTGGAGGTGGGCCTCCAGCTCCGCCTCATGGGCGTAGGCGTCGATGTCCGGGTTGGGCGCTTCGGGGTTGGGGGTAGACGCGGGCTTGTGGGGATCCGCCATGGTGTCCTCGGAAGGGGCTGTGCCGGTGGGAGCGGGGGCTCAAGAGACGCCGCTGGTACCGGGGCCGCGGAAGATGTCCTTGATGGGCCGCTCGGGGACGAGCGGCTGACGATCGCGCAGGGCGTAGTCCTTGCGGAGCGGGTGGCCCTGGAACTCCTCGTACAGCAACACGCGGCGCAGGTCCGGGTGTCCCGAGAAGCGGATGCCGTAGAAGTCCCAGACGAAGCGCTCCCACCAGTCGGCGCCCTTGAAGATGGGCGTGATGGAGGGCAGCTCGGGCTTCGCCTCGCTCACGCGCACCTTGAAGCGCACGTGCTCCTTCCGCGACAGCGAGTAGACGAAATAGACGACCTCGAAGCGCGGATCGTTCTCCGCCAGGTGGAGCCGGTCCACCGCGTCGATCGAGGTGAAGAGCTTGAAATCCAGGTCGTTCTTCAGGAACGCGGCCACCTTCGGCAGGTGCTCGGCGTGGATGACGGCCCAGGCGCCGCCAGTGCGGTCGAGGTAGCGCTCCGCCACCGCCTCCGGAAACTGGGCGGTGACCCTGTCCAGTGCGAAAGTGCTCAAAGGGGCCCCAATGCTGGTGTAATCCGGCGCGTTATAAGGACGCCCCCCGGCAGGCGTCAACGTAATCCCTCAACCATCCTCGCTACTTACGCGAGTCAGAAGGTCGTATGCGCCGGAACGGGCATTTCAGGCCGCCGCCCCGCTGGCTGTGCGTGCGGGGGCGGGCCGGGGAATGAAGGTGGCCACCGGCTCACGCTTGCCGGCGACGGGGGTGGGGGGGAGCTCCTCCCAGAGGAAACCCTCGCCGGCCCGCTCCCGGGTGTCGCGGGAGACGAGCACGGACTCTCCGTATTGCTTGGTGAGCTGCTCGATGCGGCTGGCCAGGTTCACCGTGTCGCCGATGGCGGTGTACTCCAGGCGCCGGGCGGCGGAGCCGATGTTGCCGAGCACCACGCTTCCGGTGTGCAGCCCCACCCCCATGCGCAGCGCGGGCTCGCCCCGGGCGGCCCGCTCGGCGTTGAGGGCCTCCAGCTCGCGCACCATCTCCAGCGCGCACTCCACGCCCCGCCGGGCATGCTCCGGCTCGGGCAGGGGGGCGCCGAAGTACACCATGAGTGCGTCCCCGATGAACTTGTCGAGCGTTCCGCCGTGGCGGAAAACCACCTCCACCATGCGGCCGTAGTACTCGTTGAGGACGGCCACCACGGCCTCGGGGCCCAGCCGCTCGCTCATGGCGGTGAAGCCGCGCAGGTCCGCGAAGAGGAGCGTCACCTCCCGCACCTCGGGGGTGGACACCGGCGAGGCCAGGTCCTGGAGGCGCTCGGCCACCGCGGGGGAGAAGTAGCGGCCGAGTTGGGCGCGCTGGAGCTCCTCGTGCGTCACCGCCGAGACGAGCACGCGGATGCGGTGGAAGAGGTAGTGCGCGGCGCCCGCCGTCAGCATCAGCACCACCGCCCCCACCAGGCGCGCGCCCAGGCCGATGTGGGCCTCGGCCTGGAGGCAGATCTCCGCCACGGACGCCACCCCCGTCACGGTGAACGTCACCATGCGGCGCAGCGACAGGGCGGACAGGACGATGATGCAGGCGTAGATACCCAGCGTGAAGCCGGCCACACCTCCCGGTGAGGGAGAGACGGGGAGGGCCACGTGTTGGAGCCAGTAGATGGCCGGCACGTCCACCACCGCGAGCGACAGGCCGGCCCAGCTCGCCACCTGCCCCGAGCGCAGCACGCCCACCACCGTGGCCACGGTGCACAGCCAGTAGGCGGTGAAGGGCAGGAGGTACACCTCCCAGTCCGCCAGCCCCTGCACCCGGGCCAGGTACCCGATGATGGCCAGGATGGCGGACACGCCCAGCAAGCGCATCACCGCCAGTCGCACGGCGTTGTGCCGGCGCTCGGCTTCGATGGCCTGGCCCACCGGCTCCCGCAGGAGCTCGGCGAGAGCGCCGCGTGTCTGCCTGGACTCGTCCACTCGCGTGCATCCTCGCACGTACTTTCCGTCCCTGCATTTTTCGCGAGCCTGCCTGCCCGCCGTCCGTCCCAAGAGGGAAGGGCGGCGTTATGGTGGCGCCATGTCCACGACTTCTCCCGAGAGTCTCCAGGAACGCTTCGCCCCCAACCTCGCCTGCTTCGGCTGTGGCCCCGCCAACCCCCAGGGCCTGCACATCCGCAGCATCGTGGAGGGGGACCTCGTCGTCGCCGATTGGACCCCGGCCGAGCACCACCAGGCCTTCCCCGGCGTGGTGAACGGGGGGATCATCGGCTCGTTGCTGGATTGTCACTGCAACTGGACGGCGACCTACTCGCTGATGAAGGAGCGCGGCCTGGACACCCCGCCGTGCACCGTCACCGCCGAGTACTCCATCCAGCTCAAGCGCCCCACGCCCCTCGGTCCGCTGCACCTGGAGGCGAAGCCCGTCTCCATCGAGGGCGACAAGGTCATCGTCGAGGGGACGCTCACCGCGGGGGGCAAGGTGTGCGCCACCTGCCGCGGCACCTTCGTGGCGGTGAAGCCGGGACACCCGGCGTATCACCGCTGGTAGAAAGCGAGGGCCCCGCCGCCTCCGAAGAGGCTCGCGGGGCCCTGGGCCGGCACCTGGAGGGTGCGCGGGTGCCTACTTGCTCAAGTTGTACTGGCCGCCCAGCAGGTCGTGCGGGGCCGGGCTGCGGTGACCGATGCGGTGCGTCTGGTTGCCGATCTTGTCCTGGAGCAGCTTGAGGCCGTCGAGCACCTGCTCGGGGCGCGGCGGGCAGCCGGGGATGTAGACGTCCACCGGGATGATGCGATCGATGCCCTGGAGCACCGCGTAGTTGTCGTAGAAGCCGCCCGACGAGGCGCACACGCCGAAGGCGACGACCCACTTGGGCTCGCACATCTGCTCGTACACGCGCTTGAGGATGGGCGCCTGCTTCTGGTTGATGGTGCCGATCACCATCAGCATGTCCGCCTGACGCGGCGAGAACCGGGGGAACTCGGCGCCGAAACGGGCGATGTCGTGACGGCTGGAGGCCACGGACATGAACTCCATGCCGCAGCACGCCGTGGCGAACGGGTAGGTGAAGAGCGAGTACTTGCGCGCCCAACCCAGGCCCTTGGACACCAACCGCTCGACGAAGCCCATGGCGTCGTCCCGGCGGGTGGTCAATACAGGTGCGATATCGGTCTCAGCCATGGTTCCTCAGTGCTCCCACTCGAGGGCGCCCTTCTTCCAGATGTAGATAAGGCCCACCACGAGGGTTGCAGCGAAAACGAGCATCTCGACGTAACCG
>NZ_DASVWK010000325.1:0-6815 GCF_036389735.1 Archangium sp. | reverse complement strand
AGGGCCCCTGCCGGAACACCGCCGGGTAGTTGCCCCAGGCGGGTTCCTTCGGCCAGAACTCCACCTCGAACAGCGCGCTGCCCGTCTTCAGCGACGAGACCACCGCCCAGTAGAAAGGAAACAGGGTGTAGACGAGAATCCCCAGGACGAGCAGCCCGAAGAGGAACCGTTTCACGAGGCGGAACATCCGTCAGGCCTCCGGATCCAACGAGACGCGGCCCACCGCCAGGTAGGCCACGGTGAAGGCGGCGATCAGCAGGAACAGCAGGGACGCCGCAGCGGAGCTGTAGCCCAGCTCGCCGAACTCCGCCATGCGCTGCCGGGCGTAGACGGCCATGGACATCACATCCGCGCTGTTGTTGGTGAGCACGTAGAAGAGGTCGAAGGCTCGCAGCGCATCCAGCATGCGGAAGATGACCGCCACCATCAGCGGGCCCCGGACGATGGGCAGCGTCAGGCTGAAGAAGGTGCGCACCGGCCCCGCCCCATCCAGGCGCGCGGCCTCGTAGACCTCATTGGGCACCAATTGCAGCGCCGCCAGCAGCAACAGCGTCATGAACGGCGTCGTCTTCCACACGTCCACGAGGATGACGGCCGCCAGCGACAGACCCGGCTCGGCCGTCCAGGCCAGGGGCTCGGAGATGAGGTGCACGCGCAGCAGCAGGTCATTGATGACGCCGTACACGTCGTGGAGCATCCACGACCACAGCCGCGCCGAGACGATGGTGGGGATGGCCCAGGGCACGAGCACCGCCGCGCGCAGGACGCCACGGCCCCGGAACTGGGCGTTGAGCGCCAGCGCGATGATCATCCCCAGCACCGTCTCCAGCGTCACGGAGATGAGGGCGTAGCGGAAGGTGTTCCACACCGCCCTCCACCAATCCGGGTCGTCCACCAGCGCCCGGAAGTTCTCCAGGCCGACGAAGGCGACCTCGGGCTGCTCGATGGACGCATCCGTGAAGGCGAACCAGAAGGTGCGCAACAGCGGCCAGCCGGCCGTGGCCCCCATCACCGTCAACGCGGGGATGAGGAAGAGCCACGCCGACCGGCGCCGCTGACGTGAGAGAGCGCTCTGCCCTACCACTTGCCCTTCCCGGAAAGGCGGTTGAGCTTGCCCTCCAGAGACTTGAGGTTGTCCGCCGCCGAGCCCCGGCCGGAGAGCGTGGCGTGCACGGAGTTACGGAACTCCGAGCTCATCTTGCTGTACTTGCCGCGCGTCGCCTTCGAGGGCCGGGCCACCGCCTGGGTGAAGGTCGTCTGGAGGCTGGCGAAGAAGGGGTTGGTCTTGAGCACCTCGGCGTCCTGGTAGAGGTCGGGGCGCGTCGGGTTGAAGGAGGCGACGAGGGCCCGCCGCTTCTGCTCCTCGGCGCTGGTGAGGTACTTGGTCAGCGCGATGGCGGCCTCCTGGTTCTTCGAGTACTTCGACACCGAGAGCTGCCACCCACCGAGCGTTCCGGTGTGCTTGCCCTCCGCTCCACCCTTGGGCAGCGCCGCCACGCCCACCTTGTCCTTCACCGGGCTGTCCTTGGCGTTCGCCAGCGCCCAGGCGTACGGCCAGTTGCGCATGAACACCGCCTGGCCGGACTGGAACACGCCGCGCGACTCCTCCTCGGAGTAGTTGAGCACGCCCTTGGGCGCCACATTACCGATCAGGGACGAGAAGAAGGTGAGCGCCTCCACCGCCTTGGGGTTGTTGACGGTCACCTTGCCGGTCTCGTCCACGATGGTGCCGCCGCCGAAGGAGTCGATCCACTCCAGCGCGTTGCACGTCAACGACTCGGCCGCCTTCGCCTGGAAGACGAAGCCCTGGATCTTGGCGTTGCCGGCCTTGCGCTCCCCGTCCGTCACCGTCTTGGCCACCGTGGCCAGCTCCTGCCAGGTGGTGGGGACCTGCTGCTTGTACTTCTCCAGGAGATCCTTGCGGTAGTACAGGATGCCCGCGTCGGTGAACCAGGGCAGGGCCACCAGCTTGCCCTCCACGGTGTTGTTCGCCACCAGCGGCTTGAAGAACTTGCCCAGCTCATCGTCCGGGACGTGGGGCTTCAGATCCACGAGGTGCTGGGCGAGCATTCCCGTCCAGATGACGTCGATGCGCACCACGTCCAGATCCGCCGAGTTCGCGGACAGCAGCTGCTGGAAGAACGTGAGCTGCTCGTTGGCGTCCGCCGGCACGCTGACCATGCGGATGGTGTGGCCATTCTGCTTCGCCCACGTCTCCGCGCCCTGCTTGCAGACCTCGAACTCCTGCCCCACGCTGCCGCAGGCGATGGAGACGGTGGCCGCGGAGGCGACGCTCGACACCGTCATGGCGACGGTGGCGGCGACCCCCAGAACTGTCTTGTGCATGCATTCCCTCCTGTACGCGTAGGGCCGTGAGTCTGCTGTCCCAGCGCACAGGCCGTTGAACTGTTTGAACACGGGGCGCCACGATCGGGGGGTGAATTGTCATGTGTTGAACATTCATGACGTAAAGCGAGAACCAGGTGTTGCCCACAAGCCAGCCTTGGGTGCCCATCGGGCCAGCACCCGCCCTCACCCGGGCGGCAACGGAGGGAAGACCGATGCCCACGCCGACTCGCATCCTGGTGCCCGTGGACCTGATGGAGGGGTCCCGGACGATCCTCGACTACGCAGTGCAGCTCGCCCGGCCGTTCAACGCCTCCATCGAGGTGATGCATGCCTGGGAGCCGCCCCAGTATGTGGCGCCGGATCTCCTGGTGGCCGCGCCCGGCTGGAATCCGCAGTCGCTGGAGAAGACGGCGCTCGAGGCGGCGCGCAAGGAACTGGACGCGCTCATCGGCCAATTCCAAGCCTCCCAGCCCATCACCCAGCGACTGGAGGTGGGAGAGGCGGCCTCGGCCGTCCTCCGGGTGGCCGAGACGGGCGGCTTCGACATGATCGTCATGGGCACGCACGGCCGGCGGGGCCTGCCAAGGCTGCTGCTGGGCAGCGTGGCCCAGAAGATCATCGCCCGTGCGCACTGCCCCGTCGTCACCCTGCACGTGCCCGAGGAGAAGTAGGCCCGAGGGCGCGGAGACCGGGGTGAGGGGGTCGGAACCACCTGGGTTCCGACCCCTCCCCCCTCGAAGCGACTATGCGACTACTTGGACTTCAGGTCGCGCTCGCCGAGGTTCGTGGCACCCACCCAGCGCATGCGGTTGAAGCCATCGAGGTTCTTGTTGGCGACGATCTGGAAGCAGGTGGACGAGCCCTGGGCGGCGATCTCCACGGACCAGCCGAGGAACATCTGCCACAGGCGGAACCACCACTCGCCGTAGGTCTTCACGACCTCGGCGCGGTTGGCCATCCAGTTGTCGTACCAGCGGGAGATCGTGAGCGAGTAGTGGATGCCCACGTTCTCCACGCTGTGGATCTCGAAGCCCGCGGCCTCCAGGTTGCTGACCACGAAGGACAGCGGCATGGAGGCATCGGCGCCCGGGAAGATGTACTTGTTCATGAACAGGCCCCACACGAGATCCTCGAAGTGGAAGCCCAGCGTGCCCTTCTTGGCGCGCAGCCCGGCGATCTGCAGGTAGAAGAGGCCGTCATCGGCGAGCATGCCGTAGACCTGCTTCATGAAGTTCTGGAAGTTCTTCACGCCCACGTGCTCGGCCATCTCCAGGCAGGAGATCTTGTCGTACGGGCCCTGGGGGATGTCGCGGTAGTCAATGGTGAGGATGCGAGCGCGATCGCTCACGCCCATGCGGGCGATCTGCTCCGTGGCGTACGCGGAGCCCTTCTGGGCGATGGTGACGCCCGTCGAGTCGACGCCGTAGTCCTTGGCGGCGGTGGCCACGAGCGTGCCCCAGCCGCAGCCGATGTCGAGGTAGCGCTCGCCCTTCTTCAGGTGGAGCTTGTCGCAGACCAGCTTCATCTTCTGGTCCTGCGCGTCCTCGAGGGTCTGGTTGGGCGAGGTGAAGAAGCCCGAGGTGTAGATCATCCGCGGCCCGAGGAACCAGCCGAAGAAGTCGTTGCCGCGGTCATAGTGCTCGCGGGCGATGCGCACATCCTGCTCCTGCGAGTGGATGAGCACCTCGGGCAGGAAGCGGGTGAACACGAACTTGAAGTGGTCCGCGACGGGCTTGTAGTCGACGACCTTCTGCCGCTCGCGGATGAAAGCGAGGAAGTCTCCCTCGATATCGAGGCGCTGATGGATGTAGTCCTCGATGAGGTTGGTCATGGGCACCTTGCCAGAGGCATAGTGCGCGTTGATCGAGGGGTCCTTCGGGTTCAAGCGAAACGACGTCTGTGCGTCCATGCTGTCTCCAAGAAAAGCTCGCGGTGGCGGGGGATGGTGGTTCTGGGAGCAACGAGTCGGTCCCCACCGGGCACGAGCGGTGCGCACTCTACGTTAGACGCGGTGCGGCAAGGCTCTCTAAATTCGAGACGAAGCGCGAATTGCGCGCGGACGTACGTCAGGGAGGCGTCATCCCGGCGCTCGTGTGCGGCATCAGCGAGGCCCGGAGCGCGAGGATCTGCTCCCGGGCCATCTCCTTGAGCCGCTCCACGTCCGCGAGCGTCATGCCCTTGGTGGAGATGGGCGTCCCCACCGTCACCAGCGCGCGCGAGGTGGCGAAGCGCCACGAGTGCTTGGGCAGCGCCCGCCGCGTCCCGCTCACCGCCATGGGCAGCACGTCCGCTCCGGTCTCGATGGCCAGCCGGAAGGCGCCGTCCTTGAAGGGCAGCAGGTCGTCCGTCTTCGAGCGCGTGCCCTCGGGGAAGATCATCACCGGCATGCCCTTGTCCAGCCAGCGGGCGCAGGTGTTCATGGCCTCCTGGGCCGAGTCCTTCTCGCCCCGGCGCACGGGGATGTCCCCGGCCAGCCACATGCTCCATCCCACGAAGGGAATCTTGAAGAGCGAGGCCTTGCCCAGCCACTTCATCTCCCAGGGCAGCAAGGAGATGATGAAGGGGTCGGCGTTGGACTCGTGGTTGCTCACGACCACGGTGCGCGGCCCGGGCGGCGTGGGCGTCCCGTACACGCCGAACTTCCAGAAGGGGTTGAGCCTGGCCGCGGTGACCCCGATGAGCCGGAAGGCGCGCCCGGTGATGACCTTGCGGCGATCAAAGAGCCACGTGACGACCAGGGGCGCCTGCAGACAGAAGCCCGTTACCGCCACCAGGGCGGTTTCCAGCCACGCATAGATGGAGAGCAGTGCGTTCATGAGGTACCTCCCGGCCTATCAGCGGCGAACCTTCGGGTCCAGATCCACGCTCACCGGGCAGTGGTCCGAGCCGAGGATGAGGGGATGGATGGCGGCGCGCTTCACGTAGGGCATGGCCCCGGGCGAGGCCAGCACGTAGTCCAGGCGCCACCCGATGTTGCGCTCGCGCACCCCGAAGCGCTGGCTCCACCAGCTGTAGTGCCCCGTCCCCTTCTCGAAGTGGCGGAAGGTGTCCACCCACCCGGCGCGCAGCCACCGGTCGAGCTCCTGGCGCTCCTCGGGGCGGAAGCCACTCGTCTCCCGGTTGTCCCTGGGTCGGGCCAGATCGATCTCTTGATGCGCCGTGTTGAAGTCCCCCATCACCACGAGGCGCTCCCCGTCGCGCAGGCCCTTCTCCAATCGCTCGAAGAGGCGCCGGTAGAAGGCCAGCTTGAAGGGGATGCGGCTGTTGTCGCGATCCTTGCCGTTGCCGTTGGGGAAGTAGCAGTTGACGACGGTGAGGCGCCCGAAGCGGGCCACCTGGAGCCGCCCCTCGGCATCCATCTCCCTCACCCCGAGCACCGTCTCCACCTCGTCCGGGGCCTTGCGCGCGAAGAGGCCCACGCCGCTGTACCCGGGACGCTCCGCCGCCACGAAGTGGGTGGCGCGCCAGCCCTCGGGAGAGCGCACCTCGTCCGGCAACTGCTCCTCGCGAGCCCGCACCTCCTGCACGCCCACCACGTCGGCCCGTTCGGCCGACAGCCAACTCAGGAAGCCCTTCTTGTGGGCCGATCTCAGCCCGTTCACGTTCCAGGAGACGATCCGCACGGTACCGCTCTCATTGCCTGACCGGCGCGCGCGGGTCCAGTCTCCACGCGATCCCCCGGTCAGCGGGCGGCTTCACGGCGCCTGAACCGGGTACGACGGTCCCACCCCGCAGGCCTGCCGGAAGGCGCGCACGGCCTCGGCGATCTCCGTGCCCGCCTCCACCAACCCCGCGTGGCCCGCGTCCTCCACCACCACCCACTCCGCGTCCGGCAACCCCTCGCGCATCCGCTCCATCTCACGCAGCGGCACCATGAGGTCGTTCTTCGCGGCGATGATCTGCGTAGGCACGCGCACCTGGGGCAGCACGTCCCACGAGGGCGGAGACTCCAGCAGGCCGCGCATCATCATCCAGAAGGCCTGGGGGTCCATGCGGCTGAGCGCCTCGAGGAGCTCGACGATGTCCGCTCGCGGAGCCCGGGCCCGTAGCAGGCCCGTGACGCGCCCGAGCGGGTACGCCAGCCGCGAGGACATCACGTCATGCGCCAGCGGCGCCAGCAGGGGCACGAACGGCGTCAGCAGCTGGAAGGTCCGGGCCATGGTGCCACGCCCGCCCGGTACGGGGATGAGCCAGTCGCTCGGGTCCGGGGTGGCGGGCCCGCCCCCGATGAGCGTCATGGCCGACACCAGCTCGGGCCGGCGGCGGTACAGTTCCAGCACCACCCGGACGCCCATGGAGAAGGCCACGTGGTGCGGAGGTCGCCCGTTACCGCGAGTCATCATCTCCTCGGTGACGCGCTCGAGGTCATCCACGTGGACACGTAGCGCGTAATCTCCATGGGCGGACACCGCGCTGCGACCGTGGCCCCGGTAGTCCCAGTGCACCACCCGGTGGTCCTGCTCCAG
>NZ_DASVWK010000324.1:0-2643 GCF_036389735.1 Archangium sp. | reverse complement strand
GCGCACGGGCCAGCGCCTCACGGTGACGCACCTGGTGGCCAAGGCCGCGGCGGATGCGCTGCGGCACTACCCCGAGGCCAATGCCCTCCTGCGCTGGAACCGGCTCTGGCTGCGCAAGCGGGTGAGCGTCTGCGTCCTCGTGGTGCAGCCCGAGCACCTGGGCCGCGTGGACCTCACCACCGCCACCGTGCCCGACGCGGACGTGCTCTCGCTCCGGGACTTCTCCGCCACGCTGGAGGCGCTCGTGCAGCGCGTCCGAGACCGCCGCGACGCCGTCATCGAGCGAGGCAAGCGGCGCTCCTACCGCGTCCCCGGCCTCTTCATGAACACCCTCCTCCGGCTGCTCTCCTTCGTCTGGTTCACGCTCAACGTGGACCTCCAGTGGGTGGGCATGCCGAAGGACCCGTTCGGCTCCGTCGCGGTGTCCAACGTGGGCACGCTCGGGCTGGAACGGGCGTTCCTGGCCATGGTGCCCTACACACGGGTGGCCTTCTACCTCGCCCCCGGTGCGGTGCGAGACGAGCCCGTCCTGGAGGGAGAGGCCCTCGTGCCCGGCAAGCGGATGGCGCTCTCCTGCACCTTCGACGTGCGTGTCATCGATCCCGAGCTGGCCTCGCGGGTCCTGCACCACATCGGCGCCGCGCTGGAGGACCCCGCGTCCGCCTGGGGAGCTTGAGCGCACCACGTCTAATGCCGCCCCAACTCTCTATCCCAGGCAGCCAACTGTACGGCCACCGTGTATTTGTAGGCGCTGGAAAAATCCTCGAAGTCCTCCTGGGGCAGCGCGCAGAGGCGCTCGCGCAGGAAGCCCGGGTCGCCGAGCACCTCGCGGTGCTTCAAGTCAGTGTCCACCTTCACCAAGACAGGAATCACCCGGAGCACGGCCTCCAGGCAATCCTCTCGGGTAGCGCGAGACATGTGCTCCACCGTCAGGGCCATGTGCTCGCGGACCGAGGCAGGGCCTCCGGGGCACCATGCCTCCAGGGTCTTGCGGTAGATATCCTCCATGAGTTCTTCCAGCGTGTATTTCTTGCCGAACCAGAACGCATAGCGAAGGCCCTGGAGCACATCCCAGAAGCGGAGCACCGAGGCGAGCCGATTCGCCATGCGCTCAGCGCTCCGCAAGGGGGGCGGAGACACGGCATGATAGAGGGCCCCCCAAGGGGTGTTCAGGCAGAAGGACTCGAAGGCCTCTTCAGTGCGTTGACGTGCCTCCTTCTGGATGCATTCGTCCAAGCTGGTGAAGACGCCGACGAACATGTGCATCCACCAGCGTGTGCCGTTCAAGTCGAATTCGGCCCCTGGGCGCATCACCAGGACCTCACCGGGCGGCACCTGGCGCATCTGCCGGGGCTGGGGAAAGGCACCGGTCTTGAGGTACTGCCGGGCCCACCAGTGGCCCTCGGCTCTCACCTTGCGGCGGATGGCGGCGGTGGTGCCGTAGAGCCACGCTGGAAACTCAAGCACCGGGGACTCTTCCGGGTTCATGGCCTTTCGCCCTAACACAGCGTCCAAGTGCTCCTCAAGCGCCAGTCACTTCGCTCGCTCCGAGGGCAGCACACGCATCCCGCTCGCTCAGCCGCAGTCCCCAGGCAGGTAGACCTGGCCCTGGAAGCCCTTGGGGCGTTCTCCCTTGTCATACGCAGCCCGGATCGCCTGCTCGGCCAACTCACCGCGCTGTTCTATTTCTTCCCTGGGCAACTCCTCTTCCTTCTGGGCCACCCGCTCCTTCCAGGAGGCATTGGGCTTCTTGCGTCGGTAGCTCCAGCGGTACAGCGCCACTCCGGGCTCTGGCGTGCGCCAGGACAACTTCCAGAGTGCTCCCCCGTTCTCGAATTCGAGGAAGAGCGAGCCCTCGAAGCCGATGCCTCCCACGAGCTTCTTGTCAGGCTTGACGGCCTCATTCAGAGCCGCCAGGTAGCGCCCCGCCTGTTCTCTCCCTTCCCTGCGCGACTCCTCATCGTCCGGCTTGATCTCGAACAGCACGAGAAGGCGGGTATCGGTGATGTCCGGGCGCAAGAGCCGCACGAACGCTGGAAGACGCTCGGGATCCCCTAACTTCCCCTCCTTCACAATGATGGAGAGGCTGGCGGTGTTGAGGAAGACGATGCTGGAGGGGTGCTGCAAAGAGTACTCGATGCCAATGGCCTCATGTGCGGCCTTGCCAAGAAAAGCGCCCCAGGGCTCCCTGGAGTCCGGCTTACGGCCAGGGAGCATGGAGGAGGGCGGCTCTGCCTGGGCACCGAGGGCCGCCACGAGCAACAGGAGAAAACCCGCCAGCCCCAAGGTGCTCCTCGTCCTGGTTCCACCCTCTTTCATGTCCAACAGGCTCCTCCTGGTGCGATGCAAGGTTGGGGAGCGTGAGCCTGCCCCGGTTTTGTGGCTCTCCCGCACTTCGTGTGATTCAGGGGCGGCGAGCAAGCGAGCCTCACTCGTGCGGGCACCCGCCTGTGTTCAGGATTCACACAAACCGCGGGAGAGCCACGTAACCGGGGCAAGCCCACGTGGAGGCCTTCCGGGCGCGCACGGGCCAGCGCCTCACGGTGACGCACCTGGTGGCCAAGGCCGCGGCGGATGCGCTGCGGCACTACCCCGAGGCCAATGCCCTCCTGCGCTGGAACCGGCTCTGGCTGCGCAAGCGGG
>NZ_DASVWK010000323.1:0-5192 GCF_036389735.1 Archangium sp. | reverse complement strand
CCACGCCCCGGAGCGCCGCCCCCCCATTCACGCCCCCCAGCGCCCACTGGTTCTCCACCCTCTGGCCCGGTGCCAGCCACGTGTTGGTGCTCAGCGGCGGAAAGAGACTCGCCGCTAGCGGCACCACCGCGCGCCCCGGCTCCGCCACCACCGACACCTCGGGCGCGGCGGACCCCTCGGGCTGCACCTGCCCTCCCCCGCGCGACACCGTGGCCTCCCGCGCGAGCCCCTGGAATTGCGCCAGGGCCAGCGGCGTGCGCTGCCCCTCCACCAGGGTGAAGGCGGCCTCGGAGGCCCCGCCCTCCACCTCGCGCCGCACCCGGTAGCGCCCGGGCGCCAGTCCCAGCTCCGTGGGCCGGCCCGCCAGCTTCTCCACCTCCACCACGAGCTGGCCCGCCTCGTCGCGCACGTAGAGCCGGCCCTCCAGCGCCTCGGCGAGGAACAGCCCCGCGGAGGTGGCCCGCAGGTCCGTCATCACCAGATCCCCCGAGCCGGCCAATTCAATGTCATACGCCGGGTGCTGGGCGCCGCCGCGTGTCTTCTCGGTGCGGGCCAGCGTCTCGTGGAAGGCGAACTGGTAGGCCTCGTTGAGGGTGACGCGCCCGTCCCGGGTGACGTCCGCCGCGCCGCGCAGGCCGGAGATGAGGTGGTGGGTGAAGTACGAGCCCCCCAGCCTGTCGGACTCCTGCGACGCCTCGTCCTCGCTGGAGGAGGTGAGGATGGCATGCCCCTTCACCTTGTTGCCCGAGTCCACGAGGAAGGCGGGCCGGCGGGTGCCTCCCTTGGCGCGCGCGAAGGCGCCCGAGGCACAGCTGTCCAGCACGGCGATACGCACGTCCGCGGGCAGGGCCTCCAGGGCGCGGCGCAGCTCGCCATAGTCCATGCGCTCGCCCTTGAGCAGCAGCCCCTCCTCGTCCGAGTGGCCCGAGTAGTAGACGAGCACCTCCACGCGCGAGGCCCCCGAGCTCCGGGCGGCCTGGGTCCGTGTGCGCAGCTCTCCGAGCGCCTCCAGCAGGCCCGCGCGTCCCACCTCCAGCAGCAGGCGCCGGTCCGCCGGGGAGACTCCGCCCAGCTCCCCCAGCACCTTGTCGAAGGCCCGCGCGTCCGAGGCGGCATAGCGCAGGCGCACGCGCTCGGCCCCCCCATCGTTGACGCCCACCAGCAGCGCGAGCCGCCGCACCGCGCCCGGCTCCGCGAGCGCGGGGGCGGCGAGCAGCAGGGACAGGAGGACGAGGGCTCTCATGGTGAGGACTTCTCCAACAGGAAGGAACTCTGCGTGTACCGCGGGGGCAGGGGCAATGGGGAGGTGCGCGCCTCGGAATGCCCGGCGAGCGAGCGGGCGGCGGCGAGCACCTCCCCCACGGCGAAGGGGGCGTCGGCGGTGACGAGGAAGAAGCGCTCGAAGGCGGGGGCATCGTCCAGGGCGTAGGCGCCGGGCAGCGCGTGCGTGCCCGAGGTCGCCAGTCGTACCGAGGCCTCCCCGGACTCGGGGGCATGCAGGGTGACGGTGCCGCGCCCGTCCACCGAGAGGATGACGCCATGGGTCCGACCCGCGGCCACGTAGGCCACCTGCACCACATCGCCCTCGGCCACCCGCGCCCCCTCCACGAGGGCCTCCGGCGTCTCCGCGCGCTGACGGTGGACGAGAAGCCGGGGCTCCAGGCCCTTCACCCGCGTCACCTCCGGCACCTCGTCGCCCACCGGGGCGGGGGCCTGGGGCCGGACGAGGACGAGGAGGGCCACCGCCGCGATCGCCGGCACGAGAGCGAAGGCGGGGCGAAAGCGGTGTGCCGGGCCCTCCCTCCTGGCCTGGAGCACCCGCCCCTGGGAGGCCACCCGGTGGGCCACCTCGGCCGGGGGAAGCCGCTGGAGGGTGGTGGCGCTGTCGGCCTCGAGCGCGGTGAGCCGGGCGGCCCCCTCCGGCTCCGCGAGGAGGCGGGCCCGGGCGGCGACGAGCTCTTCCGAGGGCAGCTCACCCAGGGCGATGCGTTCCAGGAGCCAGTCGGGGGTGCGAGGGGGGGAATTCATGGGACCTCCTACGAGAGGGAAACACCCTGGCCCGCCCGAACTGTCACCCGCTTTTTCCGCCTCGTGCCGTTTTCATCCCAGCCCGGAGCGGCACGGACCCCTCGCCCGGACTCCGAGTGAGCGACTCTCACACCCACCACTACCCGCGGCTCGGGGGTGGTTGTTGAGTGCATAGGGTGTCGGCTGGCTTCGCTGTATGAAGTGTCCCCTCCTTAGATAGCCTGTGGTGCCCCCCTCTTTCGCGCCCCTCATCACGTGATGAACGACACCATCGCCGCGCTCCGGGATTCCTACCTCGCCGCTCAACTCGCGGGAAACCGCCGCGAGGCCCTGCGCCTCCTCGTGGATGAGGGCCTCCTGCGGGGCATCCCCGTCCCCTCCATCCACCTGGACGTCATCCAGCCCGCCCAGCAGGAAATCGGCCGGCTGTGGCAGGAGAACCACATCTCCGTGGCGCAGGAGCATCTGGCCACGGCCATCTCCCAGTTGGCCCTCTCCCACCTCTACCGGCACCTGCCAAGGGAACCGGCCAACGGGCGCACCGTGATGCTCTCCTGCGTGGAGGGCGAGCTGCACGAGCTGGGCGCGCGCATGGCCAGCGACTTCCTGGAGATGGCCGGCTTCGAGGTGCGCTTCCTGGGAGCCAATGTCCCCACGGAGCACATGGTGCGCGAGGTGCGCGAGAGCCGACCGGATCTGCTGGCGCTCTCGGTGACCATGTCGTACCACGTGCCCGCGTTGCGTCGGGCGGTGGCGTCGGTGCGAGGGCTCTCGCCCGGCCTGCCAATCGTCGTTGGGGGGTTGGCCTTCACCTGGGCACCCGGGCTGGAGGCGGAATTGGGAGTCCCCTTCTTCGGCAAGGACGCTCGTGCCCTGGTGGCGGCGACCTGCGAGATGTTCGAGGTGTAGGCATGCGGTCACTCGTCAAGCAGGTGGAGGCCCGCGCCCAGCGGCTGGCCGAGCTTTCCGTGCGGGACCTCTACGACGACCCGTTCTGGTTCGCCCGCTACGGCGAGGAGCGGGCGCGCCGCTTCGGCGGTGAGGACGCCGTCTTCCACGTGCGCTACCTCGTGCAGGCCCTGGACGCCCAGGACGTGGGGGTGTTGGAGCGTTACGCACGCTGGCTCCAGGGGCTGCTGGTGGCGCGCGGCATGTCCTCGCGCCACATCGCCCTGCACTTCCAGGGGCTGCACGAGGCGCTGGTGCGCGAGGGCCTGGGCGAGCCTCCCGAGGCGCTGCGCTACGTGCGCGCCGCGGAGGCCGCGCTGGAGTGGCCCGAGGGCCCCGCGAAGGAGCTGCGCGAGGCCGCGCCCGAGCTGGTGGCGCACGCGCTGCGCGAGCTGGCGGCCCGCCAGGCCCTCACGCCCGGGGAGGTGGTCCGCCTGGGCGACGAGCTGCGGCTCCAGCTCTCCTACCTCATGGACTCGCTGGGCATGAAGCGTCCCGGGCTCTTCGTGGAGCACGTGCGCTGGTACGCGGGCTTCTGGCCGCAACGCAAGCTGAGCTGTGACTACCCCGTCCTGCTGGAGGCGCTGGAGGCGGCGCTGGCACGGGACGCCGCTGTCTCGGAAATGTCCCGGGTGACGGTGGCCACCGGGCGCACCGCCCTGACCCAGGAGCCGTCATGATGACCTCCCTGCCCATGCCCCTGTGGCACTTCTTGAGCCGCGAGGTGGCGCTGACGTGCGACGCCGAGGGCACCATCACCTGGGCGGACGAGCGCGCGGTGCGCCTGCTGGAGGTCTCCCCGGGAAGCCCCCTGCGGGCGCTGGCGGCCAAGGCCACCGAGGACAAGGTGGACCGGCTCATCACCCTCTCCCGCGACGAGCGGGTCGAGGGCTGGGAGGTCATCCTCTGCGTGGGGGGCATGCCGCGCACCTTCGCCTTCCGGGGCGCCCCGCACGAGGGCGGCTCGGCGCTCATGGGCAGCCTGGTGACGGAGGACTACGCCGCGTCGCTCTCGCAGGTGAGCGAGACGATGAGCGAGCTGTCCGTGCTGCACCGCGAGACGGAGCGCCAGCAGCGAGAGCTGAAGCGGCGCGCCGACGAGCTCACCCGCCTCAACCGGGATCTGGAGGAGTCCAACCGCGGCGTGCGCACCCTGCACGCCGAGCTGGACGAGAAGACGGAGAGCCTCGTGCGGGCCGCCGAAATCAAGAGCCGCGTGGTGGCCAACGTCAGCCATGAGTTCCGCACCCCGCTGCACTCCATCCTCGGCCTGGCACGCCTGCTGTCCAACCCCGCCAACGGCCCGCTCTCCAGCGAGCAGCAGAAGCAGGTGCAGTTCATCCGCGGCTCGGCCGAGGCCCTCTCGGAGTTGGTGAATGACCTGTTGGATCTCTCCAAGATGGAGTCCGGCAAGGCGACGCTGCGGCCCACTCGCTTCAACGCCTCGGACTTCCTGGGGGCGCTGCGCGGGATGATGAGGCCGCTGGTGCCGGCGGAGTCGGCGGTGGAGCTGCGCGTCGAGGAGCCGCTGGAGCTGATGCTGGAGACGGACGAGGCGAAGGTGAGCCAGGTGCTGCGCAACCTGGTGTCCAACGCGCTGAAGTTCACCGAGACGGGCCACGTCACCGTCACGGCCGAGCGGGGCCCGGAGGACACGGTGTGCTTCCGGGTGAGCGACACGGGCATCGGCATCCCGCCGGAGCACCAGGCGCGCGTCTTCGAGGAGTTCACCCAGGTGGAGAGCCCGCTCCAGAAGAAGGTGAAGGGCACGGGCCTGGGGCTGGCGCTGTCGCGGCGGCTGGCGGAGTTCCTCGGCGGCAGCCTCACGATGCGCAGCGTGCCGGGCCAGGGCTCCACCTTCACGTTCATCGTGCCCCGCGTCCACCCGGAGGTGGCGGAGCTGGTGGGCCTCACCGAGCGCAGCCAGACCCTGGACCCGTCCCGCGCCCCGGTGCTGGTGCTGGAGGACGACCGGCAGACGCTCTTCCTCTACGAGAAGTACCTGTCGCGCTCGGGCTTCCAGGTGCTGCCGGTGCGCACCGTGGAGGATGCGCGGCGCACCCTGCTGCGCGTGCGCCCGGCCGCCATGGTGCTGGACGTGATGCTGGAGGGGGAGACGAGCTGGAACTTCCTGGCGGAGATGAAGATGAAGGAAGAGACGCGCGACATCCCCATCCTCGTCGTCACCGTCACGGACCGTGAGCAGAAGGCCCGAG
>NZ_DASVWK010000322.1:0-2195 GCF_036389735.1 Archangium sp. | reverse complement strand
ACGGACGCCAAGGAGTCCGACCAGGCGATCGTGGAGTACTTCGTCGAGCAGTCCTCGGAGCGAGGGGCCAACGGTCGGCAGGACCTGATGCGCCGGGTGAATCCGAATGTTGAAGGCCGGATGGATCGGGGCGGCACCACGGATGTCCTCTTCGAGGGCGTGAAGAAGATCGAGTTCGCCTACTGGGATACCGAGCGCAAGGAGTGGGAAGAAGAGTGGGACACGCGGCGCATGGAGCAGAAGTCCAAGCTGCCCACGCGTGTTCGTATCACCCTGATCGCGCTCGACGAGAACGACAAGGAAGTGCGCTACACCACCCAGACCCGTGTGATGCTCAACACGGAGCTGCCCAGGTACTGAGATGACGAGCCCCGAGAACCAGAAGGCCCGGCCGGCAGGCGCCCGCCGAGATGCCCGCAAGGACCGCTCTCAGCGCGGCGTGGCGCTCATCATCGCGGTGGTGGCCATCACCATCCTCACCGTCGTGGCGACGGAGTTCGCCTACAACACGCGCGTGGACCTCCAGCTGGCGTCCAACCAGCGCGATGAGCTCCAGGCCATGTACATGGCGCGCTCGGGCATCTCGCTCTCGCGCCTGCTGCTTCGCTTCCAGAAGCAGGTGGATCAGACGCCCATCCCCAACATCGGCGGAATGCTCTCGCAGCTCACGGGCGCCGCGGGTGGAGCGCCTCCCGGCGGGCAGCAACCGGCGTCCTCGCTCAACATCCAGCTGTGGAAGCTGGCGCGCGTGGACTGTCACATGCTCAAGGGCCTGGAGGCCGGCGGGGCCCGTGACGACGAGGACCAGGAGGAGTCCGACGCGCCCCCGCCCCTCGACGAGGACGGCGAGCTGTCGACCGAGCTCGCGCTGGGACCCGAGAAGCGCTCCTTTGGCAGCTTCACCGGCTGCTTCCTCGCCACCATGCAGGACGAGGAGGAGAAGCTCAACCTGCACCGCCTCAACGCGGGCAGCGGCGACGCGCTCCCCACCGCCATGCGGATGATGGACCTGCTCGGCGACAAGCGCTTCGAGTTCCTGTTCTCGCGCGAGGACGCCAACGGCGTGCGCGTCAACCCGCAGGACGTCATCCTCGGCATCAAGGACTGGGTGGACGACGACCAGGTGCAGTCCGCGCTCAACGTCAACGACCCGGTGAATCCGCTGTCCGCGGGCTTCTCGGACGAGAACTCGCCCTACAGCCGCTACGAGCCGCGCTACGAGGCGAAGAACGCGCGCTTCGACAGCATGGACGAGCTGTACCGGGTGCACGGCGTGTCGGATCGCTTCATGGCCGCCTTCCGGGACCGGCTCACCGTGTACCCGGACGTCAACTCCAAGCCCAACGTCAACACGGATGACCCGATGATGATGTACATGGCCATCCTGTCGGCGGCGGACCCGGCGCGGCCGGACCCGCGGCTGAGGGACCCGGTCTTCGTGCAGGAGGTCATCGCCCGCATCCGCGCGGCGCGCGCCTTCAGCTTCATGGGCATGGGCGTGGCGGACTTCGTGACGGCCATCGAGGCCGCGGGCATCGCCGTCAACCCGGCCCTCAAGGCCAACGTGGCCGGCAACCGCCTGCTGGGCGACAAGAGCAACACCTTCAGCATCAAGTCCGTGGGAGAAGCGGGCTCGGTCCAGAAGACCATCACCGCCGTCATCAAGCTCGACTCCGGGCTGGGACAGCTCCTGTATTGGAGAGAGGAATAACGAATGGCCCGGATTCTTGGTCTGGACCTGGGCAGCCACTCCGTGAAGGGGCTGCTGCTCGACTCGAATGCGCGAGGCCCGGCCGTGAAGGCCTACGCCGAGGTGCGCCGCGCTCCCGAGGGAGATCGTCAGGAGACGCTGCGCACGGCGTTGCGCGAGCTGCTGGCGAACCCGGGGCTGCAGCACCTCGACCAGGTGGTGGTGGCGCTGCCCGGCCCCTCCCTGGTCACCCACCAGCTCGCCCTGCCCTTCACCGACCCGAAACGGATCGAAGCCACCATCCCCTTCGAGGTGGAGAGCCAGATTCCCTTCGACTTGAACGAGGCCGTCTTCGACTACCAGGTCGCCTCGCAGGTGAAGGACAAGGGCAGCGAGCTGCTCGTGGGCGTGGTGCGCCGCGAGGAGCTGTCGACGCTGCTGGGCGTGCTCAACGAGGTGGGCGTGGACCCACGCGTGGTGACGCACCCGGGCATCACCTACCAGA
>NZ_DASVWK010000321.1:0-8434 GCF_036389735.1 Archangium sp. | reverse complement strand
CTTCGGGGCAAGAAGAGATGTTTGTTGATGAGTCGCAGAGGCGAGATGCTGTGGGGCGAGAGAATCCTTTCTCCGAAAAAGCTCATCCGCTTTCAGTGGATGAGGCTTCGCAGCGGGCAATCGAATCCAGGTTTGATGCCGTCACTGTTGGACAGCTTCTGCTTGGATTCGCGTCTTCTGACGAGGGCATCGAGAAGGCAATGGGGTTCGCTGCAATTGTGGTAAAGGCCAGAATGGCTCGTCTTCGTAAAGCTAGGTGAGTTCTCACGCCGACGGGGCCCGGTAGGTGACCCGGACGACGGTGTACTCGACGGCGCCACGCGGGCGCTCGACCCGGACGGACTCGCCCAGCTCCCTGCCGAGGAGGGCCCGGGCCAGCGGCGACTCCACGCTGAGCCGGCCCGCCCTCACGTCCGCCTCGTCCGCGCCGACGAGGCGGTACGTCGTCTCCGCCCCCTCCTCATCCTCGAGCGTCACCCACGCACCGAAATAGACGTGCTCCTCGTCCGGGGGCTCGGGGGCCACCACCTTGACCTCCTCCAGGATGGACGTGAGCTGTTGCACCCGGCGCGCCTGCTCGCGGGGGGTTGAGGCAGTGAGCGTCGCGAGCTCCTCCTGGAGGGCCTGGTAGCCCTCGGGAGTGATGTAGCGCTTCTCGCCGGAGGTCGAGCGGGGGCGCGGCGGGAGGACGACCTCCTCGGAGCCGGCATCCTCTTTCGTGAAGGCCTTCGACATAGGGCTCCCTCTGGGACGGTTGGCATCCTGCCTGGGGGCACACCCGTTGTACCCGAGGCCAGGGGGCCTTGCGGGCAGGAACGCAGGTCCCGACATTCAAACAACCATGGGACTCGCCCAACTCATCGAAGCCCACAAGCACGAGGTCCTCGGTCGCTGGAAGGAGATGGTGCGCACGCTCAGCGATGCACGAAAGCTCTCCGAGGCAAGCCTGGAGGACCACGTTCCTGACCTGATCGACTGGCTTGCAGCGAGGCTGCGTGACCGCGCCTCCACCGATGATTATGGAAGCCAGAGGCTCTCCCGGGTGCATGCCTTCCAGCGCGTGGGAGAGGACTTCGACCTCGTGGAGGTACTGGCCGAACTCGCGGTGCTGCGCGAGGTGCTGCTCTACCTCTGGATAGAGGAGCCAGCCGGGGTAGCGCCTACCGAGGTGCTCCACCTCAACCAGGACCTGGATGATGTGGTGACCGTGTGCACGACGGAGTTCGCCCGCCAGGTGGTGACCCGGTATTGCGGCTCGCCGGAAGCGGCCCAGACGCTCGGTCCATGACCAGGGGATGCTCTCCTGGTTGGTCTCCAGCCTGGAGAGCCCAGGGGTGCCGCATGCGGGCGGAATGCCGACGATTTCAGGGCACGAATCCAGGGAGGGGTAGGGCATGGCGAGGAAGACGTTGAAGGGCATCCGCGTGGGCGCGCTGGTCACGGACGGTTTCGAGCAGGTGGAGCTCACCCTCCCCATGCGAGCCCTCCGCAAGCGGGGCGCCCAGGTGGACGTCATCTCCCTGCACAAGGGGCGCATCCGCGGGATGAACCTGATGTACCCGGGCAAGAAGGTCCGCGTGGACGAGACGGTGGAGAAGGTTCGGCCCAAGGACTTCGACGCGCTCCTCATCCCCGGGGGCTACGTCAATCCGGACGCTCTCCGCCAGAGTGAAGAAGCCCTCGACTTCGTCCGGGAATTCAACTGGCTGGGCAGGCCCATCGCCACGCTCTGCCATGGTCCCTGGGTGCTCGTGTCCGCGGGGCTGGTGAAGGGGCGCAAGCTGGCCGCCTGGCCCGGTATCAAGGACGACATCCGCAACGCGGGCGGACAGTGGATGGACCAGTCCGGCGTGCGCGACGAGCTGTGGTTCACCAGTCGCGGGCCCCATGACATGCGCCACTTCCTCAAGGGCATGGTGTCGCTCTTCGCCGAGAAGGCCCCGCGCAACCACCCCGTGGAGAAGGGCTTCCGCTGGGGCCGCTGGCTCTTCGCGGCCTTGCTGGGCATGGTCGCCATCCGCCCGGTACGCACCGCGCTCGCCCGGTAGGTTGGCAGGGCATGTCCGGGGCGGCTACCGTCCGCCCCCATATGTTGAAGATGACACGGCGGCGCTTCCTCGCCGCGGGGTTGGGCGGCGGGTCGCTGCTCCTGATGGGCAGCGGGCTGCGGTGGCTCACCTCGGGCTACCAGCTCCAGGCCGGGGAGGTCGCCCTGGGGCTCTCCGTGAAGGAACTGTGTGTCGTCCGCGCGCTCGTGGAGATGTTCTTCCCCGCCTCGGGTGCGCTGCCCTCGGGCGTGGCGCTCGGTGTCCATCAGCGCATCGACGAGGAGGTCTGGGCCCAGCCCCAGGCCATGCGCGAGGATCTCCAGGCCGCCGTCCAGCTCCTCGAGCATGGCCCGCTCCTCTTCGGCTTCCCGGGCCGCTTGAGCAGCCTGGACGTGCCCTCCCGCGAGAAGGCCTTCCAGCGCATGCTGGCCTCGGACCAGGACGTGGTGGTGCAGGCCGCCGTGGCCCTCAAGCAGATGGCCCACCTCTTCTATTACGGGCATCCGGACACCTGGAAGGCCATCGGCTACGACGGGCCCTGGGTGCAACAGCCACTGCCGCCCGAGTCCAGCGCGCGCTACCAGTCGCTCGCCACCGAATCGCGTGGACGCCTCGCGCGGGGGGAGCGCTCGTGATTCGCCAGGGCCATGAGGTGGAGTCGGACGTCACCGAGTCCTGTGACGTGTGCATCATCGGCTCGGGCTGCGGCGGGGCCTCGCTGGCGGCGCGCCTGGCCGAGCGCGGGCATGGCGTGGTGGTGCTGGAACAGGGCGGCTATTACACGCGCGCCGATTTCGACCAGCGCGAGACGAACATGCTCGCCAAGGTGGACGGCGGGCGCGGCCTGGACACCTCGGTCGACCTGTCCGTTGCCCTCACCTACGGGAACAACGTGGGCGGCGCCAGCGTGCACTACTGGGCCGACAGCTACCGCACGCCTCCGGACCGGCTCCGCCTCTGGGAGGAGCAGTACGGCCTGAAGGGACACACCGAGGCCATTCTCGCCCCGCACTTCGCCCAGGTGGAGCAGGACCTCCATGTCCACCTCGCGGACGATACCTACGTCAACCGGATGAACCAGCTCATCCGCGAGGGCGCCGAGAAGCTGGGCTGGCACGTGGCCCGGGTACCGCAGGCGCGCAAGGGCTGCGTGCGCAGCGGCTACTGCATGGTGGGCTGCGCCTACGACGCCAAGCAGAGCCAGCTCGTCTCGTACCTCCCCCGCATGGTGAACGCGGGCGGGCGCCTCTACTCGGACTGCCGCGCGGAGCGGCTCGTCTTCGAGGGCTCCCAGGTGAAGGCCCTGGAGGCCTCCGTGCTCGACCGCGCCACCGGCCAGCCCTCGGGGCCCAGGGTGCGCGTCACCGCGCGCGTCTACGTGGTGGCGGCCGGCGGCTTCGCCACCCCCGAGTTCCTCCTGCGCCAGGGCCTCAAGGAGCGCCTGCCCGCCCTGGGCGAGCACTTCTTCTGCAACCCCTCCGCCATGGTCCATGCGCTCTACGACGAGCCCATCATCCAGTGGCGCAACATCCCCGCGGCCTGGGGCGTGGAGGAGTTCCGCCTCGCGCGCTACGACGGCCCGCGCTACGTCGAGGGCGGCTACCTGCTCATGGCCAACCAGATCCACCCGGGCATGTTGGCCGCGGTGCTGCCCGGCATCGGCGCCTCGCACCGGGAGTTGATGACGAAGCTGCCCAACCTCGGCGGCGCCATCTCGTGGATCGACGACGCCGAGGACGGGCGCATCTCCCTGGAGAACGGGCGGCGCCGCGTCCACGTCCCGATCACCGGCAACAACGGCCCGCGCCTGCGCGATGCGCTGCGCAAGCAGGCGAAGCTGCTGCTCACCACCGGCGCCCGGGAGGTGCTGCTCGGGGACGTGCGCGACACCCGCATCACGCGGCTGGAGGACGTCGACAAGGCCGTGGACTCGGTGGATCTCCGCCCCGCGCGCAATGTCCTCGCGGCCCCTCACCCCGGTGGCGGCGCGCGCATGGGCGCGGATCCGAGGACCTCGGTGGTGGGCTTCGACCACCGCGTCCACGGCACGGACAACCTCTACGTCTCCGACCCCAGCGTCTTCCCCACCGCGCCCTCGGTGGACCCCAGTCTCTCCATCATGGCCTTCAGCTTCGTGGCCGCCGACATCATCCACTCTTCCCTGGACTGAACCATGGACACCCACACGTTGGAGCAGAGAGCCCGCGCCGAGGGCACACCCGTCATCACCGGAGAGACGGCCACCTTCGTGTGGCGCGGGCGCAAGCCCGTGTCCGTGATGGGGGACTTCCAGGAATGGTCGGGCAAGCCCGTCCCCCTGAAGGAGGTGGCGCCGGGGCTGTGGATCCATACGCTGAAGCTGCCTCGCGACACCTATGTGGAGTACGCGTTCCAGGACGCCAAGGGGCGGCGGGTGAGGGATCCTCTCAACGAGCGCCTCGTCCCCAACGGCTTCGGCGACTTCAACCACTTCTTCCACATGCCCGAGTCCCAGCCCACGCCGCTCGCGCGGGCGCAGCGGGGCGTGCCTCGCGGCACCGTGACCCGGCACCTGGTGGAGACGCGGGAGCTCGGCGTGGGACGGCAGCGCGCGGTGCACCTCTACGCGCCTCCCACCTCCAAGCCCTGCCCGCTCGTGGTGGTATTTGATGGGCCCGACTACCTGCGGCGCGTGAAGCTGCCCACCCTGGTGGACAACCTCATCGCCCAGGGCCGCATCCGCCCCCTCGCGCTGGCGATGGTGGCCAATGGTGGTGCCGCGCGCACCGTCGAGTACTCCTGTAGCGAGGCCACCCTGGCCTTCCTGCGGCACCAGGTGCTGCCGCTCGCCCACCAGGAGTTGAACCTCGTGGACGAGACGCGCGAGCCCGGTGCCCATGCCGTGCTCGGCGCGTCCCTGGGCGGATTGATCGCCCTGTACACGGGCCTGCGCGCACCGGAGGTCTTCGGCCACGTGCTCTCGCAGTCGGGCGCTTTCAGCATCTGGAACCACGACCTCGTGGTGTTCGACCTCGCCCGCGCCGCTCCGTCCCGGCCGCTCCAGGTGTGGATGGACTGCGGCCACTTCGAGGGGCTCGTCGAGGGCAACCAGCGCATCCTCCCCATCCTCCAGGCCTCTGGCCACCGCGCGCAGTACCGGGAGTACCACGGGGGCCACAACTACCCGGCCTGGCGCGACAACGTGTGGCGCGGCCTGGAGTGGCTCTTCGCTCCCCGTCGCTGAGCGTCCGTACCCACCGCAAGCCCGCTCGGCAGGTGACCCAGGAACTGCTCCGCCTTGTCAAGCGAGGGAGGCGGCGCGGCTCCGGGGCCGGGCCCCTTTTCCGGCCCCCCCGGACGGGGGATAACAGAGGGATGAACGCTCAAGAGCGCAAGGCGGCCTACCGCCAACGCGCGGAGAAGGGCGAGGCGGTCCCCGTCTCGGTCGTGCTCCCCGCCGACCTCGACACCCCGCTGTCCGCCTACCTCAAGCTCGGTGGCGCACGCGGCTTCATCCTCGAGTCCTGCCACGGTGGCGAGCGCTTCGGTCGCTACAGCCATATCGGCACGGCCCCCTCTGGCCGGCTCCGGCTCGACCGCAACGGCGGCACCCTCTGGCGCGGCGACCACTCGCAGCGGCTCGAGGGCAAGCCGCTCGAGGTCCTGCGCTCCGTCTGGCGCGAGCACGCCGTCGCCAAGCTCCCCGGCGAGCCCCCCTTCGTCGGCGGGCTGGTGGGCTACCTCGGCTACAACTGCATGTCCTGGTTCGAGCGCCACGTGCCCGACCGGCACTCCCCGGACATCTCCTTCCCCGACTCCGAGTGGCTTCTGTGTGACGAGTTCGTCACCCTCGACTCGCGCACCCAGACGCTACACGCCACCGCTATCGCCCGGCCGTCCCGCCACGGCAGCGTCGCCCAGGCCCTCCAGGATGCCGAGGCTCGCGCCGAGGCCCTCGCGGATCGTCTGCTGCGCCCGTTGCCCGTGGATGCCTATGTCCCGCATCCGCCCATGCGCGGCGAGGCGGAGGTCTCGGTCCACTGGGACCGGGCCGGCTACGAGGCGGGCGTCGAGCGCGTGAAGGAGTACATCCGCGCGGGGGACTGCATGCAGGTGGTGCTCGCCCGCCGCTTCGAGGCGCGCGGGGCGCCACCGCCGCTGTCGCTGTACCGGGCGCTGCGCCGCATCAACCCCTCGCCGTACCTCTTCCATATCGAGCTGGGCGAGGCGCGCGCGCTGGTGGGCGCCTCTCCGGAGCTGCTGGTACAGGTGCGCGATGGGGACGTCGTGGTGCGCCCCATCGCCGGCACCCGGCGTCGCGGCGCCACCGAGGTCGAGGACGTGGCCCTGGAGAAGGAGCTGCTCGCCGACGAGAAGGAGCGCGCCGAGCACATGATGCTGGTGGACCTGGGCCGCAACGACGTGGGCCGGGTGGCCGCGCCGGGCTCGGTGCGCGTCGAGGACCTGATGGTCGTCGAGCGCTACAGCCACGTGATGCACATCGTCTCGCAGGTGCGCGGGAAGCTGGACGCGAAGTACGACGCGCTCGACGCGCTGGCCTGCACCTTCCCCGCGGGCACGGTGTCGGGGGCTCCGAAGATTCGCGCGATGCAGATCATCGACGAGCTGGAGCCCACCCGCCGCGGCCCCTACGCGGGCGCGGTGGGCTACCTGTCCTTCTGTGGCGCGCTGGACCTGGCCATCGCGCTGCGCACCTTCTTCATCGACGGGGACCGCACGCTCTGGGAGGCCGGTGCGGGACTCGTGGCGGACTCGGTGCCCTCGAAGGAGGCGGACGAGACCGAGGCCAAGGCGCGGGTGATGGCCACGGCCCTGAAGCAGGCGCGTGAAGGAGGTCTGCGGTGATCCTCGTCATCGACAACTACGATTCGTTCACCTTCAACCTCGTGCAGCTCCTCTACACGCTGGGGGCCGAGGTGAAGGTGGCGCGCAACGATGAGATCGACATCGAGGGCGTGGCGGCCTCGGGGGCCTCGCACCTGGTGGTGTCGCCGGGCCCGTGCACGCCGCACGAGGCCGGGGTGAGCATGGCCGCCATCCGCGCCGCGAAGGTGCCGGTGCTGGGCGTGTGCCTGGGGCACCAGTCCATCGGGGCCGTCTTCGGCGGCAACGTGGTGCGAGCGCCGGAGCCGGTGCACGGCAAGACGGCGTCCATCCGCCACGAGGGCCGGAGCATCTTCGAGGGCATGCCCCAGGGCTTCCAGGCGGCGCGCTACCACTCGCTGGTGGTGGAGGCGACGACGCTGCCGGCGGAGCTGGAGCCGACGGCCTGGACGCAGGATGGGCTCATCATGGGCCTGCGGCACCGCGAGCTGCCGGTGGTGGGCGTGCAGTTCCACCCGGAGAGCGTCCTCACGCCCGAGGGCCCCCGGTTGGTGCGCAACTTCCTCGACGGCCGTCTGTAGACACGCTCACGCTCCATGCCCTCACCGCGCCCGATTCCGCGTCCCCCCTCCCAGGAGGTTGCCCCTCCCGAGGCACGGCCCCGCACGCTGCGCATGTACTTCTCTCCGGGGCAGAAGGTGCTCTACACGGGCTCCTTCATGCTGGTAGCGCTCGTGCCCTCGATGGGGCTCGCGTTCGTGGCCCTCGCCATCCTCGGGCCGGAGGCGGCGCTTGTCGCGGTTGTCGGCGGGCTCCTGGCGGCCATGGGCTACTACCTGTGGAAGCTGCGTGTCGTCGAGCAGCTCGGGCGCTTCACCTTCTTCGCCGACCGCGTGGAGAGCGTGTTCCCCCACCAGAAGCGGCTGGGCACGGAGCTGCGCCACGAGATGGTGCGCTACGCGGACGTCGGTCACATCGAGCGGACGTCCCTCGGGGTCGTGCTCCGCCATGGGAGCGGGAGCGGTAGCTCCGGGCAGATGGTCATCCAGTTCCGTCCCGAGCACCGCGACTCCGCGTGGGAGGAGCTCGTCGAGCGGATGGAGCGCGTCGCGACGCGTGGCTCGGTCTTCTCCCTGCGCGAGGGACCCGAGGGTCCCATGCGCTACTCGCGGGAGGGGGAGCCGCTGGATCTCCTACTGCCGGGACCCGGAGTGTCCGGGGGGTTCCGCTTCGCCTCCCCGGAGAGCAACAACCGCTGGGAGGTCCGCGCCTCCGAGGATGCGCGCGTCCTGGTCCGCATCCGACGTGAGTCGATCTCCCAAGGTGACTCGGAGGAATGGAACTGGTTCGTCGAGTCGGCGGAGGGCGAGCTGCTCGCCTACATCTGGAAGAGCTACCAGGCCGGCGCGACGGCGAAGTTCGAGGTGTATGGCCCCCGTGGCGTGGAGCTGGGGCGGATGACGGTGCGCCGGACCTTGCTCACGGGCCCCCAGGTCGAGCTCCTCGTGGGGGAGCAGACCTTGCGATGGGTCTCCAAGGACGGGGCGTTCCAGGTGGAACAA
>NZ_DASVWK010000320.1:0-10895 GCF_036389735.1 Archangium sp. | reverse complement strand
GGCCGCGGCATGGGAATCCGAGGTGGTTTCGGCGCGTCGCATGACGATGCTCGCCGAGCGTCTCGGCGACAGCCGGGGGCGGGCGCGGTTGATGGTGCTGGCCGCGTTCTGTAGGGCACACGCCTCGAGGCTGCTGGCTCGGCTGGCGGCGCTCGGTCGTGGGCCCCTGCCCGTGCCGCCCGAGGAGATCAGCCTCGATGGCGACACAGTGCTGGAGCTGCGGCGGGAGGGCGCCTTCGCCCGGGCCTCGGCGGCGCGCTACGAGTCCACCGCTGAACTGGCCCGCCAGCACGCGGACCTCTCCAGCGCCTGGGTCTGCGAACTCAACCGCACCGAGGAGCAGGATCGGGCCCGGGAGCTCTTCGCCCTGGCCGAAGGGGCTGCCCAGGCCGCCGCCGAGGCAAACGCCTCCTCGGTTGCCGCCGCTCCGGCAGATAGCTGACAGGCCGCTCGCCTTGGGCGTAAAACAGGGGGTATGCCCAAGGCGGAGACCTACAACGACCTGATCTTCCAGCTCGGGGATCTCGCGAGAGATCGTCTGGCGGGCAAGCCCAACTGTCCGCGCACGATGGATCGCGTCTATCGCGCCGAGGCCGCGCTCGTGGCCCGACGCGACGAGCTGGCCGCGCTCGAGCAGCAGATGAACGACGACGACGCGGCCTGGCAGGACTACCTCGCCCAGTACGAGGCGGATCGCGCCGCCCAGTACGAGATCGTCAAGAAGTGGAAGAAGGCGGTGGACGCCGTGGAGGGGCAGACGAAGAGCCTCCGCAAGACGCTGTCCAACCGCCGCGCGGACCTGCGCTACGCCCTCGAGGCGCTCAAGAAGATGGAGAAGAAGCACGCCGACCTGGAGCTCACCACCCAGGATCAGTCCGTGCTGGGCACCTCCCGCGACAACCTGAAGAAGAACCGCATCCAGCAGATGCGGCTGGCGCGCGAGGTGGAGAACCTGGAGCGGGACGTGGCCATGGCCCTCACGCCCAAGCCGGGCCAGCCAGGCGCGGCGGGCATCCTGGCGCACAAGCGCATGCTCGACCTGGAGGACGAGATGACCTCCCGCAAGGAGGCGTTCGACCAGGCGATGGCGGAGCTCGACCGGGCGATCGCCGAGAAGGAGGGCGAGGTCCAGGCGGCGGAGGATTACCTGGATCAGGCGCTGTTCCTCCTCGGCGAGGACGTGTACGCGCAGCGCATCGCCGAGGCGCAGCTCGCCCCGTTCTACCCGCGGCTGGATCGCGCGCAGTGAAGCAGGGCCCCCTCCCTCCGTGCTTGACGGTAGGGGGCAAGCTGCTACATTGCGCCGCTTCCTGGCGTCCGGGGAACTGAAGTCGGACGCAAATCGCTGAAATCATTGATGTTTTCGCGCTTCGAGCGCGAGCTGTGAGGACGACGTGAAGGGTCTGATTGGCAAGAAGATTGGAATGACCCAGGTGTTCAACGACGAGGGCAACCTCGTTCCGGTGACGGTGGTCGACGTCAACACCTGCCAGGTCGTGGGCAAGCGTACCCCCGAGAAGGACAAGTACTCGGCGGTGACGCTGGGCTACGGGGAGATCCGCGAGAAGCGCCTGACGAAGGCGGACGTGGGCTTCTTCAAGAAGAACAACTCGCCGTTCCGCCGGCACCTGAAGGAGTTCCGGGTGTCCGCCGAGGAGGCCGCCGGCTTCAACGTGGGCGATCCCGTGAAGGCGGACCTGTTCACCAAGGGTCAGCTCGTGGACGTCACCGGCATCACCAAGGGCCGTGGCTTCCAGGGCGTCATGAAGCGCTGGAGCTTCAAGGGCTCGCAGACGGCCACCCGTGGTACCCACGAGTACCGTCGTCACCCGGGCGCCATCGGTCAGCGTAAGACGCCCGGCCGCGTGTACCCGAACAAGAAGCTGCCCGGTCACTACGGCGTGGATCAGGTGACCACGCAGAACCTCACCGTGGTGGGCGTGGACGTGGACAAGGGCCTGGTGCTCATCAAGGGCTCCATCCCCGGCCACAACGACGGCATCATCATCGTGCGCCCGAGCATCAAGGTCGCCCTGCGCGAGCAGCACAAGGCCGCGCGCACCAAGTAGTCCCGTAGCCCTGTGTGTGCTCCCTCCCTCGTCAGGGGGAGGGCCGGGTATCTCGTCCTACCGAGCCTCCAGGCACCGCCACAGGGTCCAGTTCCCGACGCCCCGCTCCGGCTACCCTCCGGGCGGGGCGTTCGTGTTTCCGGGCTCCGGTGGGCCGCCAAACGTTGGCTGGTAGGCGCTGGGAGCCCCGGGGATGCAAAGTCCGCCCCACTGTCGAGCCTGCTCTCTTGCCCATGGGCACTCGCGTGCGCAGATCGTGGCCCCATACGGCCTATGAATGCACGCACGCTTCCACGCTTCGTTTCTCTCGCGTTCCTGCTGACGGCGCTGTCCGCCTCGGCCCAGGAGCAGGTGTTGGATCCGGCCGCCGTGCGCCACCGGCTCTTCTCTCCGGAGGAGAAGCTGGAGGCGTCCGTCTCGGTGGGGCTGCCGCTTCGCGAGTACCTCACGGCGCACTACAACCTGAACGTTGGGGTCGCCTACAACCTCTTCAACACGCTCGGTGTCGAGGCGCGCGCCGGCTATGCGCTCAGCCGCCACACGGGCCTGGCTCGCTCCATCTCCGAGAGCTTCCTCAACCGTGAGGACAAGAAGATCACGGACGAGCTCGAGGACATGTGGGAGATGAATCTGCACGGCGTGGTGGGGGCTCGCTGGGCGCCCATCTACGGCAAGCTGTCGCTGCTGGCCGACGAGTCGGCGCACTTCCAGGCGTACCTCTGGGGCGGCGGCGGGCTGGCCTCGCTGCGACGCCAGTCGGTGATCCAGTGCACCCGGGTCCAGGATCGGGACATGGGGGTCTGTGACAACCGGGCGGATCCGCTCGATGCCTCCACCGCGACCGAGAACTACTGGCACACCGAGACGCGCGTGGCGCCAGTGGCGTCCGGGGCGGTGGGCTTCCGCTTCTTCCTGGCGGGTGGCAAGCACGCCCTCCGCTTCGAGGTGCGCGACTGGGTCTTCATGGATCAGTACCGCGTGAATGTGTTGCGTGAGGACTGGGAGGCGGGGCGGGAGAGTGGTGAGCCCGCGAGCAACCCTGGCCTGACGCACCTGGTGCAATTCGACATCGGCTACACCTTCCTCTTCTGAGGCTGACGTCTCACATGCGAACCACTTCGCTCCTCGCGTTGCTCCTGGCCACCGCTGGCACGCCAGCCCTGGCTCAAGAGACCCCGGCGCCTCCCTTGGAGAACGCGCCCATTCCCGTGAAGCCGGAGCCCCTGCCGGCGCAGCCCGCGGCCGAGCAGCCCGAGCCCGAGCCCGCCCTGGAGGCCCAGGCGCCCGAGCAGGCCTCGGATGCGCCTCTGGCCGAGGCCGCCGAGCTCCAGCCGGTGGCGGATCCGAACCAGCACCAGCTGGTGAACGGGGCGCCGCTGCGCAACCCGAACGTGGCCGTCCACGTGGTGCAGAAGAAGCGCTTCGCGGACGAGGGCCGGCACGAGTTCACGCTCTACCCGGTGGTGGCGCAGGTGAACGGCCGCTTCACCGAGCACACGGGCAGCGCATTCCACTACACGTACCACCTCCAGGAGAACTTCGGCCTCCAGCTCTCCACCCAGTACAACTGGTACTCCAACGAGAGCGTCTTCAACCTGGAGCTCATCGACAAGGTGCGCGAGCAGGCGCAGGCGGCCTCGGCGCTGCTGCTGGTGTGGGGCGCGCAGGCGGGCGTGGAGGTGACGCCGCTCTATGGCAAGTTCGCCTTCTACGACAACCACCTGCTCCAGTTCAGCCTCGTGCTCAGCGGCGGGGCCGGTATCGGCTCCACGCGCGTCCTCATCCGGCCGGACGTCGTCAACGAGGTGGACGGACAGCAGCGCACCGTCCCGGCGCGCTTCGGTGACACGGGCTCGAAGTTCCTCGGCTCGGTGGGCGGCGGCTTCCGCGTCCAGTTCGGCGACTCCATGGCCCTGCGCCTGGAGGTGAGGGATCTCGTCTACACCGCCCGCGTGGATCGCGTGGACGGGTGCAACCTCGAGGACTTCCAGAAGCTCGAGGACGGACGGGGCAGCGGCACGGCCTTCAAGGACCTGGGCCTCACCGGGAGCTGCCAGTACGACAAGTTCGACGGGGTGGACCCGAAGACGAAGAAGAACTACCGCGAGGACATCGTCCTGGGGAAGGACCTGGTCGGCAATCCCTCCTCGGACGTCCTCAACAACCTCAGCTTCTACGCCGGCTTCTCCTATCTCTTCTGAGGCCCGCGCCATGCACCGACTGATCCTCGCCTCCTTCCTCGTCCTCGCGCCGCTGGTGGCTTCCGCGCAGGACATGAACGCGTACAACCAGGCGCTCGCGGCCTTCAACGCGGGAAAGCTGGACGACGCGGCCCCGCGCTTCTTCGAGCTGTCCTCCAACGCGGTGGACCCCGACACGCGCGCCAGGTCCGAGTACTACCTGGCGCAGACCTTCACCCGGAAGGGCATGCCCGTCACCGCGCTCGTCATCTTCGCGCGCATCGTCAACGCGGGCCCCTCGCACCCCTCCTACCTCCAGGCGCTGGAGGGACTGGTGGACGTGCAGCAGAAGCTCAACGAGCAGAACCTCGTGTCCAACATCCTCGACAAGGCGTACACGCCCGAGGTGCGGGACAAGTGGGTGAGGCTGCCCAAGGAGGTGCTCGCCCGCGTCAACTTCATGGTGGGCACCATCAGCCAGCGCCGCGGCCGCTTCGAGGAGGCTCGCGCGTTGCTGGAGGCGGTGCCGTCCGACAGCCGCGTCTATGCCCGCTCGCGCTACCTGCTGGGCGTGGTGCTGGCGGATCCGCGCTTCCCCGGCCGTCCCGCCGAGGCGGACACGCTGGACACCGCCGCCCTGGCCGCCTTCCGGGGCGCGCTGGACGCCAAGGGCGCGCAGCTCGGCCATGACGAGGTGAAGCAGCTCGCGCTGCTGGCCATGGGGCGCCTGCACTACGGCCGCCACGAGTACGCCCAGGCCGTCGCCGCCTACGAGGCCGTGCCGCGCTACGCCCGCTTCTGGGATCAGGCCCTCTTCGAGAACGGCTTCGCCCGCTTCCAGAACGAGGACTTCGGCGGGGCGCTCGGCAGCCTCCAGGCCCTGCACGCGCCCCAGTTCGAGGGCGCCTTCCAGCCCGAGTCGTGGGTCCTCAAGGCGACCGTCTACTACTACAGCTGCCTCTTCGACGAGGTGAAGACCACGCTCACCGCCTTCGACAAGCTCTACGAGCCCATGGCGAAGCAGCTCGAGCCCTTCGTCGGCGAGGACATGGATCTGCTGAGCGCCTACAACCTGGTGGCGGCGGAGAACCGGCGGCTGCCGGGCCCCATCTACCTGTGGATCCGCGACAACGAGCGCATCCAGGACGTGATGCGGATGATCGCCCAGGTGGACGCGGAGAAGCGCATGGTCAACGAGCTGGGCTCCTGGCGTGGTACGGGCCTGGTGCCCGAGTCGGTGGCCTCGCTGGAGGAGGTGCGCGGCACGCTGCTGCAGATCGGCGGGCAGTTCGCCAAGAGCCGCCTCCAGGAGGCCGCGCAGAACCTCCGCACCTTCGCGGATCAGGCGGAGATCATCCGCGTGCAGACGGCGCTCGACGAGAAGGACCTGCTGCTGGCGGGCGTGGATCAGAAGGCGGTGCTCAAGACGCAGTCCATCTACCGCCCGAAGATGCCCGGCGCCGCGTGGAACTACTGGAAGTTCCAGGGCGAGTTCTGGCGTGACGAGATCGGCTACTACCAGTACACGCTCAAGCGCGGCTGCCCGGCGAAGCTGCAGCAACAGTGAGCTGAAGCCAGGTCGTCTCGAACACGGAGGCGGGCCCGCGCATCGAGCGCCGGGTGCCGCCTCTTCGTGCTTGCTGTTCAGCTTCGGAACATCGCTCTGCCCGGGTGGGCAACACCGTGCGGATCCTCGGGGCCGCAGCACTTCTCATTCCAACACCGCGCGTCTACTTTCGACCGTCCCTTTCGGTGGGTGATGAAGGTTTGGGGCGGGCGGGATGCGCTGCTCTTTCAGACCCACCACAGGAGCTCGCATGAAGGCGGTTCTTCGTTTCGGTGCGCTGGCGATGGGCGTGGCGCTCACCGCTGGTGGAGCAGGGGAGGCGGCACAGCCCGCGAAGAAGCCTGTTCAGGCGGCGGAGTCCCGTAAGGGCAAGTCGCGCCAGGAGCCCGCGAAGAAGGAGAAGTCCTCGCGCGAGGAGGCGCCACGTCAGACGTCGGCGACCGAGGAGCCCTCGCGCAAGGGGCCGGCGCGCATCGGGCCCGCCCGGGTGGGGCCGGCGTCCATGGACAACACGCCCCGCATCGCCGACGCGAAGAAGGACGGGCTGGCGGACCGCAAGCGCGACGAGGCCATCGAGGGCTTCAAGCGCCTCATCCCCAAGCTCCAGGAGGGCTCGCACCGCAAGGCGGACATGCTCTACCGCCTCGCCGAGCTCTACTGGGAGAAGTCCCAGTACCTCTACCAGCAGGAGATGACGCGCTTCCTGGAGGCCGAGAAGGCCTATGACGCGGCCACCTCCCGCGGCGAGAAGGTGGAGCCGCCCAAGAAGGAGCATCGGGACAGCGAGCGCTACCGCGTCGAGACGATGCGCATCTACGAGGACCTGCTGAACGGCTACCAGGAGTGGCCGCAGCGCGACGAGATCCTCTTCTACCTGGGCTACAACCTCCAGGAGCTCGGCCGGCGCGACGACGCGATCAAGCGCTACGTCCAGCTCATCCAGGAGTACCCCGAGTCGCAGTTCGTCCCGCAGACGTACATCGAACTCGGCAACCACTACTTCGACAGCAACAAGCTGAAGGAGGCCCGCGAGCACTATGAGAAGGCGCGCGCTTCCAAGGTGCCCAAGGTGTACGCCTACGCCGTCTACAAGCTGGCGTGGTGCGACTTCAACGTGGGCGCCTACGAGGAGGGCCTCGCGCGGCTGCAGGAGGTGGTGGACTACGCCGGGGATCGCGGCGAGGAGTTGGGTGACCTCAAGACGGAGTCGCTCAACGACCTGACGCTCTTCTACGTGCAGCTCGACCAGCCGGCGCAGGGCATCGCCTACTTCAAGAAGAAGGCGCCCGAGAAGCGCCAGACGCGGCTGATCTCCAAGATGGCCGGCGGCCTCATGGAGGCGGGTCACTTCGACAGCGCCATCAAGACGTACCGCACGCTCATCGACGACGCCCCCATGGGCCCGGGCGCGCCCGAGTACCAGCAGTCCATCGTCCGCGGCTACGAGGGCCTGCGCCAGCGCAACCAGGTGCGCGTGGAGATGAAGCGCATGGTCGAGCTGTACCGGCCCGGCGCCCCGTGGTGGCAGGCGAATACCGAGAACAAGTCGGTGCTGCGCAATGCCTTCAGCGTCACCGAGGAGGCCATGCGCGTGATGGTCACCGACTACCACCAGGAGGCGCAGAAGACGCGCCAGGTGGAGACGTACCGGCTCGCCCGCGACATCTACAAGCAGTACGTGGACGCCTTCGCCTCCAGCGAGGATCCCGAGTTCGTCGCCGATAGCGCCTTCAACATGCGGTTCTTCTACGCCGAAATCCTCTGGGCCCTGGAGGAGTGGGAAGCCGCCGCCGCCGAGTACGACGCCGTGGTGGCCTTCAAGATTCCGGATCGCGACTCGGCCCGCGAGGTGTCCAACGAGCAGTACCGCAAGAACGCCTCCTTCGCGGCCATCATGGCCTACGACAAGCTCGTGAAGATCGAGCGCGGCCAGCTCGCCAAGAGCGACCTCAAGGACGGCCAGAAGGTGGACGAGAACAAGTCCAAGGGCCACGTCGAGAAGAAGGGCCGTCTCACCAAGAAGGACACCGATCAGGCCGAGGAGCCGCTCACGCGCTTCGAGGACCGACTGGTGGCCGCGTGCGACACGTACAACCGCCTCTACCCGGACAATCCGGATGAGATCGACCTGCGCTACCAGGCCGCCCTCATCGTCTACGACCGGCACCACTACATCGACTCGGCCCGGCGCTTCGGGGAGATCATCCACAAGTTCCCCGCCGAGCGGCGCTCGCGTGACGCGGCCGACCTGACCATGTACGTGTTGGAGTCTCGCGAGGAGTGGCTCGAGCTCAACAAGCTCTCGCGGCAGTTCCTCGCCAACGAGAAGCTGCTCAAGCCCAGCCCCGAGTTCGCCACCCGCGTGGCCCGCGTCGTCGAGGGCTCGCAGTACAAGTGGATCCACGAGGTGGTCTACCAGAAGGAGAAGAACCCGGCGAAGGCCGCCGAGCTGTTCCTCGAGTTCGTGAAGGAGTTCCCCAAGTCCGACAACGCGGACCGGGCGCTCACCTCGTCCATGGTCATCTTCCAGGAGGCCGGGCAGATCGACCGCGGCGTGGCCGCCGGCGAGCGCGTCCTCACCGACCACGCGGGCAGCATGTTCGAGCCCCAGGTGCGCTACACCCTGGCCCGCCTCTACGAGAAGCTCGCCGAGTTCCGCAAGGCCGCCGCCATGTACTCCGCCTTCGTGGACGCGTACGACGCCGCCATCCGCTCGGCCGACGCGCGCAAGGTGAAGCAGGTCAAGGCCGCCGCTCCCAAGAAGGGCAAGGACGCCAAGGAGTCCCTGGCCAGTGACGCCGCGAACACCGACGAGGCCCGGGCCCAGAAGGACGAGGAGCGCGCCAGACTGCTCGCCGAGGCCGAGAAGTGGGTGCCGGATGCCCTCTTCAACGCCGGCCTCTGGTCGGAGGGCGTGGGCGAGTCCGACAAGGCCATCACCGCCTACCGCGCCTACATCGCGCGCTTCAAGGATCGGCCGGACGTGCCGCAGCTCGCCTACAACATCGCCCTCGTCCACGAGAAGGACGGCAAGCTGGCCGAGTCGGCGCGTGCCTTCGAGGCCTTCGTCGAGACGTACGGACGCGACGCGCGCACCGCCGGTGGACAGGTGTACCTGGCTCGCTACCGCCAGCTCATCGCGTACCGGAAGCTGAAGGACTGGCGCAACATCGAGCGCGTGCAGACGGAGCTCGTCCGCGGCTGGGGCAAGCTGCCCGCCAAGGAGAAGGAGCGGCCGGAGCTGCTCAACGCCTACGGCCACGTGCGCTTCCTCGAGCTGGAGGCCAGCTGGCAGCACTACGTGGACATCAAGTTCAAGCGCGTCTCCACCATCCGCCGCGATCTCGCCGCCAAGCAGCAGGCGATTCAAAAGCTGGAGAAGGCCTATACGGACGTGGCCACCATCGGCGCGGGGGAGTGGACCCTCGCCTCGGTCACTCGCATCGGCCTCGCCTACGCGGACTTCGCCCGCAACATCCTCGAGTCGCCGGATCCCGCCGGGCTCGACGAGGAGCAGCTCGCCATGTACCGCGGCGAGCTGGAGAACCTCGCGCTCCCGCTGGAGGACAAGTCCACCGAGGCGCTCGAGAAGGCGCTGGCCAAGGCCTATGAGCTGTCGCTCTACAACGAGTGGACGCTCGCCGCCCAGGAGCAGGTGAACCGCTTCCGCCCCGGGGCCTACGCCCAGGTGCGCCAGGTGCCCTACCGCGGCAGCGAGTTCTTCGTCACCTCGGACGTTGCCAAGGACCCGGGCCTCGAGAACGGCACCCAGGCGGGTGCCGCTCCCGCTGCCGCGCCCGTGCCGTCGAATGCCTCGGGGGAGGTCCAGCCGTGAAGCTCTCGTACATGCACCCGCGCGAATCCGCAGGGAGGTCGTTCATGGCGTTCCGCCGCACCCTCGCCGCCGCCACACTGGCTCTCACCACCGCGTGCGCCATCACCTCGCAGGTGAAGCCCGCGCCGGTGGCCACCGCGGCCCCGACACCCGCTCCGGCGGCTCCCCAGGCCGCTGCCGAGCCGTCCCGGGACGCGAAGAAGGAGAAGGGCTCCGTTCCGCGCGAGCTCTTCGAACAGGCCGTCGCCGCCTTCGACGCGGGCGACTACGAGAAGGCCGAGAAGGGCTTCCGGGCGGTGCTGGAGAAGGCGCCGCAGAGCCTCAACGCCCAGTTCAACCTCGGCGTCATCGCCGAGCGTCAGGGTCGGCTCGCCGACGCCCAGGCCGCCTACGAGAAGGTCCGCTTCCTCGAGACCGCGCACGTGCCCACGCTGCTCAACCTGGGCCGCATCTACCGCGTGCAGGAGAAGTTCGCCGAGGCCATCGAACTCTACGAGGCCGGGCTCAAGGCGCCGGGCCGCGAGCACGAGGCCTCGCTGCTCAACAACCTCACCGTGGCCTACCGGCTCGCCGGCCAGCACGAGAAGGCCGAGGCCACCGCCCGCCGCGTGCTCGCCCGCCACCCCGACGACGCCGAGGCGTACAAGAATCTCGCGCTCGTCTACTACGACCAGGGGAAGTACCGGCTCGCCGAGCTGGTGCTCGCCAACGCGCGCAAGCTCGATGAGAAGGACCCGGGCATCTACAACAACCTGGGGATGATCTACCTGAAGCTCGAGGAGCGCGACCGCGCGATCGCCCAGTTCCAGAAGGCCGTCTCCCTCGACGAGCGCTTCGCGCCCGGCCACCTCAACCTCGGGGCCATGGCGCTGGCCTGGCGCGACTACGTCGGCGCCGAGCGCTCCTTCTCCAAGGCCGTGGAGCTGGAGCCCGGCTCGCCCGACGCCTGGCTCTACTACGCCTACGCGCTGGACGGGCAGAAGGGCCGCGAGCCCCAGAAGGGGCTCAAGGCGGGCGAGGCCTTCGAGAAGGTGCTCACCCTTCGCGCCGAGCAGCCCGAGGCCCTCTGTGGCGCGGGCTGGGCCTACGCCATCGAGCGCACCGGCTGGGACAAGGCCGTGGGCTTCCTCCAGCGCTGCAAGGACCTGGGCTCCACGAGCGCGCAGGACAAGCAGCTGATCGACTCGAAGCTCCAGGGCATCGCGGCCATGCGCAAGAGTGGCCAGCCCGAGGCCGCGCCCGAG
>NZ_DASVWK010000319.1:0-4400 GCF_036389735.1 Archangium sp. | reverse complement strand
GGTCACGAGAGGGCCCACGATATCGAAGCGGAAGGCTAGCTCGAAGGCTTTGCCGAGCATCTCCTCCCGGGGCACCTTGCGGCCAAGGTTGGCATTCATGAACTGCCGCCATGCCTCGTTCCACGCACCACCTGGCCCCGTGCCACGGTGAATGCGCAGGTGGACCTGCTCCGGAATGGCCATCGTCCACGCATGGATGTCGATGTCACTGCTCCGGAAGAAGTCCCTGAACTCCCGCGCCTGGGGAAACAGGTGATGCTTGATGAGCTTGCCCTCGAGCCTCGGGAACGCCGGGAGGAAGCCGTCGCGGTAGCGGAAGTGGAACGTCAGCTGGGGTCGGGCGCCGTCCCGAAGCCCCGCTCGCCTCCAGTTGCGCTGGGAACCAGGGCTCCGGAAAGGGGGAGGACGCGAACCCCGCGCCAGTTCCGCCCCATGTGCCAGGGGCGTGCGTGCCACGGCCTCCGGGTCCACGTCCTCGCACCTGAAAACGCCGCACTCCCCTTCATCGCACGCGAGCACGATGCACTGATCGGCGTCCGGGTTCTCGCACGCCGCGGCGGCGTAGGCCGCGTCCTGCCCCTCAAGCGGAATGGGCGAAGAGGTGGCACACGCGGACAGCACCAACGCGGCCAGGGACAACGGCAGCAAAGTGCGTGGCAGGGAACGTCTCATCATCGTTCTTCCCATTGTGGGGGATTACCTGCACGCCGGGTCCAGCAGCTCCGGCCGGTACTCGAAGTGCATCGTGTCGTAGTGGTACCAGCGCCCGCCCCAGATGAAGCCCTCGGCCTCGAAGGCGTCCACGATGACCTGGGGAATCCGGTTGGCCCAGCGCACCGGACTCTTCGGCTTCGCCCACTCCCAGTAATGTGAGCGCGCCGTGTTCAGGTCGATGGACACGCCATAGGAATGCGCGCTCTGGCGGTTCGTGTTGGCGATCTTCCGCCAGTTGAAGGTGCCGGCCATGCGCGTGAGGTACGGCCGCAGGCCCGGATCCTTCGCCAGCGCATCGGAGAGCCTCTTCGCCACACGCTTGAAGGCCGGTGCCGCCTCGCGGTGCACCTTCAGCCGCTGCCCCAGGAAGTCGATGCCCACCACATCCACCTTCGCCTCGGAGGCACCGTAGGTGGCGAGGAAGAGCGGGTCGAAGCGGATGCGCCCCGGGTCCTCGTTCTCGCGCGTCACGGGCGTGATGGGGCCCGGGGTGTAGGGGATGGAGAACGTGTCCTCCAGGTCCGGTGACGCCAGCTTCTCCTCGAAGGACTTCGCCTTGCCGTCGTCCCACGGATACGTGGCTCCCCCCAGCTTGAAATGCCACGCGCCGTCCACCTTCACCGGCTCCACCGGGTACCACTTCGACAGGCACGCCAGCGCACGCGGCGGGGGGTCCGCGGCGGGAGGGGTGGTGGCGGACGCCTCGGCACCGGTGAGTCCTGCGAGCGCGAGCGCGAGGGGGAAGAGTTCCATCCAGCCATCGTGCCACGCGGTTGGGAAGCTCGGGTTGACATCGGCGCGCGGCGGGCGAAGCTCGCGAGCGCATGCGAATCCATCATCTGAACGGGACCACGATGTGTCCGCCGGCCAGCGGCCTGCTGCTGGGCCAGGAGGGGGCACACATGGTGTGCCACTGCCTGCTCATCGAGACGAACGCCGGCCTGGTGCTGGTGGACACGGCGCTGGGGCTGGACGACCTCCAGGCCGAATCCCACCGGAGCGTGCGGAAACAACTGGGGCTGCTGCGGCCAAAGCTGGACCCGGAGGAGACGATGGCCCGGCAGGTGGAGCGGCTGGGCTACCGGCGCGAGGACGTGCGACACATCGTGCTCACGCACCTGGACGTGGACCATGCGGGAGGGCTGGCGGACTTCCCTCGGGCGAAGGTGCACGTGTACGCGAAGGAGCACGCGGCGGCGGTGGTGGAGCGAGGACTGAGGGCGCGCATCCGCTTCAAGGAGTGCCAGTGGGCCCACGGCCCGGACTGGAAGCTGTACGAGGTGACCCAGGGAGAGCGCTGGTTCGGCTTCGAGTGCGTGCGCCAGTTGGAGGGCCTGCCGCCGGAAATCCTGCTGGTGCCGCTGGTGGGGCACACGCTCGGGCACTGCGCGGTGGCGGTGGACCGGGGAGACACGTGGCTGCTGCACGCGGGCGACGCCTACTTCTTCCGGGGAGAAATGGAGGAGCACCCGCACTGCCCGGCCGGGCTGCGCCTCTTCCAGAACCTCATCCAGGAGAACCGGAAGGACCGGCTGTCCAACCAGGAGCGGCTGCGCGAGCTGGCGCGGACGCAGGCGGGCGAGGTGCAGGTGTTCTGCGCCCACGACGCGGAGGAGTGGCGGCGGATGGCCGAGCACGCCGCCACGGAGGGCGCGCCGACTACTTCTTCGGCTGGGTCGCGAACCGCGCGAGGGTAGAGGCGAAGCTCTTGCGCTCGGGGTTGAGCGAGGTGTTCAGCTGACGCTGCTCGCGCACGGAGGCGGTGGGGGACTCGGCGGGGCCCTCGAGGGACTCCTTGTCGAACCGATCCTGGCCTCCGCCGACGCGGCGCAGGGCCTGCGTGCCGTAGATGCGACGGTTGGGGTCTCTCCCAGCCATGGGGTGCCTCCGGGGGGTGGGAGGAGAGCATAGGCCGGACCGCCCCCCGGTTGCACGGGAGCCCGCTCCCAGGGCGAGCAGGCGCTTGCGTCCAGAGCGTTCCCGGGCGATCACACGCCCCCGCCATCGGGTACCCTGCCCCGAGCGTTCTCCTGCCTCCATGTCCTCCTCGTCGACAGCACCGCTCGCCTCCGAGTCGGCCCTGCTTCGCGTGGCGCCTCCTCCCGAGGAGTCGCCCCTGCGCCGCGCCGAGCTGCGCCTCAAGGAGCTCCTCGCCGAGCTCGAGGCGCTCGACGCGGAGATCGACTCGCTCGGCGTGGAGCTGGAGCGCTTCGCCCGCGCCTACGAGGACGCCCTCTCCTCCTCCTTCGAGGAGGTGGGCCGCTCCGAGCGCCTCCTGCGCCGGCTCCGCAACGTCCAGGACGCCGCCGCCGCCCTCCTGCGCCGCCTCGAACAGCCCGAGCCTCCCGCCGACGCTGATCGCGACTCCCGCCAGCTCCCCGACTCCACCTCGCCCGCTTCCGCTCCCCACGCCCGCGCCACCGTCGAGCGCCCCGAGGACGACGCCTTCCCCGAGGACGAGGACCCGGACGCCTTCGCGGACGAAGAAGAGCCCGAGGACGAAGCCCCCTCCGAGCAGGAGCTCCTCGCCGAGCGCGAGGACGAGGCCGTGGTCCTCAAGCGGCTCCACCGCCGGCTGGCCCGCCTGCTCCACCCGGACCTCGCGCAGTCGGAAGAGGAGCGCAAGCGGCTCGACGCCCTCATGGCCCGCGTCAACGTGGCCTACGAGGCCGGAGACCGCACCACGCTGGAGCTCATCGCCGCCCGGGTGGGCGCGGGCGACACCGCGGACTCGCTCTCCGATGACGACCGCCTGGCGCACCTCGAGCGCCGCATCCGCACCCTGTCCACCGCCGCCCACTCCCTGCGCCAGCAGCGCGAGAGCCTGCGCTCCACCGCCACCGCCCGCCTCCACGAGGAGTCCCGCCGCCGCGCCGCCGAGGGCCGCGACTACCTCGCCGAGACGCGCGCGGAGATGGACGAGGAGCTCCACGGCCTGGCCCAGGACGCCCGCGCCCGCATGCGCCAGCTCGAGCGCGCCGCGCGGGCACTCACTTCCCTGAGGAACAAGCGCATGTCCACGCTCGCCGAGAACCTCAAGGGCCGCAAGCTCCGCGCCTTCGACCCCGTCCTGGAGAGTCCCCTCGTGCGCCAGGGCGTGCTCCGCCTCGAGCGCCAGCGCGCCACCCCCGCCGCGCGCGAGCTCGCCCGCCGCCTCGAGGACGACGCCACCCAGGCCCCCTGGCAGGTCGCCCTCACCCTCATGGCCTTCTTCGCCGAGGCCGCCGGCCGCCCCCCTCCGGGGCTCGACTCCACCGAGGCCTGGGCCGAGCGCTACGAGCTGCTGCGCGAGCTCGGCCTCCACGACGCGCCCACCTTCGACCAGGCCCTCACCCGGCTGCCGCGCCACCTCGACGTGGGCATGCGCGCCATGAAGAAGGAGGTGCGCTTCGGCCTCCAGCTGCGCGATGCCGAGCTGCTCGCCGCCGTGCCCCTCGCCCTCCAGCGCGCCGACGTGGCCGAGCTGGGCCGCTCCGTGCTCGCCGTCATCGGCCCCCAGGAGCAGTGCAAGCGCTGCGGCGAGGAGGTGCTCCTCCAGCACCTGCTGCGCACCCGAGGGCTCGACGAGCTCAACGGCATGCTGTGCCCGCTGTGCGCCCACGTGCAGAAGAGCTACTGGCTCTACAGCCGCTCCGAGGGCCAGGAGTCCCTGCTCCCCCATGCGCTGCGGCTCGGCACCGTGGCCG
>NZ_DASVWK010000318.1:0-7573 GCF_036389735.1 Archangium sp. | reverse complement strand
CATCCCCGGCCCCGGAGGCCCACCCGGACGCATGCCCGGAGCGCCCGGACCCGGAGGCATCCCCGGCCCCGGCATGCCCGGACGCGGACCCGCGCCCGGAGGAGGCATCCCCGGTCCCGGAGGACCACCCGGACGCGCCATGCCCGGCGGAGGCATCCCCGGCCCCGGCATGCCCGGACGCGGACCCACGCCCGGTGGAGGCATCCCCGGTCCCGGAGGACCACCCGGACGCGCCATGCCCGGAGCGCCCGGACCCGGAGGCATCCCCGGCCCCGGCGGGCGCGGCCCGGCAGCGGGCCCGGCGGGAGGACGCGGCTGCGCGGGAGCGGCGGGGTTCGCGGAGGGAGCCATCACCTGCGTCGCCATGGAGGAGGGCATGGTGTTGGACTTCTGACCCACCAACGTCTTCACCTTGTCGAGCAGCACCTGGCTCTCGAAGGGCTTGGTGATGTGGTCGTCCGCCCTGGCCGAACGCGCGCGGGCCTCGTCGAAGGCCTCGAAAGTGCCGGCCAGCAGCAGCACGGGGATGCCCTGCGTGGCCGGATCATTCTTGAGCGCCTCGCAGACCTCGTAGCCGTTCTTGCCCGGCATCATCACGTCCGCGAGCACCACGTCCGGACGCAGCTCGCGCACCCGGGTGATGGCGTCCAGCCCGTTGTCGACCGCGGTGACCTGAAAGTCCTCGGTCGCGAAGATCATCCCGATCACCTTGCGGATGGTGAGCGAGTCATCGGCGACCAGCAGATTCTTGGGCATCGGTTCGGGCCTCGGGGGATCCAACCCCCTAGAATTCGGTGAGAAATCGGGACGAGCAGTCCCACTGTCAAGCCGGGCAGCTTACGGTTGCCCACCCGGGCCTTCAAGAAAACAAGCGGTAGCTCAAGAAAACATGCGCTGGAGGTTCAGAAAGAGCACGGGATCCATCACTCCCGGCGCCCGGAACACTCCCGGCTCCTCGGTGGGCTCGAAACGCGGGTGGACGCCCAGCACGCGCGAGGCGCACAGCCCGAGGCCGCGCCCGTCCACCTCGGTGAGCACGATGAAGCCCTCGGGGGTGGCGGGTGCCCCCAGCATCGCCGGCGCGGAGTAGAGGGGCCAGAGCGCCTGCCCATGCAGCACCACCCCCGCCACCGCCCCGCCCTTCCCGGGCAGCGCACTGAAGGAGGGCCCTCGCGCCACCACCTGGGACACGTGATGCAGCGGGAGGCCGAACAGGCGCCCCTGCGATTCGAGGATGAGCGAGCGTCCGGGCAAGGCCTCGGTAAGGACCACCGGGTGCTCTGGTGGAGGCCGCACCGTGCCCGGCTCGTGAGGGAGGGCCTCGGCGGTGAGTTCCAGGTAGAGCCGGTCCTTGTGCAGCACCGCGCTGCGGCTGAGCGCGGCCAGGGTGTCCCCCAGTCCCGCGGGCAGGAGGAAGTGGGGCGCGGGTGCCACGTCCACCACCTCGATGATGGAGCGCACGCGCACCGCCAACGTGGGGCTCACGTCGAACACCACCACCATGCCAGGGCTCGGCTCCGGCTCGCCGCCGAGCAGCACGGACAAATCCTTCACCTCCAGCACGCCTCGCAGGCTGGTCTCATCGGGTCCCGGCGCGGCGACCTCCATGACGGAGGTGGCCTCGACGGCGAAGCGCGTGTCCCCTGCATCCATCAGGAGACAGAGCCGGCGTCCGCTTTCGTAGGGAGGCACGGGGGCAGGCTAGCAGCCCCGGGACCTTGGTGCTAAGCCCTTCGGCGATGGCGCGCGTCCTCCTCGTCGATGACGAAAAGCTGGCCCGGACCCTCTACGGGGACTACCTGCGCGGCGCGGGCCACGAGGTCACCGCCATCGCCAGCATCCAGGAGGTCAAGGAGGCGCTGGCCCGCGAGCCCTATGACATCGTGGTGACGGACCTCATCCTCCCCACCGGGGATGGGATGGAGGTGCTGCGCCACACCAAGGAGCACTACCCGGGCACCGAGGTGCTGGTCATCACCGCCCTGGACAAGGTGGATCCAGCGGTGCGTGCCATCAAGAGCGGTGCCGCCGAGTACCTCGTCAAGCCGGTGGCCCCGGAGGTGCTCCAGCACGCCATCGACCGGGCACTCGCCACACGCGAGCTGCTGCGGGAGAACGCGGCGCTGCGCCGGTACGTCTCGCTGCTGGAGACGGGGCAGCGCATCTCCACCACGCTGGATCGCGAGCGGCTCGCGGACACCGCCTGCGCCGCCTTCCAGGGCATGGGCCTGGCCAGCGAGGTGGTGCTCTTCGAGCGCGATGCTTCCGGCTGCGTGCGGCTGTTGAGCGATCACGGCCTGTGCGGAGACACGCGGGAGGATCCCCGCCTCGCCTTCCTCGCGCCGCGCCTCGATGCGTCCCGGGAGGTGCGGCTGTTGGAGGGAATCCCGGGCCCCTGGCCGCTCGCGCTCGTCGTCCCCGCCGTGGATGGGGAGGAGCTGCTCGGACACGCCGCCCTGCTCTACCCCCACGCGCCTCCCGCGGGCATCACCGAGGCCACCGGCTTCCTCGCCCGCTGCCTGGCGCTCGCCCTGCGCAACCTGGGCCGCATTTCCGAGGTGGAGGATCTGGCCTACCTGGACGACCTCACCCACCTCTTCAATACCCGCTACCTGCACCAGGTGTTGGATCGCGAGATGAAGGACACCCAGCAGACGCACGGCGGCTTCAGCCTGCTCTTCCTGGACCTGGACTACTTCAAGACGGTGAACGACACCCACGGGCACCTGGTGGGCTCGCAGCTGCTGGTGGAGATGGGCCGCCTGCTCAAGGGCTGCGTGCGAGATCAGGACGTGGTGGTGCGCTATGGCGGGGACGAGTACGTGGTGGTGCTGCGCCATACCGACTCGGGCGGCGCGATGAAGGTGGCCGAGCGCATCCGTCGCACCGTGGAGAAGCACCGCTTCCTCGCGCGCGAGGGCTACGCGCTGGCGCTCTCCACCTGCATCGGTATCGCCAGCTTCCCCGAGCACGCGGGGGACAAGGCCACGCTGTTGGACCTCGCGGACCGGGCCATGTACCGGGGCAAGAAGGGCTCCCGGAACGTCATCTACATGGCCGCGAAGGATCTGGAGGCCACGCCCCCGGCGCGCTACAGCCAGCGCACCGGGAGCTGAGCCGGGCTCAGCGCCGCAGCGAGCCCACCGTCAGCCGCTTCTCCATGCCGGGCTCGGTCGCCGCGGAGCGCTCGCCGTCCTCGCCCACCGCCTCCACCGCGTCGTGCGAAGCGCCGGAGACGATGAGCTGATACTTGCGCGACATCACCTTGATGTGCTCGGCCTGGGCCGGATCCAACCGGGCGATGAGCTCCCAGAAGAGCGCCGCGTGCTCGCGCTCCTCGTCCATGACGTGATGGAGGATGGCCTTGGCGTCCGCGTTGTCCGTGGCCTCGATGTGCGCGGCGTAGAGGTTGATGGCGTCCAGCTCCGCCTCCATGTCCAGGCGGATGGCGCGGGCCAGCTCCGAGTCCGTCAACTTCCTGGGCACCATCGCGTGGAACGGATTGGTCTGCGGCATGGAGGGCTCCCGAGGCGTACAGCCAGTGTGGGCGCAACGTGTAGGAGTCGGAAGCATCCGCGTCCCGGGGGGCGCCGGTCAACGGAATCCGTTGCTCCGCGTTGCGACCGAGCGGTGGGCTCGGCCATGCTGATGAACCATGGACATCCCGGCACCGCTCGCGCTCCTCCTCCAGGCCGTGGAGACCGGAGACCTCCCAGCGGCAAGGGCCGCGGCCGCGGAGCTACGACGCACCAACGCGGGAACCCGACAGCTCGCCGCCGAGGTGCTCCACGAGCTGCGCCAGCCGCTGTTGGGGGTGAAGGCCTATACCCAGCTCCTCTCCGAGGAGATCGGCGCGCGCGGCACGCTGCGGCAGATGCTGGCCCAGGTGGAGCGGATGGAGCAGATCATCTCCGACTTCACCCGGCTCGCCAGCGAGCGCCCCGCCCCCCAGCAGCCCGTATCATTGGTGGCGCAGGTGCAGGCGGCGGCGCGTGCCTTCTCCCTCAACCCGGACTCCTCCCGCATCACGCTCCAGGTGGACGCACCCGAGGACCTCACGGTGCAGGGCAACGGCCGGCTGCTGGAGCAGCTCACCCTCAACCTGCTCAACAACGCGCGCGACGCGGTGTCGGGGCCGGGCCGGGTGAAGGTGGTGCTGCGGCGCGAGGGCGGCTCGCCCGTCATGTACGTGGCGGACTGGGGCCCGGGCATCCCCGAGGCCGTGCGCCACCGCCTCTTCGAGCCCTATGTGACGGGCAGCAAGCGCGGCACCGGACTGGGGCTCGCGGTGTGCCAGCGCATCGCGCGGGAGCACCAGGCGCGGCTGGAGCTCGTGCCCGCCTCGATGCTGGCGGAGCAGCCGCCACCCACCACCGTCTTCCGCGTCCTCTTCCCCACCCCGGATCCGCTCACGGCCCCCACCCCGTCCCCTGGCGCCTCCACCCCCGCGCCGGCCACCGTGCGCCGCCGCCTGCTGGTGGTGGATGACGAGGAGATCATCCGCAGCGTCTTCAAGGACCTGATGGACAAGGAGTGCGAGATGTTCCTCGCGGCCGACGCCGAGGAGGCGCTCGCGCATCTGCGGCGCGGGCCGGTGGACCTCATCGTCACGGACAAGAACCTGCCGGGCCTCTCGGGCCTGGAGCTGGCGCAGGAGGCCCGCAAGCTCGACGCCAACTCGCGCGTCATCCTGATGACGGGCTACCCCTCGCTGGTGACGACGCAGCAGGCGCTGGAGCTGGGGCTGCTCGACTACCTGCTCAAGCCCTTCGACGACATCCGCGAGGTGCGCACGAAGCTGCGCGAGACGCTCGCCGCGGCCGCCCCCGTGCGGCGCGCGCCGGGACTGGGCAGCCGCCGCGTGGACGTGCTCGAGGACAGCCCGGCCGCGGCACGGCAGATCACCGAGGCACTCGCGTCCCTGGGGTTGGAGGCACGGGTCATGCCGAGCGCGCCCACCGAGCCCGCTTCGGTGGCCCCGGCGGCCGTGGTGGTGAGCTGGGATCTCGCCGCCGCCCACGGTCGCCAGGCACTGGAACTGGCGCGGAAGCTGGGCCAGGGGGCGCCCTTCGTGGTGCTCGCCGAGTACCTCTCCCAGGAGACGGTGCTGGAGGCCCTGCGCGCCGGCGCGTCCGGGTGCCTGTCGAGGGAGCTGGCGGCGCCCGAGCTCAGCCGCGAGCTGTCGCGCATCCTGGGGCAGGCCCCCGCCGCGCCTGGGCGCTGAAAACACCACGGCCCCGAGGGCCTCTCCTGGGAGAGACACCCGGGGCCGCGAGCCCGACTCTAGGGACGGCTCAGTACTCCAGGTCGTCGCCGCCGTAGTCCGAGGCGCCGCCAGCGGGCGCGCCCTTGCCCTTCTTCTTCGGGCGCTCGGCCACCATGGCCTCGGTGGTCAGCAGCAGCGAGGCGACGGAGGCCGCGTTCTGCAGCGCGGTGCGCTCCACCTTGGTCGGATCGATGACGCCGGCCTTCTCCAGGTCCTCGAACACGTCGGTGCGGGCGTTGTAGCCGTACGCGCCCTGGCCCTCGCGGACCTTGTTGATGATGACGGCGCCCTCGAGGCCCGCGTTGGAGGCGATCTTCCGCAGCGGCTCCTGAAGGGCCTTGCGGATGATGTCCACGCCGAAGTCCTGCTCACCGCCCAGCTTCAGCTTCTCCAGGGCGGTCAGGCAGCGCAGGTAGGCCACGCCACCGCCCGGGACGATGCCCTCCTCGACGGCCGCGCGCGTGGCGTGCAGCGCGTCCTCGACGCGAGCCTTCTTCTCCTTCATCTCGGTCTCGGTCGCGGCGCCCACGTGGATGACGGCCACGCCGCCCGCCAGCTTCGCCAGCCGCTCCTGCATCTTCTCGCGGTCGTAGTCGCTGGTGGTGGTCTCCATCTGGCCGCGGATGAGCTTGATGCGGCCCTCGATGTCCGCCCGCGCGCCCGCGCCGTCGACGATGGTGGTGTTGTCCTTGTCGATGGTGACGCGCTTGGCGCGGCCCAGGTCGTTGAGGGTGAGGGCCTCGTACTTGTGGCCCAGCTCCTCGCTCACCACCGTGCCGCCCGTCAGCGAGGCGATGTCCTCGAGCATGGCCTTGCGGCGGTCACCGAAGCCCGGCGCCTTCACCGCCGCCACGTTGAGCACGCCGCGGATCTTGTTCACCACGAGCGTGGCCAGCGCCTCGCCCTCGATGTCCTCGGCGATGATCAGCAGCGGCTTGCCGGAGCGCGCCACCTGCTCGAGGATGGGGATCATGTCCTGCATCGACGAGACCTTCTTCTCGCTGATGAGGATGTAGGGGTCGTCCTGGACGACCTCCATGCGCTCGCGGTTCGTCACGAAGTACGGCGAGACGTAGCCGCGGTCGAACTGCATGCCCTCCACCACGTCGAGCGTCGTCTCCAGGCCCTTGGCCTCCTCGACGGTGATGACGCCCTCCTTGCCCACCTTCTCCATCGCGTCCGCGATGATGTTGCCGATGGTCTCATCCCCGTTGGCGGAGATGATGCCCACCTGGGCAATGGCCTTCTTGTCGGCGGTGGGCTTGGAGAGCTTCTTCAGCTCCGCCACCACCACCTCGACGGCCTTGTCGATGCCGCGCTTGAGGTCCATGGGGCTGTGGCCGGCGGCCACCAGCTTCAGGCCCTCCTCATAGATGGCCCGGGCGAGCACCGTGGCGGTGGTGGTGCCGTCGCCGGCCTTGTCGGAGGTCTTGCTGGCGACCTCCTTCACCATCTGGGCGCCCATGTTCTCGAACTTGTTCTCGAGGTCGATCTCCTTGGCGACGGTGACGCCGTCCTTGGTGATCGTGGGCGAGCCGAAGCTCTTCTCGATGACCACGTTGCGGCCCTTGGGCCCCAGCGTGACGGCCACCGCATCGGAAAGGATCCGGACACCGCGCAGAATTGCGTCGCGCGCGTTCTGGTGGAAGAAAATCTCCTTCGCTGCCATCTTAACCTCCTGAAACTACTGGGGAATGGGAACTTGCGGCCGTTAGCACTCGGCCTAAGCGAGCGCCAAAATAAGGGCCGCACAGGGGATGTCAACATGGAAAGCCGCCGGTGTGGACGGCAGGACGGCTGGCGGGCCCGCGAGGGCTACTCGGCGAAGCGGACCAGGGTGAGCAGCTGGCCCATGTCCACGGGCTTCTCGAGCATCATCGCCACGCCCTTGCGCAGCCCGTTGTCCGTGGTGGCCACGTCCGGGGAGGCGGTAATGAGGAGCACGGGGATGGAGCGGAAGCGGGGGTCAGCCTTGAGCATCTCGGTGAAGCGGATGCCGTCCACGTGGGGCATCAGGTAGTCGGTGATGATGAGATCGACGGGCTGGCGCTCCATGACGTCCAGGGCCTGGAGGGCGTCTCCCGCCGAATAGACCGTGTAGCCATTCCGCTCCAGGAACTGGGAGAGGCTGGAACACAAGCTGAGGTCATCATCGACGACGAGGATGTTCACGAAGGCGCACCTGGCCCTGGGAGCTCAGGGAGGGGACGAAGGTAACAACCGCCCCCTGCGTTGACAATGCGCTGAGGGACCTGGATATGAGGCCGCTCATGATGGGGAAGCGGGAGAAGCGCTCGGCGCCGGGGG
>NZ_DASVWK010000317.1:0-1684 GCF_036389735.1 Archangium sp. | reverse complement strand
CCTTCAACAGCCTCTCCCAGGTCATCACCATCGCCAGCTTCGGGGTGTGCCTGCTGTCGCTGGTGGTGGGCGGCATCGGCATCCTCAACATCATGCTGGTGTCGGTGACGGAGCGGACCAAGGAGATCGGCATCCGCAAGGCGCTGGGGGCGCGCAAGAACCGCATCCTCGCGCAGTTCGCCACCGAGGCGGTGCTGCTGTCGCTCATCGGCGGCGCCATCGGCGTGGGCTTCGGCTTCGGCCTGGCCTTTCTCGCCCGGTGGGTGCTGGGCTTCACCACCGTGGTGCCCGGCTGGGCGGTGGCGCTCTCGCTGGGGATGAGCTCGGGCGTGGGCCTCGTGTTCGGCATCTACCCCGCGGCACGCGCCGCGAGGTTGGATCCGGTCGAGGCCATGCGCTCGGAGTAGGGGAGTGCGCACATGATCGACCTGTACACGTTCACCTCTCCCAACGGGCGCAAGGTGTCCATTGCCCTGGAGGAACTGGGGCTGCCGTACACGGCGAGGTTCGTGGACATCACCAAGGGAGAGCAGTTCAAGCCCGGGTTCCTCGCCCTCAACCCGAACAACAAGGTTCCGGCCATCGTGGACCACGAGGGCCCCGGGGGACAGCCGTTCACGGTGTTCGAGTCCGGTGCCATCCTGCTCTACCTGGCGGAGAAGACGGGCAAGCTGCTGCCGGCGGACGTGCGCGGGCGCACCGAGGCGGTGCAGTGGCTGATGTTCCAGATGAGCGGCGTGGGCCCGATGCTGGGGCAGCTCACCCACTTCCAGCGCTACGCCAAGGAGAAGCTTCCCTACGCCATCGAGCGCTACACGAAGGAGTCGGAGCGCCTCCTGGGCGTGCTGGACAAGCACCTGGGCCCGCACGAGTACCTGGCGCGGGAGTACTCGCTGGCGGACATCGCCATGTATCCGTGGCTGGTGATTGGGCAGCAGTTCTTTCCGGAACTCTTCACGTCCGTGGCGAACGTGCGCGAGTACATGAACAGGGTGGGCGCACGCCCCGCGGTGCAGCGCGGCATGAAGGTGCCCGAGCCTCGGTAGCGCGAGCCACGGGTTCACGTCCCGTACTCAGTTGTCAGCCCCATCAGGTAACCCGTCGGCCCAGCTATCCCATCAGGGGATGGTCATCACCACGGGGCTTCCCATGAAGCTGGGCTGGACGGTGGTACTGCTGCTGCTCCTCGCCGGGTGCGGCTCCAGCAACGAAGCGAGCGGTTCCCTCGGGACCAAATCCACGCCATCACCCGGAGCCAAGTCCGCTGTGAAGAAGGAACTGCCCTGGTTGAACGTGCCGGGCGGACGGATGAAGACGACTCTCTTCTACGGCCCGTGGCAGTGCCGCCGGGAGCTCATGAACGGGTGCCAGAGGGAGTGCGCCAGCGAGGGCCACACGCTCAAGGGGTGCATGTGGCTGGCCGACTTCAAGTTCGATTGGGAGGGAAGGCTCGTCCTCCTACCCGTTCCCCTGAAGGCCGGGAGCCGCTACGGCATCTACCACTGCTGCTGCAACTACACCGAGCTGTCGAAGGAGGACACACGCGCCGCTCGCAAGAAGTGGGAGGGGAAGAGGGAGTCCTTCCGGCGGGGTTGGAGCGAGAAGTTCGGAACGTGGCCGGAGAAAGGTGACGTGTCCTGGCCAGGGCATCACGTCCGGGATCTCAAGCACGGGGGAGATCCGG
>NZ_DASVWK010000316.1:0-2975 GCF_036389735.1 Archangium sp. | reverse complement strand
TCAGTCCGGCGAGGCCGCTCTCCTGCTCAAGGAACTCAAGCGGGCCACCGAGACCTGGCGGCGGCAGCAGCAGACTCCGAAGGCCCGCGCCTCCTGAATCCAGCAGCCCCCTGAGGCCCGCCGGCCCTTGCTCCCTCGTGTGCTCTCCGAGGGAGCAATGAAACCGGGACGAAAGGTTCGCTGAGGATGTGTGGCCTGCCCATTACCGGTTGGGACGGAGGGAAGCGATGAGCTCCTCTGCCGAGGCCCTGTTCGGCGGTCCAATGCCGGATCGGCAACCATGGGAGGCCCCTTGAGGACAGAAGCGAATTCCTTACAGCCTCAGTCGGCCGGTGGCGCGGAACCCGACCTGTAACGCTTACGGACTTTCCGTCCACCGCAGTGCGGTCGCATCGGCCAAGTATGCGTTGCGACTGAAGAAATCCCGCGAACGAGGGTGGCACACACGTTGCTCTAGGCACCCACCATCAAGTTGTCACGCGGACCCAAACCTCTTCTCACAGGCCTCGGCGCGAGGCCCCTTCGGAGAACCCATGCAGCTCTCTACTGAGCAGTCGTCGAACTCGGGCTCGCTGGCGATGTACCTCTCGGAGATCAACCAGTACGCCCTGCTCACGGTAGAGGAGGAGCAGTCCCTGGCCCGCCGGTTCATCAAGGGGGACCTGGCCGCGGGCCACCGCCTCGTGACGAGCAACCTGCGCTTCGTGGTGAAGGTCGCCTACGAGTACCGCTCCTACGGCATCAAGATGTCCGACCTCATCCAGGAGGGGAACATCGGCCTGATGAAGGCCGTGCAGAAGTTCGATCCGGACAAGGGCATCCGCCTCATCTCCTACGCGGTGTGGTGGATCCGCGCGTACATCCAGAACTACATCCTCAAGAGCTGGAGCCTGGTGAAGCTCGGGACGACCCAGGCCCAGCGCAAGCTGTTCTTCAGCCTGGCCCGCACCCGCCGCGAGCTGGAGAAGCTCGGCGCCGATGACGGCTCCGTGGTGAACGTGGATGAGATCGCCAAGAAGCTGCACGTGAAGCCCGGCGAGGTGCGCGAGATGGAGCAGCGCATGGGTGGGCGGGATCTGTCGCTCGACGCGCCGATGGGCGAGGACGGGGGCAACAGCCACGTGGACTTCGTGGTGAGCGCCAGCGCGCCGCAGGACGACGAGTTCGCGGACAAGGAGGAGGCGGGCCTCATCAACGCCCGCGTGCGCACGGCGCTGATGCGGCTGGATCCGCGCGAGCGCTTCATCATCGAGCAGCGCGTGATGAACGAGCGCCCGATGACGCTCAAGGAGCTGGGCGAGCACTTCGGCTTCTCGCGCGAGCGCGCCCGCCAGCTGGAGCTCCGCGCCAAGGACAAGCTCAAGGCCGAGCTGGCCGCGCTGATGGCCGAGGTGGATCCGGACGCCGCCGCGGCCATGCAGTAGGCCCGACAATCCGGGGGTAGCAGGGGTCGCCAAGCGCCTCCACTCCGATGAGGGGTGGGGGCGCTTCGTGTTTCTACTGGGCCGCGTTCTCGCCCCTACTCCAGGAAGCGGCGATCCCAGCGGAGCACTTCCTCGGGGATTGGCTTGCTGAAAGTGAAAGGGGGCCTTCGTCGGTAGAGGTGGGGTTCGAGGAGTCGCGCGAGTGCGCGGTGTGGCTGGAGCGTCCGACCCGCATCCACATCCCCCACCTCCGGCCGATCGCCGAGGGTGATGAGAACCCGGTCTCCACTCATCTCCTGGAGGGAGATGCCCGGGAGCGACAGGCGCTCGCGCAGACTGGCGACACCGCCGAGCTTGCCGAGCACCGGCTGCCCGAGGAAGTTCATCCAGTGCACCCCGTCCACCCAGGTGTTCATGTGCATGGTTGCCTTGCTCGCGGCCAGATGTACGCCCGGGTAGCGCGAGCGGATGAGCTTGAGGGCCTCGACCGAATCCCCTCTGGACGAGCAGAGGACGAAGTCCACATACCCCGAGTTGAAGGGGAGCTCCGCCGCCAGGTCGAGGGCGAGCGCATGGACCCGTTCCGGACCCCGCTCTTCCAAGAACGCCGTGGGCAGGCGCAAGTATAGGACGCACACGTCGTCCTCACGCTCTGGCCAGGGAAGGGGGATGACGTCCAACCCCCGGTAATCCACGAGGAGGTCATCCATTCTAAGGGTTTTACCCTCCAACATCAGGGAGCCGGACCTACCGGGCCCTGGATCCAGCGTTTTCCCGCGGGTCCTTTCCCAGGAAGCGTCATCGAGCGGCTCGGCCTGCCCATCACCCGTGTTGTTCCAGGCGAGCTGGTAGGGCCGTATCCCTTCCCGGAAGATTTCCACGGCCCGGATGACGGCGGGTGCGATCCTCTCGTTGGCATGCCTCAGGTAGAAGCACATGACCAGGGCATCACTTGCGCCCAGCACGCCGTCCTTGTCGTGGTACCGCAATCTCGGGTAGCGCATGTGAACCTGGCGTTCTACTCTTCCTTGATCGGGACTATTCCGTCCCGTGGGGAGACAAGTCTGGGTTTCACCCCGAGGATTTCTTCATAAACGTCTCCCTGTAACTCATCCCTCCAGCGCCCTTCCGCGTACGTCTCCCAGCGAGCACTATTGGTTTCCGGGCACGGGAACTTGAGATCGTACACGTGGACGATGAAGCCCTTCTCGTCCAAGAGGATGATGTCCGGCTCGATGGTTCCGGTCAGGCCCTTCCACCCCTCCCCACCACCTCGGCGGCCTGTGCCATCTCGGGAGACCCGGTACAGCGCTCCCACTGACCGGGAAACTGCTTGAGACAGCACTCGAGCGACAGGTCCCGGGGACCGCACTTCCCCACCCCCTCAATGGGCTCGGATTCCAGGAGGCAGCCTCCCTGGAGCACTGCCAGGAGCACCAGCAGCCGCACGGGCCTCCTCTTCGCGGTATGAAGCATGGAACCCAGCATAGAGGCACATGAGCAGGCACCCAGAAGACGGAGGGACGGGTACAGGTGGCGAGCATCCGTCAG
>NZ_DASVWK010000315.1:0-11641 GCF_036389735.1 Archangium sp. | reverse complement strand
GTCACCCGTGGTGCCCGACACGCCGACCTGGTTGAAGACCACGCTCGTCTTGCCGCTCGGCACGCTCAGCGTCCAGCAGGTCAACGAGCCCGAGGCGCCCGAGTACGCAGCCGTCGAGACGCCATTGGTCAGCGCGTTGCCGCCAGTGCTGGTGCCGTACGAGCCCTTCAGGCTGACGCCCGAGGCGGCGGAGTAGCCGTTGATCTTCACGTACCAGGTGCCAGCGCCCGGGTTGGTGTGAGTGCAGGTCTCCGTGTTGCCCGACGCGTACGGACGGCAGTCGTACGAGGAGGTGGTCGGCTCGGAGCCGAACTTCACGTACATGTCGCCGTCACCCGTGCCGCCGCTCATCTCGAACTTCAGGCTGCTCTGGCCCGAGGGGACCGACAGCGTGTAGGTGCAGCTCCAGGCGCCCGAGGCCACGGAGATGTTGGTCACCGCCACGCCGTTGGAGAGGGCCACCGGCGTGGTGCAGCCCGTCGGAGGAGGCGTCGTGCCACCGCCCACGCCCACGGCCTCCCAGGCCTTGGTCACCGCGGCCACCTCGGGCGAGCCCGCGCCGTAGAGCGTCGTGGCGGCCTGCTCGGAGTAGGTCTTCGCCTGGGCGAAGGTGGTGGAGGAGGTGAAGAGGTCGGAGTTGGACTTGTAGAAGATGGCGCCGGCCTTCTGCACGCCGATCGCCGGGACGACGACGGTCGTCTTGTTGCGCGGGTGCGTACCGCCATCCGACAGCAGGGCGAAGGCCAGGTTGGCGATGCCCGAGTTCCAGTGCACGCCGCCGTTGTCGGAGGTGCCCGTGTAGCGCTCGGGGTAGTAGTCCTTCGACGAGCCGTCCTGGGTGGGGTTCTTCATGTAGCGGAGCGCGTCATTCGGGGTGGCGGGCGTCCACACGTCGTCGCCGACCATCCACACGGCCGGGTCCGTCACCCAGTTCTTCGTCCACGCCTCGCAGTAAGCGCCGAAGATGTCGCTCATGCCCTCGTTGAGGGCGCCGGACTCGTTGGAGTACACGAGGTCCGACTCGGAGTCCGTCACCGCGTGGGTCAGCTCGTGCACCGTCACGTCCAGCGACTTGCCCAGCGGCGCGGACTGCGTGCCATCGCTGTCGCCGTACACCATCTGGGTGCCGTTCCAGTAGGCGTTGGTGTAGTTGGTGCTGTAGTGCACCGTGCTCTTCAGCTGCGCGCCCGCGGCGTTGTACGAGTCGCGGCCGAAGTTCTGGGAGTAGCACTGGTAGGTGGTGCCCAGGTGATTGTAGTTCTCGTCCACATGGCTGTCGCCGGTGGCGGCGGCGCCCTCGGCGCGCTTGAGCGTGCCGGGCAGGCTGCTGCCGTTGTTGGCCGAGTACACGGCGCGGTTCATCACGGTGTGGATGTCCGTGTCGCTGCCGAGGATGGAGCCATCCTTCGCGCTCACGAAGACGCGGTCGCGGATGGGCAACTCCGCGCCCTCGCCCGTCACCCGCACCTCGTAGGCCAGCTTCAGGCTGGAGCCGTCACGGTAGTAGACGAGCCGGGAGCCCTCGGCCGCGAGGCCGGTGCCCACCACGGAGCGCAGGGCCGCCTGGGAGGCCGCCTCGGGAGAGACGCGCGCCTGGGCCGACACGTTCTGCCCATCGCGAGCCGAGCCGTTGACGGCGTAGATGCGACCGTCCTGGTCGACGTGGACGATGAGCTCCTCGTTCACCACCGGCAGGCCGTTCTTCGTCTGGCCATAGCGGATGTGGGTGTGGCCCAGCGCGTCCACGCGGCTGCTCTTCACCACCAGGTCCGCCGCCTGGAGGCGGAAGATGGGGGCGATGCGGTTGAGGGCCTCGCCCACGCGGGCGTTGGCGTCGCGGGCCGACATGCCGCGGAGCGACTGGCCGGCGGAGCCGAAGTCACCGCGCACCATGAAGGGAATCTCGTCCACGTGCTTGCCGAGGACCTCGGAGCCGGGGATGGCGCTCAGCGCGGCCTTCACGTCAGCGGTGGACAGGGTGCCGATGTCGGCGCTCTCCGTCACCTGCTCGTTGGAACCCTCAACGCCACACGCCGCCAGGGGCAGGGCGAGGAGAGCAGCGGTCAGGAAATGATTGCGAACCAAGAGGAACCTCCTGCTGGCCGGTGACGGGGGTGCCACCGCAGCCGGGCTCGGCTTTCAGCAGGATACGTGCCGTTCCACGAAGGTCCGGGTTTCCCTCTGTACGGCTTGTTCCTGGAATCGCAGGTGGTGCATGGATGTCCACATGCCTCCGGGCCCGCCTGTATCCGCGCTTGACACGAGTCCAGCCAAGGCCTTGAAAAGACAGGACTTCCGCGCCAACGGCCCACTGTCCTGATTTCGGCCATCCCGCCCGAAATGGGTCAGATTCTACCCACCTGTCTTCGGGGGCCGAATCGGGTCGCTCCGTCAACGCGCGGGCTTCCTATCAATTCCTTGTCTTCCGCACAATTCAACGGAGGGTGAGCCTTCCCATTACCGTCCAGGCAGGGGGCCAGGGGCCAGACTGGCCGAATCATTTGACTTTCGATGCGATGGGGAAGAATGGATGCAGCGCGTCGGCGGTAGGCTCGGGGCGCATCCTCTCTCCTCACGTGGGTCTCATGACGTCGTTCCTCCTCCTGGCCCAGATGGGCAGCAACGAGCATGTCGGTTGGCTCAGCCGCAAGCTGCTGGGCGTGACGCTCACCAGCGCCGAGTGGGTGCTGTGGCTGCTGGTGGTCCTCTCCGTCCTCTCCATCGCGCTGATGCTGGAGCGGGCCGTGTACTTCGCCACGCACCGGCTGCCCAACTCGGAGGAGTTGGCGCTGCGACTGGCCCGTGGGGAACTCGAGGCGGTGCGCGCCGCGGTGGGCAACCACAAGGGCATGGAGGCCGCCGTGCTGCGCGAGGCGCTGGCCTCGGTGGAGCAGGGCCCGGAGACGGTGGAGCAGGTCATCGCGTCGACGGTGGCGCGTGAGCGTCCCCAGTACGAGCGCTACCTGTCCTTCCTGGGCACGCTGGGCAACAACGCCCCCTTCATCGGCCTGTTCGGCACGGTGCTGGGCATCATCAAGGCCTTCAACGACCTGGGCAACATGGGCGCCAAGGGCGCGGCCATCCAGCAGACGGTGATGGCGGGCATCTCCGAGGCGCTGGTGGCCACGGCGGTGGGCCTGGCGGTGGCCATCCCCGCGGTGGTGGCCTTCAACGTCTTCAGCCGGCAGCTCAAGACGATCACCTCGCGCACCAACGCGCTGGGCCATGCGCTGGTGGGCAGCCTGCACGCGCGTGCCCAGCGCGCCGAGGCGGCGCCCCGCGTCCTGGCCTCCGGAGAGGGGCGCTAGGACATGGCGGGCGGCGCGCAGGACAATGACGAGGAGATCACCGGCATCAACGTCACCCCGCTGGTGGACGTGGTGCTGGTGTTGCTCATCATCTTCATGGTGACGGCCAACTTCATCGTCCGCGAGACGGTGGAGGTGGACCTGCCCCGCGCCGCCAACGGAGGCGAGACGGTGCAGGGGCTCGTCAACGTGGTGCTGGACAAGCAGGGCAAGCTCTTCTTCGACGGCGCGGAGGTGAGCGAGGAGGGGCTGCGGCGCAAGGTGGTCGAGGCCCTGGCGAAGGACAAGGAGACGCGCGCCATCATCAGCGCGGACCAGAGCCTGCCGTATGGACAGGTGATGCGGCTCATCGACGTGGTGAAGGGCGAGGGCATCGCCAAGTTCGCGCTCAACATCGAGAAGGACGCGGCACCCGCGGCTTCACCCGCGGTGCCCTGAAGGGTGTCCCACAGGCCATGAGCCAGGCCGCGCTCGACACTCCCCTGCCCGTCCGCCGCGACCGCTCGTCGCGGGCGGTGCTGCTGTTCCTGCTCGTGTCCCTCGGGGTGCACGGCGTGGGTTTCGTGCTGCTCTCGCGGATGCAGGAGCGCGCGACGCCCACGGTGCAACGCCCCGTGGAGCTGGTGATGGTGGAGGTGCGGAAGCCGCCCCCGCCCCCGCCACCAAAGGAGGAGCCCAAGCCTCCACCGCCCAAGCCGAAGCTGGCGCCCAAGCCGCCCCCTCTCAAGGTGGCCCAGGCGGAGAAGCCGCCCCCGCCGCCTCCGCCGGACGCCGCGCCCCCGCCGCCCAACGACGCGCCTCCGCCCGAGCAGCCCTCCAAGCCGGTGCCCCTGGTGGTGGGCATCTCCATGTCCTCCACCACGAGCGCGGGCGGCTTCGCCGCGCCGGTGGGCAACACCGTCTATGGAAAGACGGGGGACAAGGCGACGGACCCGAAGGAAGTGAAGGCGTACTCGGCGCCCAAGTACGTGCCGGTGTACCAGGTGGACTCGCCGCCCTCGGTGGCCTCGGAGGTGAAGGTTCCCTACCCCGACGAGGCCCGGCACGCGGGCGTCGAGGGCCAGGTGGTGCTGTCCATCACCGTGGACAACGAGGGCCGCGTGGTGAAGGCCGTGGTCCTCTCCGGTCCCGGCTACGGCCTCGAGGAGGCCGCACGCAAGGCCCTGCTGCGCTTCCGCTTCAAGCCGGCCGTGAAGGGCGGCGAGGCCGTCTCCACGGAGATGAAGTACACCTACACCTTCCTGCTGGACTGACCGAGCGTACACACCTGGACGCCCGGGGGCCTCCCTCCCCTCGCGGCCACCGCCGCCGGTGTAGAGTCGTCTCCCCTACCCTTGAGGTCGCCGGATGACGCTCTCCACCGAGGATCGCTTCAACATCGAGGTCATGAAGCTGCTGCTCCAGGTCGCCTGGGCCGACCGCGAGCTGACCCAGTCCGAGCGGCTGGTCATCATGGGCCTGGGTCGCAGCTGGAGCGTCCCCGAGGGGGAGCTGCACACGCTGTTGGATCGCCTCAAGGCCGGCGGCACCATGCCCGAGCCGAACCTGGAGGTGCTGCGCACCCGCCCGGACGATGTGCTGGAGGCCGCGCGGGCCCTGTGCGTCTCCGACGGGAAGCTCGCCCAGGGCGAGAAGGCCCTGCTCGAGCGCATCACCGCCATGCTCGCCGCCCCGAAGCAGGGCTAGGCCACCGCGGGCTTCGAGCTGGGGGCCAGGTGCACGTTGATGCTGTGGGTCCCCGTCACCCCGAGGTACGTCTCCACGTTGCCCTTGCCGCCCTGCTCGAAGGTGATGACCTGCGAGCGGTTGCCGAGCCTCGCCTCGATGGTGAGCTTGTTGCCGGAGGCGGTGTACGTGGCCTGCGTGGTCCGGGAGCCATTGAGGTTGACCTCGGCCGTGCCATCCTCGAGCAGCTTCAGCGCGAGCGAGAGGTCTCCCTTGTAGAAGACCGTGTCGATCTTCCCCTTGAAGGCCGCCTGGTTGGCGCCCAGGTCCAGGAACTCGCCGCTCCCCACGTTCACGAAGATGACCACCTGCGCGAGGATGTTCAGCTTCGTACCCGCCGCCGTGCCGCGCCCGATGAAGTTGCGAAGGTCGACCATGGTGTCCTTGTTCGATGTCGGGGTGTGACTCGCGCATCGTAACAGCGGCGGACCCACCGTCCCGGCGCGTTTTTCACGGCCCGGGGTGATCCCTCCCGGAGGGTCGCCTGCCCTGGAGGCGGGGAGAAGGGCACCTCACCGTCCAGACTCCCTCGCGCGCAGCCGCACCCTCACCCCGTGCTTCGGGCGCAGGGTGATGGACGGCAGCAGCTCCACCCGGTCATCTGGCACCCGCTCGAAGCGGAACCGCCGTGCCAGCGTGGCCAGCACCAGCCGCGCCTCCATCAACGCGAAGCCCGAGCCGATGCACAGCCTCGGCCCGCCGCCGAACGGGAACCACGCGTAGCGCGGCAGGCGCTGCTCCAGCCCATCCGCCCAGCGCTGGGGACGGAAGGCCTCCGGCTCCTCGAAGAAGCGTGGATCGCGGTGCGTCGTCCACGGGTTCAAGATCATCATCGAGCCCGCGAGGACACGCCAGCCGCCCACCTCGTCGTCCTCCAGCGCCTCGCGGCTGAGCGACCACGCCGGCGGATAGAGCCGCAGCGCCTCCTTCACCACGTGGTCGGTGAAGACGAGCGCGGGCAGGTCCTCCGCCGTCGGCTCCCGCCCGCCCAGCACCGCGTCCAGCTCCCGGTGCAGCGTGGCCTCCACCTCCGGATGCCGGGCCAGCAGGTGCCAGCAGAAGGCCAGCGTGATGGCCGTGGTCTCGTGGCCCGCGAGCACCAGCGTCAGCACCTCGTCGCGAATCTGCGCGTCACTCATCCGGCTCCCGTCCTCGTCCTGGACCTGGAGCAGCAGGGAGAGCAGGTCTCCCGCGTCGTTCCCCGCCTCGCGCCGCCGTTGGATGAGGCCGGAAACGAACGCGTCGAGCCGGCCCACCGCCGCCCGGTAGCCGAGGTTCTCCGGGGTGGGCAACCACTCGGGGAGCAGCAGGGCGTACATGTCCGCGAAGTGCTCCATCACCCGGGCGAGCGCCGGGCCCACGGACTCCGCCTCGCCCTCCGTCTCCAGGTCGAAGAGGCATTTGACGGCGATGCCGAGCGTGAGCTCCATCATGTCCGCGTAGACGTCACGGACCTCGCCATCCCGCCAGGACGCGAGCCGGCGCCGGGCGTGCTCGGCCATCACCCGCCCGTGGAGGGCGAGGCGCTGGCGGTGGAAGGCGGGCTGCATGAGCCGCCGCTGGCGCAACCAGAAATCGCCCTCGCTGGTGAGCAGCCCGTTGCCCAGGAGCCGGCCGCCCAGCACCCGGCGCTGGAGCTTGTCCTTGACGTAGTTGCGGTGACGAGTGACCAGGACATGCTCGATGTGCTCCGGGTGCTGGAGCACGTACGTGGGCTGGCCCAGGAAGTCGATGTACACCACATCGCCGAACCCGCCCCAGGCGCACCGCTCGATGAAGCCCAGCGGGTCCTTCGCGTAGTCGACGACGGCCCCGAGCACGGGCAGGCCGCGGGGGCCGGAGGGAAGCTGCTCTCGCGGGAGACGCATGCCCCCAGCTTGGGCGTCGGCTCCGCCGGGAGCAAGCGGAGCGCCTCCGGTGGGGCCTGCTTCACCGGAGGCGCCCCCGCGGAGGGCTACTCGGCCGGGACGATGAAGTCCTTGATGACGGCCATGTGCTGCATGTTGGTGGAGCCGCTGTCGGTGCTCAGCGCCGGGGAGATGTCCGAGAGGGGCGAGTACACCCGCGTGTCCACCACGAGGCCCGCGCTGAAGGAGCTGGCGCCGATGACCGTGGAGGTCTGGTAGGCGCGCAGATCCGAGTCCACGAGGACGTGGTCATACGGCTTGGCGCGGGAGGCGTTGGTGTTGGTGTTGCCGTTGCGGTCCGCCGGGTACGGGCTGCCGGTGGTCACCACCTGGCTGAAGGTGCTGAAGGCGCTCTCGGAGCGGGTGTCGGTGTTGAAGTCCCCGGCGATGGCCAGGTAGTCGCCCACGGGGATGCTCGCCTTGATGCGCGACACCAGGCTGTTGGCCTCGTTGTTGCGCGTGGTGGCGTCCGCGGTGAGCATGTGTGGGCCGTGGTGACCTGACTTAGGGCCTCCAGTTGAACAGGAGGCCGACGGGTCCTCCCTCTTACTGGAGACGGCCATGCCCAAGGCGTACAGCTACCTTCGCTTCAGCACCCCCGAGCAGATGAAGGGGGATTCCCACCGCCGTCAAAGCACCCTAGCAGCCGAGTATGCGGCCAAACACGGGCTGGACCTGGACGACAAGCTGACCTTCCAAGACCTAGGGGTGAGCGCCTTCCGGGGCAAGAACGCTGAGGGAGGGCAGCTAGGCGTCTTCCTGGCTGCTGTTCATGCCGGGAAGGTGGAGCCCGGCTCGTACCTCCTGGTGGAGAGCCTGGACCGCATCAGCCGCCAAGCTGCCCGGAAGGCCCTCCGCAGCCTGGAGGACATCCTAGAAGTGGGCATCACGGTGGTCACCCTGACCGATGGCCGCGTCTACACCCGAGAGGTGCTCGATACGGACCCCATGGCCCTCATCATGAGCATCCTCGTCTTCATTCGCGCGAACGAGGAAAGCGCCAACAAGTCCATCCGCATCAAGCAGGCGTGGACCGGGAAGCGCCAGAAGGCGGCCCAGAAGCCCCTCACCTCCGTTGCCCCTCTCTGGCTTCGGCTCGACAAGGAGACCGGCCAATGGAACGTGCTCCCCGAATGCGTGGAGGTGGTCCGGCGCATCTTCCGGGATTACCTCGCGGGCCAAGGGGCGATGAGCATCACCGTGGCATTGAACAAGGAGGGGGTTCCGCCCTTTTTCCGCGAGGGTCGCGAGGGGAAGAAGCGCCAAGCTCCCCGATGGCATCGGAACACCATCCGCCGCATCCTGAGCAATCCAGCCGTCATCGGCATGTACACCCCCCATGTGACTGAGTACGTGGATGGGAAGAAGCAGCGCAAGGCGGCTCAGAAGCCCATCCCGGGCTACTTCCCGGCCATCGTGGATGAAGACACCTTCCAGCGTGTCCAGGCGCTCCTGCTCGATACCCCTTCCCCCTTGCGTGGCAGGAACGCCAGCGGCGAGGTCAAGAACCTCTTCGGCGGTCTGGCGAGGTGCAGTCAGTGCGGCGGCACCATGGCCTACGTGAACAAGGGACAGCCCGAGAGGGGCACGTACACCTATCTCGTCTGCCTCAAGGCGCGTGATGGAGCGGGCTGCAAGTACGCGGCGCTCCGCTACCAGCAGCTTGAAGCCATGTTCCTCCAGAATGCGCCCCGGCTCCTGGGGACGGTTTCACTGGAAGCGGAGCACGGCCCCCTTGAGGCGGAAATCCGAGAGGCCGAGTCCGCCATGACGGGCGCCGAAGACACCCTGGAGCACCTTGCCGAGACCTACGCACGGACGCGGATGGACACGCTGCTCAAGCAGATGCGGTCCATTGAGGTCGATAAGACCGAACTCCAGAAGCGGCTGGATGACCTGTACGCGAGGGCCGGTGCCGTGACGTGCCCGCTGGTCACGAAGCGCATTCAGGAACTAGAGCAAGCCCTCCAGGCCGACCCGTTGGACCGGCGCCACGTGAATGCCCTGCTTCGGATGCTGTTCAAGTCGGTCACGGTGGACCTGGACAGCGGCATTGCCGAGTTCGCCTGGAAGCATGGGGGAACGGGGGACGTGCTCTTCGGGTTCCCCAGGGATGACGCCAAGGCTGGGAAAGTCGCCAAGGCCGCGTGACCGGCTCCCATCCCCGCCCGGCCCTGGTGATGCCCCTCCAGGGCCTCTGGCTGGCCCGTGGTGCCGCGTTCCGGGGAATGGAGGGGGAGAGGGAGGGCTCCCCGCTCCCATAACCGTCCAGGGCCTCTGGAGGGGAGGACCGATAGAGCCGAACATTCCCGCGCTCTATCGGTCCACCTTCGGGTGCCTAGCGGAGCCTAGGCGTAGGTCCACTCGGTAAGCAGTACGTCTTCAGCTACCCGGGCTTCGTGCTCCCCGACCGCGTTGTGCGGAGCCCACAGAAGAGCCGGGTTCACCTCCCGTCGAACCACCGCCTGCAACAAGTCCAAGCGTGCACCTACGAGGGCCAGCACGGATGAAACACCGTGGAGCGAGTCCGCCTCCATGTCTTCATCCATGAAGCCGTAAGCATCCATGTCCGCCGTGATCTGCGCACACCGGACAGACATCGTGATGACGGACAGTTCCCTGTTGAGGCTGACCACCTTCGGCCCGGTCTCCTCGGGTTCCTCGGGCTCGTTCTCCTCGGGCTCGTTCTTCTCGGGTTCCTCCAGCTTGGTCGCTTCGGGAGCCGTGGTCTCCTCGGGAGCCTTCTTCTTCCTGCGGGTGGGCATGTGGGCCGTCCTTTCGTCGGCTAGGGCCTGCCAGCATGGTAACTCCTATGTAGTGTAACTCAACTGTTAAGTTACCTTTGAGTTTATGTGGCCCGAACCGCCCAAACAGGTCGGAAACATGCGAGTTGTGTAACTCTCAAGTTGACCCGGCCAATGTCGCCCTGTGCCCGCTTCCCGCAAGTCACCCCATTCCCACGGACCTTCCGAAGTTCGGACGCGGAAGGACTTGGCCCCCGTCATCAGGCGGGAGCTAAAGCGCCTCGGGATACGACTCCGAGAACTTCGGGAGGACCGGGGGCTTACTCAGGAGCAGGCAGCCGAGATCATCGGGGTGCATCCCAAGTCCATGCCGCGCATAGAGGGCGGCACCGCGAACCCCACCGTTGCCACCCTGGTAGCTGCGTCCGTGGCCTACAAGGTCCCCCTAGGCGACCTGTTCCCCGACGGGGAAGAGGGGACTTGAGTTAGGGCCTCCAGTAGGAGAGAGGGAAAGAAAAGTTATTATAGTAGTAGAGGGATGCTGGAGCATTCCTTCTAGTTCCCCTCCAGATGCCCTAGTGAGTTCAGCCCTAGTGAGTTCATAGGGCATCACCCCGAGTCCCTGACCGGCCTACACCCTCCTTCCCCTTTGTGGGTGGGCGTGGTGAGGCCGGTTTTTTGTTCTCCAATTCTACGTCTGGGGGCTTAGTCCTCGTCCTTGTGATGGACGTTCTGGCACCACGAGCAACGGCCGTTTTCCGCGAGGAAGACTTCGGACCACGGCATCTCGTTTGGGCACTCGCTGCAAGTGGGCGCCGGAGGTGACTCGCCGAACTCCACAGAGCGCGTTTTGTAACCAGCGAAGTTGCCGCCGAGCCAGCTAGTTACCCCAGCCATTAGAGCGTAGTGCTGGTTCCTAGTCAGGCCGCTCATGGAACCGTCGGCAACAACCTTCTTGGCGATGCCACCGGCGGGGCCTTCAAGCTGCTCGCTCGACACCAACTGCCCCAAGAAGTCCACAAACTCGTCTCGATCTTCCATGGTTCACCTCGGATGAAGAAGCCGCTACCCAGGTACTTCGCAGAGACATAAGCAAGGCCCCTAGGAGCCCCGGGAGAGTCGAGCCGCTACCCACGGACCCCCGAGGCCCCGACAAGAGGCCCAGCGGGCGCCTGGAGGCTCTGGAGGTCATCCAAAGCACCGGCAGGGTCACTAGAAGTCAGGGTCTTCCCATCCACCGAGCGCTTGTCCGACGCGGTTCGCTTGCCTCCCATAGCTGGCCCTGACGGTCTTGACTCGTGAAGCGTGGGTCGACCGACTGAGCCCGGCGCGTTTCCCGATCCAGTCCCCCTGATAAAGCTCGCCTATGTACCTACCTGTCGACGTACTGAAGGCGATGTCGCCATCGAAGTAACCGACATTCTCGCCGGAGGCGTCGTAGAGGTTGTCCCCAACCTGCCATCCTACGAAACGCCCCGACCGAACGGCCCAAAGTCCTTTGGCCATGTTCTCCCCACTGCCCAAAAACGGGAAACCCCCCGAGTTCATGAAGAACCCGAGGGGCTTATAGTGAACGCGGGACTCGAACCCGCACGAGGCTTGCGCCTCCTCGGCTTGCGAGGCCGAGGCGTCTACCGATTCCGCCAGTTACAGCTAAGGTAAGGCGGTCAAGGGCCGTGTCAACCGAGTCTCAAACCTGATGGCATCCCGCCAGAAGCCAGCTCGGCCTGTGTGAACGGCACCCCCATTTCAGCACGGCCCCATGCTCCCCAAGGGGGCGAGCCGTTCTCACTCCTCAGAAAGGGGGCCAAGTAGGGGCGAAAGGGGGCTTGTGAGTGTTGCTCGTCAGGAATCGCGCCTCATTTTCGTCTACCGGTCCTTGGAGGTCAGTTTCTGATGAGCATCAAGATGCGTGGTAGTGACGGAGTTGAAGTAACCATTCCCGATGGGGCCATCG
>NZ_DASVWK010000314.1:0-2657 GCF_036389735.1 Archangium sp. | reverse complement strand
GGTATTACCGCACGGCGCTCGGGGCCATCTGCCTGGCGATGGATGGCTTCGACAAGGCGCTGGAGTACTTCAACCAGGCCCTGCAGCTCAACCCCGAGGACACCGCCGCGCTCATCAACCGCGGCGAGGTGCACCTGCGTCTGGGCAACACGCTGGAGGCGGCGCGCGACTTCTCGCGCGTGGTGGAGCTGGATCCCGACAACCAGGATCCCCTCACCGAGCGGGCGCGGGTGCTGGCCGACGCGGCGTGGCAGAGCGCGGAAGAGGCCCAGCGGGACATGGGAGAGGTCCAGGAAGGGTAGGGGCCGCGCTTCACGCTCGTCCGCTCCGGGACGGGCCAGGCATGACGAGCCCCTGGTGGGGGGGGAGGCTTGGGAAAGAGGCGGGGTCTCGCTAGTATCGCGGGCCGTATGTCCGCCCAGAGCAACGGCTTTCTCTCCAAGTACTCCGACATCGTCCTCGCTGTCGTGGTGGTGTCCATCATCGGGATGCTCATCGTCCCGCTGCCCACGTTGCTGCTGGACGTGCTGCTCACCCTGAACATCAGCATCTCCGTGGTGCTGTTGCTCATCTCCCTCTACGTGCCGCAGGCGCTGCGCTTGTCGGTGTTCCCGACGCTGCTGCTCATCACCACGATGTACCGGCTGGCACTCACCATCTCCACGACGCGCCTCATCCTGCTGACGGGTGATCCGGGAGAAGTGGTGATTGCCTTCGGCCACTTCGTGGTTCAGGGCAACTTCGTCGTCGGTCTCGTCATCTTCGTCATCCTCGTCATCGTCAACTTCATCGTCATCTCCAAGGGCTCCGAGCGCGTGGCCGAAGTGGCCGCCCGCTTCACCCTGGACGCCATGCCCGGCAAGCAGATGTCCATCGACGCGGACATGCGCGCCGGCTCCATCGACCAGGAGGAGGGCAAGCGCAAGCGCCGCGACCTGGAGCGCGAGAGCCAGCTCTTCGGCGCCATGGACGGTGCGATGAAGTTCGTCAAGGGTGACGCCATCGCCTCCATCATCATCACCGTCATCAACATCGTCGGTGGTCTCGTCATCGGCGTGATGCAGAAGGGCATGGACGTCGGCAGCGCGGCGGAGAAGTACGTGCTGCTCACCATCGGTGACGGTCTGGTGGGCATGATCCCCGCCATCCTCATCTCCACCTGCGCCGGTATCATCGTGACGCGCGTGGGTGGCGACGAGGAGGGCAACCACCTGGGCAAGGACGTGGCCACGCAGCTCACGGCCTACCCGAAGGCCATCGCCATCGCCGCGGGCATGCTCCTCGTCCTGGGTCTCATCCCCGGCCTGCCGAAGATTCCCTTCTTCCTGCTGGCGGCCGGCGCGGGCTTCGGCTCGTGGAAGATGCTGAAGGCGGAGAGCGATGCCGCCTCGGGCGGGGATCCGGGCCTCACCGCGGGCGAGACGCCCGAGGGCGAGACGCCGTCGGCCACCGAGCCCCAGCCCAAGGAGCCCATCAACCCGGACTCCGAGCTCTTCATCCCCGTCGTCACGCCCATCGTGCTCGAGGTGTCCGACGCGCTGGTGCCCTTCGTGGACTCGCGCCAGGACAACGGCAAGTTCCTCTTCGAGCTCATCCCCTTCATGCGCGACGGCCTCTTCGTGGAGATGGGCGTGCGCTTCCCCGGTGTGCGCGCGCGCGGCAACCCCAACCTGTCTCCCGGCGCCTACCAGGTACAGATCAACGAAGTCCCCGTGGTGACGGGCCAGGCGACGATTGGCCACGTGCTCGTCAACGACACGGTGGAACGCCTGAAGCTGATGAACATCCAGGGCTTCGAGGCCATCAACCCCGCCACCCGCCAGCCCGCGGCCTGGGTGCCCGAGCAGCACAAGGACACGCTCGAGGCGGCGGGTCTCACCACCTGGGACGTGCCCGGCTACATCATCCTCCACCTGGCCGCCGTGCTTCGCCGCAATGCGCGCGAGTTCGTCGGCGTCCAGGAGACGCAGTCGATGCTCGACCAGCTGGAGAAGGCCTTCCCCGCCATCGTCAAGGAGGTGGTGCCCAAGGTCGTCAACGTGCTCAAGCTCACGGACATCCTCGGGCGCCTGGTGGAGGAGGAGATCTCCGTTCGAGATCTGCGCGGCATCCTCCAGTCCCTGGCCGAGTACGGGCAGATCGAAGCCGACAACGTGATGCTCACCGAGCATGTGCGCTCCAGCCTGCGGCGCTACGTGTCCCACAAGTACGCGCGCGGCACCGGCACCCTGGTCGTCTACCTGCTGGATCCGCAGATCGAGGAGGCCATCCGCGGCTCCATCAAGCGCACCTCGGCGGGCACCCACCTGGCGCTGGAGCCGGACATCGCCCAGGAGATCGTCCAGGCGGTGAAGTCCGAGTGCGGCCACCTGCCGCCCAGCGCCCAGCGGCCCGTCATCCTCACCGCGATGGACATCCGCCGCTACGTGCGCAAGTTGCTGGAGTACGAGTTCAACCCGCCGTTCTCCGTCGTCAGCTTCCAGGAGCTGTCTCCGGACCTCAACATCCAGCCGGTGGCGCGTATCTCCATCCGGTAAACCCGCCTCCGCGCTTTGTTGCTCCACGGGCCGACATCACCGCGAACCTTCGCGGGGTTGTCGGCCCGTTATGGTAGGTAGCAGCCACGCTGTGAGGTACACGACAGAAGGAGATGCGGA
>NZ_DASVWK010000313.1:0-1647 GCF_036389735.1 Archangium sp. | reverse complement strand
ATCTGCGACGTCAGGCGCGCCACCTCCGCGTCGGAGATGGGCAGCGGCTGCTGGTTCTGCACCGTGCCGGGGAAGCCCGTAATCTTGGGCGTGTTCTTCACCAGGTGGAGCGTCCGGTCATTCAGCTCCATCTGCACGAAGATGTAGCCCGGGAAGAACTTACGCCGGGACGTCTTCTTCTCGCCCTTCACCATCTCGACGACCTGTTCCATCGGAATCAGGATTTCGCCGAACAGGTCCTGCAACCCCTCGAGACGGATCCGCTCCTCCAAGCTCTTCTTCGCCTGGTTCTCGAAGTTCGAGTAGGTGTGGACCACGTACCATTTCATCGCCATTACAGCTTCCCCCAGATGGCGGGTATCCACTCAACCATAAGGTTGTAGGCGAGGGTGTCGATCAAGAAGAGGACGACGGCCGCCACCAAGGAGGCGACGATGACCGCCATGGTCGATGCCTTGGTCTCCGCCCAAGAGGGCCAGGTGACCTTCATCAACTCGGAGGCGACGTCCAACGAGAGCGCGTGGCTCTTGGGGTGCAGGTAGGCGCCCACCACGATACCGGCGGCGAGCACGAAGCCCACCAGGGTCGACACCTGCCAGTCGACGCCTTCGATGACCGTGGGGTCACTCCACCCCGCCCGGGCCCAGATGAGGCCGCAGACGTGCTCCAGGAAGAGCGCGAAGATGAGACCCGCGATGAGGAAGAAAATGACGACGAGCCGCTTCGGGTCCATGCCCGAACGGTTCGCTTGCTGGCTGGCCTCGGATGCCGCTGCCATGATTCCTCGCAGACTGAATGCGACTTGATACCGGAAAACACAGGGACCCCCGGTACGGGGGTACCGGGGGTCCCTGCAACTGAACGACTGGCAGGCCAGGAGGGATTCGAACCCCCAACACGCGGATTTGGAGACCGCTGCTCTACCGTTGGAGCTACTGGCCTAAAGAACACCCGACCACAACAGCCGAACTAGACCTTACCTTCCTTATGGACGGTATGCTTCCGGTCGCGGGGGCAGTACTTGCTCAGCTCGAGCTTGTCCTGGCTCTTCCGCTTGTTCTTCGTCGTGTAGTAGTTCCGCTCCTTGCACTGCGTGCACTCAAGCGAAATGATGCTGCGGTTGCCTCTGGGCATGACTTGAACTCGATAGGCACGAGGGGAAAGCTGCTTATCACAGCTCCCCCCTCGGGGTTAACCACCAGTTGGGGCAGGCACGAGGCCCACCAGCCAACTAGGCGATGATCTCGGCCACGACGCCGGCGCCCACGGTGCGGCCACCCTCGCGAACAGCGAAGCGCAGCTCCTTCTCCATGGCCACCGGCATGATCAGCTCGACCTCGATGGCGATGTTGTCACCGGGCATCACCATCTCGACGTTGTCGGGCAGCTTCACCGTGCCGGTCACGTCCGTGGTGCGGAAGTAGAACTGCGGGCGGTATCCCTTGAAGAACGGGGTGTGGCGACCACCCTCCTCCTTCGACAGGACGTAGATCTGCGCCTTGAATTTGGTGTGCGGGGTGATGCTGCCCGGCTTGGACAGAACCTGGCCACGCTCGAGGTCCTCACGCTTGAGACCACGCAGCAGGGCGCCGATGTTGTCACCCGCCCGGCCCTCGTCCAGCAGCTTGCGGAACATCTCCACGCCCG
>NZ_DASVWK010000312.1:0-12133 GCF_036389735.1 Archangium sp. | reverse complement strand
AACGAATAAGACGTCGGTTTTTATCGGATTTCCGTCACGGCCCTCCGTCCTTAGAATCTCAGCAGAGGGAGACGCACCGATGACGCCGACCGAACGGACCATCGCCCGACTGCCCGCGCATCTGCGGCGCTATGTGGTGAGCCAGAACTACGACGCCTATACCCCGAGAGACCAGGCGGTCTGGCGCCACATCCTCGGCCAGCTCCGGAGCCACCTGAGCGACAAGGCGCACCCGGTGTACCTCGAGGGCCTGGAGGCCACGGGCATCGGCGTGGAGCGCATCCCCAGCCTGGATGAGATGAACGAGAAGCTGTCCAAGCTCGGCTGGGCGGCGGTGGGCGTGCGCGGCTTCATCCCGCCCGCGGTGTTCACCGAGCTGCAGGCCATGGGCGTGCTGGCGATCGCCGCGGACATCCGTACTCACGAGCACATCGCGTACACGCCGGCGCCGGACATCGTCCACGAGAGCGCGGGCCACGCGCCCATCATCGCCAACGCGCGCTATGCCGAGTACCTCAAGCGCTGCGGGCTGGTGGGCTTCAAGGCGATCGCCACGGTGGAGGACGAGGCCGTCTTCCAGGCCATCCGCAACTTGAGCGTGGTGAAGGAGGACCCCACGGCGACGGAGGCGGAGGTCGCCCACGCCCAGGCCCGGCTGGAGGCGGCCAACCAGAGCCGCCGCTACGTGAGCGAGAGCACCCGTGCCTCGCGGCTCTACTGGTGGACGGCGGAGTACGGTCTGATCGGCACCGTGGCACAGCCGCGCCTCTACGGCGCCGGCCTGCTCTCCAGCATCGGCGAGGCGAAGCATTGCATCACCGACGCGGTGAAGAAGCTGCCGCTGAGCCTCCAGTGCGCGGACACCGAGTACGACATCACCCGGATGCAGCCGCAGCTCTTCGTGGCGCGGGACTTCGAGCACCTCTTCGAGGTGCTGGCCGAGTTCGAGGCCACGCTGGCGTGGAAGCGCGGGGGCGACCACGGCCTGAAGGAGGCCATCCAGGCGCGCACCGTGAACCACCTGGTGCTGACGGATGGTCGGGAGATCACCGCTCGCGTGGTGGAGGCGCTTCCCGGTGCTCGTCCGGTGGCCGAGGGCCTCACCTCCGCGCTGGTGCGCCTGGAGGGCCCGGTGATGGTGTCGCGCGGGGGCAAGGCCGAGGGCAAGCCTTGGCCGGGGCTCGCGCTGGTGGCGTTTGGCGCCGGAGAGCTGCCGGACAAGGGCTCCTTCCAGCTCGAGCTCGCCAGCGGCCTGAAGCTCCAGGGCTTCGCCGTGGGCGGAGGTGAGGTGCTCAACCTGCGCGGGGAGCTGAAGGGCCGTCCGGTGGAGCTGCCCAGCGTGACCCAGCTCTTCTTGAGCGAGGGACTGCCCTCGGTGGCCGGTGGCCCGGCGGACCCGGGCGCGTGGGACCGCTGGTTCGGCGAGCTCAATGCCTTCGCCGAGGGCGAGGGAGAGGCCAAGGCCCGCGCGAAGAAGGCCACGGCGCTGCACCCGTCGCTCGGGGCGCTCTACCGCGAGGTGCGCACCATGCGTGAGACGGGCGCCATCAAGCCCGAGCGCCTGGAGCAGATCGCCCGCGCCGCCACGGACTTCAAGGACGACTGGCTCCTCCGGGTCGAGGTCGAGGAGCTGCGGAAGCCCACGCGCGCATAAACCCCCCTTGAAGCACCTCGGGCCTGAATCCCCTCTCCTCGGGGTTCGGGCCCTTTGTCCATTCACGCCTGCTCGCCTGCTTCCGGAAGAGCCCCCACGTCGGGGGGATTGGGCCTCCAACCGGACTTCGTGGTTTATTCAGGTTTCCCCTCGGGCCCCCATGCAAATCCGGAAAGACATCATCGAGACCATTGGGAACACGCCGCTCATCAAGCTGAGGCGTGCCTCCGAGCTGACGGGCTGCACCATTCTCGGGAAGGCCGAGTTCCTCAACCCGGGCCAGTCGGTGAAGGACCGGGCCGCCCTCTTCATCATCCGCGATGCCATCGCCCGCGGCCTGCTGCGCCCCGGTGGCACCATCGTCGAGGGCACGGCCGGCAACACCGGCATCGGGCTGGCGCTCGTGGGCAACGCCCTGGGCTACCGCACCGTCATCGTCATCCCCGACACCCAGAGCCAGGAGAAGAAGGACATGCTCCGGCTCATGGGCGCCGAGCTCCTCGAGGTGCCCGCCGTCCCCTACAAGGAGCCCAACAACTACGTGAAGCTCTCCGGCCGCCTCGCCGAGGCGCTCAACGCCCGCGAGCCCCACGGCGCCGTCTGGGCCAACCAGTTCGACAACGTCGCCAACCGGAGGGCCCACCTCGAGACCACCGGCCCTGAAATCTGGCGCCAGACCGAGGGCCGTCTGGACGGCTTCGTCTGCGCCGTCGGCTCCGGCGGCACCCTGGCCGGCGTGGGCCTCGCCCTCAAGGAGCGCAACCCCAACATCGTCATCGGGCTCGCGGACCCCCTGGGCGCCGCGCTCTACCACTGGTACGCCCACGGCGAACTCAAGTCCGAGGGCTCCTCCATCACCGAGGGCATCGGCCAGGCTCGCATCACCGCCAACCTCGTGGGCGCCCCCATAGACGAGGCCTTCCAGATTTCCGACGCCGAGGCCCTCCCCCTCCTCTTCGACCTGCTCGAGCACGAGGGCCTGTGCCTCGGAGGCTCCAGCGCCATCAACATCGCCGGGGCCATCCGCCTCGCCCGGCTGCTGGGGCCGGGACACACCATCGTCACCGTGCTGTGCGACTCCGGCAACCGCTACACGAGCAAGCTCTTCAACCCCGCCTTCCTGCGCTCCAAGGACCTGCCCGTCCCGCCCTGGCTGGAGCACGGCCCCGAGTCCTCCGTCGCGGGCACGCTCCTGCGCGACCTGCTCTTCGCCAAGGCCTCCTGAGGGCGAGGAGCCCTCACGCCACCCGCGCGCGCTCGGCGTCGTCGAGGGGCAGCCGCACCCGGAAGCAGGCGCCCCGTGCCACGGACGCGTCCAGCTCGAGCGTGCCTCCGTGGTTCTCCATGACGAGCTGCCGGCAGATGGCCAGCCCCAGCCCCGTGCCCTTCCCCACGTCCTTCGTGGTGAAGAAGGGCTCGAAGACGCGAGCCCTCAGCTCCGGCGGAATGCCCGGGCCGTCATCGGCCACCACCAGCTCGATCATCCCGTCCCGCACCGAGGTGCTGACCCGCACCTCGCCCTGAGGGCCCAGCGCGTCGAGTGCGTTGCGCAGCAGGTTCAGCAGCACCTGCCCCAACTGCCCGGGGTGGAAGGAAAACCGCGGCAGCTCGCCACACTGGACCTCCACCCGCATGCCCGAGGGCAGGGAGCGACGGATGAGCTCGACCGATTCGTGCACCACCTGGTTGAGGTCTCCGGGCGTCAATCGGGGGCGCTCACCGCGCAGGAAGGCGCGCAGGTCGGCCTGCATGGAGCGGATGCGCTCGGACGCGTTCCACATCCCCTCCAGCGCATCGGGGGCGTCCTCGAGCACGAAGTCCACATCCAGCTCCTTCCACAGCCGCTCCAGTTCCTGGACGTCCTCGGGGTGGGCCACCAGCCGCTCGCGGCAGCGCCGCAGCGCCTCGGCCAGCTGCTCGAAGTACTCGCGCACCGGCGGCAGGTTGTTGTGGATGGCGGTGAGCGGGTTGTTGATCTCATGCGAGAGCCTCGCCAGCAGCTGCCCCATGGCGGAGAGCTTCTCCGCCTGAAGCACCTTCTCGCGGGCCTGGTGGAGCTCGGCGGTGCGGGCCTCCACGAGGCGCTCCAGCTCGGCGTTCCTGCGCCGCAGGGTGAAGTCCCGCCAGCGCACCACGCCCACCACGGCCGCCCCCAGCAGCAGCACGCCCAGCCCTCGCGCCCACCAGGACGCCCACCACGGCGGGTGCACCACCAGGGCGAGCCCGGCCACCGGGCCCCACGCCCCCCGGTCGTTCCGCGCCCGCGCCTCGAAGCGGTACTGCCCCGGGGGAAGCGCGCTGTAGTGCACCGAGCGGCCCGGGACGGCGTGCCAGTCGTCCAACCCCACCAGTCGCACCTCGTGCTCCACGCTCTCCTCGTCGAAGGCCCCCACGTCGGCGAAGCGGACCTCCAGAGAGCCCTCGCGGTGCTCGACCTCGACCCCCTCCTCTGGGGGCTGGGTGAACGCGCGCGCTCCGAGGCGGGTGGCCAGCAGCACCACGCGCGGGGGAGCCGCCGGGCCGGTGTAGCGAGTGCCATCGAAGCGACCGAGGCCATTCGAGGTGCCCACCCACACCACGCCATCCGCGTCCGCCAGGAAGGAGTTGCCGCTACAGTCGTCGCCCGGGGCGCCTCCGCTCGCACCGAAGTGCTCGAGCACCCCCTGGTCCCCCACCACGTGCACCCCGGCCCCGGTCCCCGCCCAGAGCCGGCCCGCCGTGTCCTCGCCGAGCATGTAGACGATGCCGTTGTGCAGCCCGGTGCTCCGGTCCAGGTGGAACCCGTCGATGAGACGCCCGTCCTGGTAGGTGAAGCAGCTGAACCCCAGCGGCTCCACATAGGACACGCACACGCGGCCGTCGCGCCGGATGAGCAGGTAGCGCACGCGGTCGTCCCGCAGCCCCTCGGCGGTGCCCAGGCGCCGGAACGTGCCCTGGTCGCGCACGTAGAGCCCGTCCCCCGAGGCCCACAGCCGCCCCTGCCTGTCCCGCTCCACGCCGCCGAAGAACGTCCTGCGGCTGGGCGGCAGCACCGGCTCGAAGGCCCACTGCTCGCCGGTGCGTACCCCTCGCAGCAGGCCGGAGGAGGTGGCCGTCCACAGGGTGCCATCGGGCTCCCACACCATGTCGAAGGTGTACTGCGCCGTGTAGCCGGACTCCTCACGGAACGAGCGCAGCTTGCCGCTCCTGGGCTCGTAGCGGTGCAGCCCGGTGGGGTTGCCCGCGGCCCACACGACGCCGTCCGCCTGCACCTTCACCGACTTGAGGGAATACCCGCCCAGCCCTGGGACGGGGACCCAGCCCTCGGACGTGCCGCGCACGAGCCCCGCGTCGGTGCCCACCCACAGCGTCCCATCCGCGCCGCGGTTCAGCCCCCAGAGCATGCTCGACGGAAGCCCGGAGGCGGAGTCGTGCACACGCCACAGCCCGCGCCCCAGGGAGCGGTGCACGCCCATGCTGACGACCCAGAGCGAGCCCTCGCGGTCCTCCAGGACGTCGCGCATCCGCGCCGACCGCTCCGAGAGGGCCAGTCGCAGGAGCTCCACACGCTCGCCCTCCACCACGAGCAGGCCTCGATAGTTCGGCACCAGCAGCTGCCCCCGGCTCCCCAGGCGCAGCCGGCGCCCGGCGCCCATCAATCCCTTGAGAAGGTCGGAGCGCTCCTCGAGCGGCGCGCCCTCGCGCGGCTGCATGACCAGCCACCCATCGCCGCTCAGCCACAGCCGGCCCTGCCCATCCCGCACGAGGGAAATGCTGGCCTTGTTGTGCCCCCGCACCTCCTGGACGCTCCACCGCCCCTGGGCGTCACGGCTCAGGAGTCTGGAGCCCGAGGCCACCTGGAGCGCACCCGAGGCATCCGCCCAGAGCGCCACGGCCGGTCCTCCCGGCCACTCGGGGTCCGGGGCGAAGCGCCCTGGCTCCACCTCCACGTACGGCCCCAGCTCGGTCCCCACCACCATCCGCCCGGCGGAGTCCAGGCGGAGGCTCAACACCCGCGGAGGCACCCCCTCCATCGGCACGGGGACGAAGCGGGCCCCGTCCCAGCGGACCACGCCCTTCTGCGTCACCAGCAGCAGCCGGCCCCCGGGGTCGAGCGTCATGTCCCGGACGCTCACCGACGGCAGGCCGGACTCGAAACCGAAGCGCTCGAAGCGCTCACCATCGAAGCGGTACACCGCGTCCGCGGCGCAGACCCACACGAACCCTTCCCCGTCCTGGAAGACGCAGGACATGTCGTGGTTCTCGATGCCGGCATCCGTGCCGTAACTGCGGAACCCGATGCGCCCCGGAGGCTCTCCACCACTCGCCTCGCGCCCCACCAGGGCGACGAGCCCCACGGCCAGGAGCACGGCGATTCGACTCGACAACATGACGCGACACCTCGGGCGCCAGCCTATCATCAGGGGCAAGCGGCTCAGAGGTGGGTAGGAACGGACCGGGTCCCCGACAACACAAAGGGCCGGCCCCCGAGAGGAGACCAGCCCGTGCACCCCGACAGCGGGTGGTGTCGCGGATGACTACTTGCAGACCTGGGCGCACACCGCCGGGCTCTTGGTCGGATCCTGGAACTGCGCGAGGTAGTCGGCGCAGGCGAGCTTCGCGCGCGCCTTCGAGCAGTCCGAGGCCGCGCCCAGGTCGAAGGTCTTGCCCGCGTTGGAGCCGGTGCAGTTGTCGTTGTCCTCCTTGCGGGCCGCGCAGTTGTTGGCCGTGTACAGCCTGGTCTTACAGTCCTCCACGCTGGTGCCGAAGGCGCTCTTGAAGCCCTCGGACTCCTTCGCCGCGGCCGACTGGCACTCGAACTGGCGCTCACACACCTGGTCCACGCCGGCCTCGCACACGGCCTCGGGGGAGGCGCAACCGACCGCGGACAGAGCAAGGACGGCAACGCTGAAGAGGAACTTGCGCATCTGGACATCTCCTGGAAGTGACTTCGTTGAGAGCGATGCCTGGGTAACATCAGGCTGGACTCAACGCGAACTTCTGGCGCGCGAAACCCTACCCTCCATGTCTGTATGGATTTGCGGGAGATGTGACGTGGTGAGTCAAACCCGGAGCGCGGGCTGGGCAGTCTCCTCGCGCCCCAGCTCGCGCCGGAGGCGGTACAGCTTCTGGGCCGGCAGGGCGAGGGCCAGCGACACCGCGAGCACGCCCAGCGCGAGGCCCAGCGCCGGCAGCACTTCCTGCGAGCGCCCCAGCCGGCTCGCCAGTCCCGCGAAGGTGGACCAGCCATACGCGAGGGGCAGGTGGACGACGTACACCCAGAGCGACGCGCGCCCCACGGGCCCCATCAGTCCGTCCAGGCGCGAGGGCAGCAACATGGCCAGTCCCGCCACCACGCCCAGCAACCCCAACCGCCACACCACCAGCGTCGGGTCGCTCACCTTCGGGTCCCCGCCCCACAGCGCCATCAGCACGAGCAGCCCCGTGCCCGTCCCCATCATCACCCGCCACTGCGGCACCCGCCTCACCAGCCCCAGCCCGAGTCCGGTGAAGCCTCCCGCGAAGAAGTACGCCGCCCAGGGGAAGAGGGGGAAGTTGGAGGTCTTTCCCGCCAGCGCCTGCTCCAGCGCGAGCGGCCACCCGCCGGACTCCACCGAGGCGCGCACCCACGGGCTCGCCAGGGGGAAGAGCACCGTGAGCGCCGCCAGCAGGCCCATCCTCACCGCGCGCCCACCGGGCAGGGCCAGCACGCCCGCGCCCAGCAGCAGCGCTCCGGCCACGCCGTGCAACGCATCGAAGGCCAGGAAGTGGCGCCACACCGCCGGGTCCCCGGCGAACAGCGCGGGCAGCCCCCAACCGGGCCAACGCAAAAGGTAACCCCAGCCGAGCAGCAACCCCACGCGCGGCAGGTAGCGGCGCAGCACGCTCATGCCCCCGGCGTCCGTGCGCTGCACCGTGGTGGCGAAGGCCCACCCCGCCACGAAGAGGAACAGCGGCGCGGTGACGGCCCGCATGGACCAGTACGCCAGCATCCCCGGGCCCTCGCGCGCGGCGTCCGAGAGCACCGCGTCCAGCGTGTGGCCCATCACCATGGCCACCACGGCCACGGCTCGCGCCCGGTCCAGCCCCATGTTGCGAGGGGCCGAGCCAGGAGCGGACACCCCAGCGGCGGGTGATTGAGAAGACATGACAGCCGAGACGACGGGACGGCGAGCGGCCTCAGACGCGCATGGGCATGACCACGGCCGTGAAGCTGCGGTCACCCGGGGCGTGCAGCACGCCGGGGCTGTGCTCGTCACCCAGCTCGAAGGCCACCTCGTCCGTGTCCGTCACACCCAGCACGTCGATGAGGTAGCGCGCGTTGAAGCCGATGGTGATGGCCGTGCCCCGGTAGGCGATGTCCAGCGCGTCCTTGGCCTCGCCCAGGTCCGGGTTGTTGGCGGTGATGAGGAGCTGGTTCTCCGACAGGCCCACGCGCACCGCGTAGCTCTTGTCGGCGCTCAGCAGCGCGATGCGCTTGAGGCCCTCGAGCAGCCGCGTCTTGGGCACCAGCACCGCCTTCTCCCCTTCCTTGGGGATGACGCGCTGGTACTCGGGGAACTGCCCGTCGATGAGCCGCATCACCATCGTCAGGCCCGTCTTCTTGAAGAGGGCCGAGTTCTCCGCGAAGCCCAGGTGGCACTCGGCGTCGGGCGCCTCGTCCAGCAGCCGCTTGAGCTCCAGCAGGCCCTTGCGCGGGATGATGACGCCGCTCTTGAGCTTGAAGTCCCCGGGCAGCTCGCGCTCGATGAGCGACAGGCGGTGACCGTCCGTGGCCACCATGCGCACCTTGCCGCCCGGCTGCGGCTCGAAGAAGACGCCGTTGAGGATGTAGCGCGTCTCGTCCGTGGAGATGGCGAACTGCGTCTTCTTGATCATCTCCAGCAGCGTGGCGCCCGTCACCTGCACCAGCGGCGCGCTCTCCTCGCGCGGCAGCTTCGGGTACTCCTCGGGCGCGGTGCCGACGATCTTGAAGTGCGCCGAGCCGCTGGAGATCTCCACGTAGTTGTTCGCCAGCTTCTTGAGCGTGACGTGGGCGTCCGGGAGGTTCTGGACGATGTCGAAGACGTACTTGGCGCTCAGCGTCACCGCGCCCGGCTTGATGACCTCGGCCGGGTGCTCGGAGACGATGCCGATCTCCAGGTCGAAGGCCGTCACGCTCACGCCCGTCTTGTGGGCGGTGACGAGCACGTTGGCGAGGATGGGCATCGTCGTCTTGCGCTCCACGATGCCCTGGGCGCGGTAGAGGGCCTTCTTCAGCTCGTCGGCGGCGATGCGGAATTCCATCTCGGGGGGGTCCTTGAAGAACCTGCGGTACAGGAAGGAGTGGCGACCTCTCGGCCGCCCCGGTCGGATGTAGCCCGGGAACCCGGGGCCGTCAACGAAGTGACGAGGTGACTTCCCAAGTCATGCTTCCTCGTCCAGCATACGACCGGACGAGGCCCTGGGTCTCTTCCCTACCTCCTGGCACACAAGTAGCAGGTGCGCCTACCAGCCACCCGCTCGGTCGCTGCTTCCAGGCCCCCCCGCATCCATTACTAGGGAAGGCCGGGGCCGCGAGGAGGACGCCATGCACGACAGGGTCTACAAATCCGACGACGAGTGGCGGCAGCAGCTCACCCCGGAGCAATACCGGGTCATGCGCGAGAAGGGCAGCGAGCCGCCCTTCACCGGCGCCTGGTGGGACCATGAGGGCGAGGGCCTCTATTGCTGTGCCGGGTGCGGCTCCACGCTCTTCTCGTCGAAGACGAAGTTCGACTCGGGCACGGGCTGGCCCAGCTTCTGGGCCCCGCTCAACCCCCGCCATATCGCCCAGCACGAGGATCGCACGCACTTCACGCCCCGCGTCGAGGTGACGTGCAGCCGCTGCGGCGCCCACCTCGGCCACGTCTTCTCCGATGGACCGTCCCCCACCGGGCTGCGCTTCTGCATCCAGTCGGCGGCCCTGGCCTTCGAACCCGAGGAGGACGTCCAGGCCGAGGGCCTGAGTGCCCCGGCCTATGAATGAGCCGGGCCGCATTCGCGTCGGGATAGTGGCAACCCGCCGGGGAGGCGGCGAGACTGCCGCGTCCCCCTCTCGGAGTCCGAACCATGACCCTGCGTCAGCCTCTCCTGTCCGCCGCCCTCGCCCTTGGCCTGCTGGCCGGCTGTAGCAAGAACGCCACCCCCAACCAGCCCGCCGAGTCCGGCGGCACGCCTCCGGCCCAGATGGAAGCTCCCGTCAATGACAAGCCCGTCCAGGGCGAGGCCGTGAAGCCCACCGAGGAGCTGCCCTCGGGTGGCACCGCGGCCGCGGCGCCCGGCGCGCCCGCCGAGCGGGGCCCCGCCGTCTTCTTCGTGAAGCACAGCGGCGTGCGCTGCATGGCCGCCCCGTGCCCCACCTACTCCGTCAGCCGGCCCGACCGCCCCAATGACGAGCCGCTCCCGGTCACCGACGTCGACCTGTCCGCGTTGAACGTCAGCGAGGAGAAGCGCGCGGGCCTGCTGGAGGCCACCATGCATGCCGGCATCAAGGTGGAGGCCACCGTGGACACCGTGCCCAACGCGGGCCCCGCTGGCGCCGCCACCGTGCTGCGCGTGACCAGGCTGGTTCAGTAGTCCCGTTTCGCGGGAAAAATCACGTTACTCCCCGCGTTGCTGGCGCTCGTGGAGCACCTCCACGTAGTCGCGCAGGACGCGGTAGGCCCCGCTGTCGTAGACCTGGGGCGCGCCGCCCGCGACGTGCTCCTCCAAGGCGAACAGGCCGGACGTGAGGGCGCGCCAGTCCTGGAGCAGCTCCTCGTAGCGGTGCTGCTCCAACATCGAGCGGAACGCCTTCACCTCGGAGAGGTCCGCGTGACGGCCCAGCGGGCCCCAGTTCCACGCGCGGGAGAAGAGCTCCTCGGTGCCACACGGACGGAGCTGCTCCTTGTGACGCACGCTGGCCGCCTTCTCCCCTCGCCAGAGGAAGAGCGCATACGCGAGCCACCCGATGAGGAGCAGCCCGCCCAACAATCCGAGCAGCGTGCACATGGGCCCATCGTTACCCGAAACAGGCCGCCAGACGACATGGCTCCTGTTCCGCCCCCGTGCCCCTCTGGGTGTACGATGGAGGAATGAGCAGCTTGACCGGTCACGAGCGCCGTCGTCATCCACGCCACCGGGTCCGCCTGGGCATCCAGTTCCTCCGCGGAGAGGTCGAGGTGGCGGGGGAGATCTTCAACATCTCGCGCTCCGGATGTCTCCTCGTCACGCCCGTGGCGATGAAGGTGGGAGAGCGCGTCGAGGTCCATCTCCCCGCCCTCGGCCGGCCCCCGCGGGCCTTCAAGGTGATCCGCACGCGCCCGCTGGCGGGCTCGTGGTACGCCGTGGCCGCCGACTTCGAGCCCTACCTGCCGGACGATGCCCCCCTGCTGAAGCTCATCAGCCAGGAGCAAGGCCCGCATGAGGACCCCGAGCAGCTCTTCTGAACCTGGCTAACCCGCCTTGCGCGCCACGAGGAGGTGCAGGCAGCCGGTGTCCTCGGTCCGCACCTGCGCTCGCTCCACGCCGGGCAGTCCGTCCACCAGCCGCAGCAGGTCCTCCGGGTCGCGATAGACGAGGTACCAGTCCAGCGCGCTCTCGGTGAAGTGGTGCATGGGGTGGTGCCCGTTGAAGTTGCCCAGCACCAACTGGCCGCCCGGGGCCAGCCCGTTCCACAGCTTCTCGGTGAGCCGCCGGGCGAAGCGCTCCGTCAGGTAGTCGTAGAGCCCGATGGAGTAGATGAAGTCCTGCGAGCCGGCGGGCAGCTCACTGCGATTGCGCAGCAGCTCCAACACCGAGCCACACCACAACCGCAGCGCCTCGTGCCGCGTGGCGGGCAGCGCCCCCACCCGGTTGAAGTGGGCGAGGGCCGCGTCCAGCGCGCCCTGGTCCTGATCCAGCAGCGTCACCGTGTCGAAGGAGATCTCCCGCGCCACCGCGACGAGCTCCGGCGCCGAGCCGGATGCCACGTTCATCACCCGGCGCGCCCCCCGGGCGTGTTCCTCGCGCAGCATCTGGCTCAACAAGTCGCGCCGGTTGCGCACCGCCTGGAAGCCCGGCAGCTCCAACGCCCACGCGTCCATCCACCGCTCGAAGGGCGTCTCTCCGGTGGGCGTGTGCCGGTAGAGTGCCTCCATCATCAGGAAGTCTCCCGCGTAGCCCCGGGGCTTCTCCCAGCAGCGCCGCAGCACCGCGCTGCTCCAGAAGCGCGGCCCGGCCTCGGCCCGGAAGCGGGCCTGCTCTGGCGAGGCGCGGGCGAGGCCCGGTGCGCCAGGCGTCCCCCCCAACCGCCAGAGGTCGACCAGGAGCGCCTCCAGCTGGAGTACATCCGCTTGGGTGGGAGCGCTCCTGACACGAGCGGAGTTTTCCAGCTCCGCCATCCAGGCCAGCAAGGAGGAGAGCGCGGTCGCGAACGAGGAGGGGGGCTCAAAGGGGGCAAGGCGACGAGCGAGCGTATTCAAGGCCGCTCCACCCTAACGTGGGCGCGGGAGGGGGCCC
>NZ_DASVWK010000311.1:0-14017 GCF_036389735.1 Archangium sp. | reverse complement strand
GGCGTCCTCGGGGTGCTCGGCGCGAAAGGAGGAGAGGAGCTCCAGGTCTCGGGCGCGCACCTCGCCGATGACGAGGAGACAGGCGGGCCGCACCTTGCGCACCTCGGAGAGGGCGGAGAAGAGGAAGGGGGTGCCCTTCTTGTGGCGCAGCTCGCCGGAGAAGCCGAGGACGAGCTCCTCGGGCTGGATGCCGAGGCGCTGGCGCAGGGCGGAGTCGGCGGGGCCGGGGGTGAAGAGGGAGGTATCCACCGCGTTGGGGATGACCTCGACACCCGGATCCTTCCCGAGCAGCAGGACCATCTTCCGGGCGAGGTCCCCCGAGGCGGCGGTGAGGACGGTGGCGCGCTGGAGGGTCCAGAGGAGGCGGGCGAAGTCCCCCGGGGGGAACATGGCCTGGTCCACGTCATTGCCGCGAGCGCTGACGGTGGAGGGGATGCCCGCGAGCCCGGCGAAGGTGACGGCCATGAAGCCCGGAGGCGAGAGGTAGTGGCCCCAGACGAGCTGGTAGTGGCGCCGGGCGTGCAGGAAGTCGAGCACGTCGAGGGTGTGCTGAAGGGAGGTATCCGTCTGGCCGAAGAGTCCGAGCCGGTGCAGCGTGGCGCCCCGGGCGGAGGCGGCGATCTCTCCGGCGTCGAGCGTCTGGAGGCCGCCGGGGGGAAGGGTGCGGGTCCAGGTGAAGACATCGACCTGGGCCTCGAGACGGGCGAGCGCGCCAGCGGTGCGAGCGCCGCTGCGCGCGAGGCCCCCCAGGTCCGGGGGGAACCGTTCCGCGATGAGGAGGATGCGTGGGCCGCTCGGCATGGGTTCAGGCTCGCGGGGTGGCGGCTTCCACCTGTGGCGATTTGGGTTGGCGCAGCACCGACGCGGCCACTCCGCTCAAGCCAATCAGGCCCACGAGGTTGGGGAATACCTGCAAGCCGTTCATCAGATCGCCCCAGGCCCAGATGGTCTCCACCTTGCCCATGGCGCCGAAGACGACCAGGCCGCAGTAGATCCACCGGTAGGGCTTGGTGATGCTCAAGCCGAAGGCGTACTCGAGGAACTGCTCGCCGTAGTAGGCCCAGCCAATCAGCGTCGTGTAGCCGAAGAGGAAGGCGCAGAAGGCGACGATCCACCCACCCACCGTGGGGATGGCGGTGTTGAAGGCCTGCGCCACCACCGCCGTGCTCGTGAGCCCGGACTTCCACACGCCACTGGTGAGGATGACCAGCGCGCTGATGGTCGACGTGACGCACGAGACGATGAACACCTCCATCACCGCCTGGAGCCCCTGCTTCACGGGCGCGTCCGTGCGCGCCGTGCCGTACGCCACCGCCGCCGTGCCATACCCCGCCTCGTTGGCGTAGATGCCTCGGGCGATCCCGTAGCGCATGGCCACCATCATCCCCACTCCGGCGGCGCCACCCCCGGCGGCCTCGAAGGAGAACGCCTCGCGCAGGACGAGCGCGAACACCGCGGGCAGCTGCGCGGCGTGGGTGAAGATGACGATGAGCCCTCCGACCAGGTAGAGCCCCACCTTCAGCGGCGCGAGGCGCTCGGCCGCGCGGCCGATGCTCTTCACCCCGCGGATGACCACCAGCCACGTGAGCACCGCGATGGCCACACCCGAGGCCCACGGCGGAATCGCGAACTGGCTCTCCATCACCACGGCGATGGAGTTGGGCTGGGTGAAGGGCGTCGTGGTGAGCGCCGCCACGCCCGCGACGAGCGCGTAGAGCCACGCGAGCCGCGGCGAGCCGAGCCCCTCGTTCAAATAGTGCATCGGGCCCGCGGACACCCGATCCCCCTGCACGGACCGGTACTTGATGCCCAGCACGGCCTCGCAGAACTTGATGGCCGTGGCGAAGAAGCCATACAGCCAGATCCAGAACAGCGCTCCCGGCCCGCCGCTCACGATGGCCGTGGCCACGCCCGCGATGTTGCCGGTGCCGATGGAGGCGCCCAGCGCCGTCATGAACGCCTGGAAGGGGCTCAAGACTCCGGCGCCGCTCGCCTGGGCCGGCACCATCGCCCGCAGCGCCTGCCGGAAGTGGGTCACCTGGACGAACCGCAGCCGCACCGTCAGGAACACTCCAGTTCCCAACAGCAGCGCCATGGTCAGCGGGCTCCAGACAGCATTGCTAGCGGTGTCGATCGCGTTGCGGACGAATTCAGGCAGCATGGGGCCCCGTCATAATCCGTAAAGGCCACCCGGGGCACCCACCCACCGGAAAGAAAGGATGCACGTGACCGCCCCCGCCACCCCGCGCGAGCTCTTCGACCTGTGGGCCTCCGTCCACCCCAAGGACCTGCCGCCGCCCGCCCTTGTCCGTCATCCCCTCGTGGAGGCCCGGCTCCGGCGCCTCCCCCAGGTGGCGCCGGACCTCTTCCAGGTGGAGGAGGTGGGGCGCTCGGTGGAGGGGCGCTCGCTCCACCTCGTGCGGTTCGGTGGGGGCCCCCGGCACATCCTCCTCTGGTCCCAGATGCACGGCGACGAGCCCACCGCCACCACGGCCCTCCTCGACCTCTTCGAGTACATACGACTTCACGGCGAGCACCCCCGGGTCCGGCAGCTCCTCTCCGCCTTCACCCTGCATGCCCTGCCGATGCTCAACCCCGATGGGGCCGAGCGCTTCCAACGACGCAATGCGCAAGGCATCGACATCAACCGGGACGCGCTGGCGCTCCAGACGCCCGAGGGGCGCACGCTCAAGGCGGTGAGGGACAGGCTCCAGCCCTCCCTCGGCTTCAACCTCCACAACCAGAGCTGGCGCACGGCGGTGGGGGGCACGGGCCGGCCCGCCTCCATCTCGCTCCTCGCGCCGCCCTTCGACGCGGCGCGCAACGACAACCCGGGCCGGGTGCTCGCCAAGAAGGTATGCGCCGTCATCCGGGACGCGCTGGAGCCGCTCGCGCCCGGGCAGCTCGGCCGCTACGACGACTCCTTCGAGGTGCGCGCCTTCGGCGACAACCTGGGACGCTGGGGCACTCCCACCGTGCTCATCGAGACGGGGCCGTGGCCCTCGCCCGAGCCGGATGAGCCGCTGCTCCGGCTCAACTTCGTGGCCCTGGTGTCCGCGCTGGAGGCCCTCGCGAGCGGGGCGGTGGAGCACGCGGACGTCGGGCGCTACGACTCCCTCCCGCTCAACGACAGCAAGGGCATGCTGCACCTCGTCATCCGCGGCGCCCACGTCTTCGGCGAGGCGGGGGACGCCTTCGTGGCCGATGTCGGGGTGGCCGCGACCCAGGCGGTGCGTCCTGTCGGAGGCACACCCTCCGTCGTGCTCGTGGGCACCGTCGAGGAGCTGGGGGACCTGCGTGTCTACGGCGCCGTGGAAGAGGTGGACGGCACCGGGCTGACCGTCGTGCCGCTTCCCGCCGGAGGTGCGAAGGAAGGGGACTCGTTGCCCTTGCCGCGGCGCGGCGAGCGCACCCTCCAGGTGGGCCTGCCCGCGGAGCTGATGCTGCTGCGGCCGGGGGCTCCCGGGGGCCCTTACCGGGTGGAGCGAATCGTCCGTTACGGGCGTTGAATTCCCAACCTTCGCGAAACGTGGCAAAGGTGGGGCTGACTCCACAGGAGGGGGCAACACCTTTGTCTTCGCACGTTCGCTTCGCGCGTGGATGGTGTGTCCTGGTGTTGGTGCTGCTGGGAACCAGCGCACTGGCACAGGGCACCGCCGTCATCACCGGTAAGATCATCAATTCGGCTGACAAGCAGCCGCTCCAGGACGCGGTGGTGACGGTGACGTCGCCGAGCCTCCAGGGAGAACAGGCGGTCGTCTCGGATGCCACCGGCCTCTACCGCATCCCCCAGCTCCCCTCGGGCGTCTATACGATCCGGGTGGACAGTGAGGGCTTCAAGCCCTACTCGCGCTCGGACATCCAGCTGCGCCTCGACCGCACCATCCGCTTCAACGTGGAGCTGTTGCCGGAGTCGGGCCTGAGCGAGGAGATGATCGTCACGGCCACTCCGCCCACCGTCGACGTGGGCTCCAGCTCGGCGAGCCTGAACGTGGACGCGAGCATGCTGAAGAACCTGGCGGTGAGCCGCCCGGGTTCGAAGGGCTCGGCGGCGCGCTCCTTCGAGTCCCTGGCCGAGATGGCTCCCGGCGCGCAGGAGGACACGTACGGCGTGAGCATCAACGGCAGCACCTCGCCCGAGAACCAGTTCGTGGTGGATGGCCTGTCGGTGAACGATCCGGCCGTGGGCACCATCGGCACGCCGCTCTCGGTGGAGTTCGTCAAGGAGGTCAACATCATCACCGGTGGCTACATGCCCGAGTTCGGTCGCTCCACGGGTGGCGTGATGAACGTGGTCACCAAGTCCGGCTCCAACGAGTTCCACGGCTCCATCTTCGGCAACGTGGCCCCGGGCACCATCCAGACGGCGGGCCCGGAGATCCTCCAGGCGGGGAGCGTCATCTCCGCGAAGGGCACGCCGTGGAACCAGGGCGACTTCGGCTTCGAGCTCGGTGGCCCCATCCTCAAGGACAAGCTGTGGTTCTTCGCCGGCATGGCGCCCTCGTTCACCCGCATCCAGGTGGAGCGGCAGCTCAGCGCCCTGGACATCTGCACGACGGTGGACCCGACGATCGGCTGCGCTCGGATCGGAGAGCCGCGCAAGGACGTGGTCACGGGCTACCAGATCGCGACGCCCATCGAGGGTGCCCGCACGGCGCGCTTCGCGGACGAGCGGACCATCCAGTACATGGGCAAGCTCACGTACCTCTTCAACCCGGACCACACCCTGGCGGTGTCGGTGTACGGCACGCCGACCTGGTCGGGTGGCGAGGGCCGCTACGCCTTCAGCCGCGACGGGGCTCCCGAGGTGTGCAGCGGGCTGTCGTGCACCGCGTACGTCCAGGGCAACGTTGATTCCATCGCCACCCGCCGCACGAGCGGTGCGCTGGACGTCCTGGCCAAGCAGTCCTCCTCCTTCTTCAACAAGACGCTGCTCGTCGACGCGACGGTCGGCTGGCACCACCAGGATGCCTCCACCCTCCCGTCGGATGGCTCGGGCCTCTCCGGTGGCTCGGGGCTCTCCGCGACGCCCAGCGTCACGTACCGGCGCACGCGCACCACCACCGGGACGCCGCGGGATTGGCACAGCATCACCGAGTTCGAGCAGCTCGCGGATCCCTCCGTCTGTGACTCGCCCGCGGGCCTGCCCGCGGGAATGTCCGCCACCCGCTGCCCGGTCACCTCGTACTCGACGGGCGGGACCGGCACCATCAGCGTCTCGGAGCTGGATCGCTACCAGGGCAAGGTGCTGGGCACCTACCTGCTCGAGGCGTTCGGCCACCACGTCCTCAAGGCCGGCGTCGATGCCGAGGGCGCCAGCTTCTACAACAACCGCGCGCGCACCGGTCTGGGCGTCTGGCGCGAGTGCACCAACGGCTCGTGCTTCGAGAGCCGGACCCAGTATGGCTACCTCCTGGGGCCGGACGAGCCGTACTTCCTGCCGAGCAAGGAGGGCACGTCCACCTCCGTGACGGTCGGTGGCTTCGTCCAGGACAGCTGGTCCATCCTCGACAAGGTGACGGTCAACATGGGCATGCGCTACGACACCCAGACCATCTGGGGGCTCGATGGCAAGGTGGGCCTGAACCTGCCCAACCAGTGGTCGCCCCGCGTCGGCGTCATCTACGACTTCACCCAGCAGGGCCGCTCCAAGGTCTTCGCCAACTACGCGCGCTTCTACGAGAACATCCCGCTCGACATGGCGGACCTGTCGTTCCCGCAGCAGCAGCTCCTGTCGTCCTCCTACAACGCCCCCCGCTGCGATCCCAGGGACCCCGCGGATCTCGTGGAGGGTGGGGACTGCAACTCGGCCGCCAACCGGCAGGTCGTCGGCGGCCCGGACAGCTCCAGCCAGAAGTGGCTCTCCGAGGGCGGCGATCGCGTGCCGGCGGATCCGAACATCCGTGCCCAGTCCAGCGATGAGCTCGTCGTGGGCGGTGAGTACGAGCTGCTGCTCGGGCGCGTGGGCCTGACGTACACCCGGCGCTTCCTCAACGACGTCATCGAGGACATGAGCCGCGACGAAGGCACCACCTTCTTCCTGGGCAACCCGGGCAAGGGCTACTCGACGGACTTCCCCGAGGCGCGCCGGGACTACGACGCGGTGAACGTCTATTACAACAAGACCTTCTCCAACCAGTGGCTGGCCCAGGTCAGCTACACGTGGTCCTCGCTGCGCGGCAACTACTCGGGCCTGTTCCGCGCCGACACCGGCCAGCTCTCGCCCAACCTGACGCGCGACTTCGACCTGCTGTCGCTCACCGTCAACCGCGACGGGCCCCTGCCCGGCGACCGCAGGCACGCCTTCAAGGCCTTCGGCGCCAAGGAGTTCCAACTCGGCAGGGACATGAGCCTCAACGTGGGTGGCGGCTACCGGGCCCGCTCGGGCGCCCCGCTCAACTACCTGGGCTTCCACCCGCGGCGCAGCGGCTCGGAGACGTTCATCCTCCCCCGTGGCAGCGCCGGCCGTATGCCCTGGGTCCACAACCTGGACACGCACGTGGGGCTCAACCGCAAGCTGTCCAAGAACTACACGCTCAGCCTCACCCTGGACGTCTTCAACCTCTTCAACTTCCAGCAGGTGACGGCGGTGGACCAGACCTTCACCTTCACCCAGGTGCACCCCATCGAGGGGGGCGGCTCGCCGGCGGACGTCGAGGCCTGCCGGGAGGAGGGGGGCGCGTGCAAGGTCAAGGTCTTCACCACCGGCGTGCCGGTGGAGGATGCCGCGGCCATCACCGCGAGCGACGTCAACCCCAACTTCAAGAAGCCGATCGCGTACCAGACGCCTCGCTCCATCCGCTTCGGCATGAAGCTGAGCTTCTAGTGCTCGCACCCGGGAGACACTCCATGAACCTTCGAACGATTGGAAAGGGCGTGGGCACGGTGCTGTTCGCCTCCGCCCTGGGCGCCTGTGGTGCCCTTCAGCAGGATCCCCAGTGCGTGGTGGCCAAGGGCACGTTCGCCACCGTCTTCACGCCCAAGCCCGGCCAGGACACGAGCCTCGCGTGCGCGAAGCTCACCCCGCAGCGGGTGGGCCTGGACAAGTACTTCAGCTCGGATCCCCAGGCGAACGACTCGGTGGCCATTCGCACCCAGCGGATGGGCAATGAGGTGGCGCACAAGGACACCCAGTTGGATCCGGACGCGCCCAACCAGCCCAACTCCGTGGGCGAGCTGACGACGGACGCCCCGGACCCGGACAACTTCTGCGAGGTGCCCAAGCTCGACACGGCGCGTCTGGAGGCGCGCTACAGCGGTGTGAGCAAGGCGCCCCTCAGCCTCGCCTACGAGTGGTCCAACCTGCGCATCTACAACACGCCGGAGATCCCGGGCACCCAGTTCACCGCGAACCTGCGCTACACCGAGAACGGCTGCACCGCCGACTACACGGTGAAGGGCATCTGGCCCGTGGTGGGCTGCGCCACCGGCGGCAAGCCCGACGAGACGAAGTGCGACCCGTACCCGGATCCCGAGGCGGGCCGCTATCGCGGCTCGGGCATCAACCCCACCTTCCCCGTGAAGTGCGACCCGGTGGCACTCATTTGCGTGCTCACCGGGGAGGTGCCCTCGGACAAGCCGTGAACCTCCGGGGCCGGCGGCCCTGCCTGCCGCCGGCCCCCCGGACCCGGCTCGCCTTTTGGTGTGCGATGGTGTAGGGTGTATGTCGCCATGCACGCCTACGCCATCGAGCTGTCGAAGGAACTGGGCCTCAAGCCCGAGCAGGTGGACCGGACCCTCGCCTTGAGCGAAGAGGGGGCCACCGTCCCGTTCATCGCCCGCTACCGCAAGGAGGCCACCGGCGGCCTCGACGAGGTGCAGATCCAGACCATCCTGGACCGTGCCGCCGAGCGCGCCGAGCTGGACTCCCGCCGGGAAACCATCCTCCGCACCATCGAGGGCCAGGGAAAGCTCACCCCCGAGCTGTCCCAGGCCATCCAGCGAGCGAAGACGCGCACCGAGCTGGAGGACCTCTACCTTCCCTACAAGCCCAAGCGCCGCACCCGGGCGGCCATCGCCCGCGAGCGGGGCCTGGAGCCGCTCGCCGACCTGCTGTGGAAGCAGGAGGCCGGGAAGAAGGACGACGTGGCCACCCGCGCGCGTGCCTTCGTGGATCCGGGCAAGGACGTGCCGGACCTGGAGACGGCGCTGGCGGGGGCCCGCGACATCTGCGCCGAGCGCGTGGCCGAGGACGCCGGCCTGCGCCGCACCGCCCGCGAGCTGTGCGTGCAGAAGGGCCAGCTTCGCTCGGCCGTCGTCTCCGCGAAGAAGGGCGAGACGACCAAGTTCGACAACTACGCGGACCACGAGGAGGATCTGTCCAAGGCGCCCTCGCACCGCATCCTCGCGCTGCTGCGCGGCGAGGCCGAGGAGGTGCTGCGCATCCAGCTCGCCCTCCCGGATGACGAGGTGAAGGGGACGCTCGCCTCGCGCGTGGTGACGAAGCCCCAGTCGCCCTTCGCCCCGGAGCTGCGCGCCGCCGTGGAGGACTCGTGGGAGCGGCTCATGGGCCCCTCGCTGGAGTCCGAGCTGCGCAACGAGCTGAAGGAGCGCGCGGATCGCGAGGCCATCGTCGTCTTCGGGCAGAACCTGCGCCACCTGCTGCTCGGCGCGCCCGCGGGCGGCCGGCCCGTGCTGGCGATGGACCCCGGCCTGCGCACCGGCGTCAAGGTCGCGATGATGGATGGTACCGGCAAGGTGGTGGAGACCGCCACGCTCTACTCCGAGCGGAGCCCCAACGAGCGCGCCGCCGCCGCCAGGCAGTGTGGAGCCATCATCCTCAAGCACAAGCCCGAGCTCATCGCCGTGGGCAACGGCACCGGCAGCCGCGAGGCGGAGACCTTCGTGCGCGAGGTGCTCAAGACGCTCGGCTCGCAGGTGCCCGTCGTCTCCGTGAGCGAGCAGGGCGCTTCCATCTACTCGGCCTCCGAGGTGGCCCGCGAGGAGTTCCCCGACCTGGACGTGTCGCTGCGCGGCGCCGTGTCCATCGGCCGCCGGTTGCAGGATCCGCTCGCGGAGCTGGTGAAGATCGATCCGAAGAGCATCGGCGTGGGCCAGTACCAGCACGACGTGGACCAGGGCCTGCTCAAGAAGAAGCTGGGCGAGGTGGTGGACTCGTGCGTCAACGCGGTGGGCGTGGATGTGAACACCGCGTCGCCGCAGTTGCTGGAGCACGTGTCCGGCATCGGCCCCACGCTGGCCAAGAAGATCGTCTCCCACCGCGCCGCCAAGGGCCGCTTCACCACGCGCCGGGAGATCCTCAAGGTGAGCGGGCTGGGCCCGAAGACCTTCGAGCAGGCCGCCGGCTTCCTGCGCGTGCACGGCCCCGAGCCGCTGGACGCGAGCGCCGTGCACCCCGAGCGCTACACCGTCGTGGAGCGCATGGCGAAGGATCTGGGCGTCAACGTGAAGGACCTGGTGGGCAACGCCGCGCTCGTGCGGAAGATCGACCCCAAGCGCTACCTGGGGCCGGACCTGGGCGAGATGACGCTCAAGGACATCCTCGCCGAGCTGGAGAAGCCCAGCCGCGACCCGCGCGGCGACTTCACCGCGCCCGCGTACCGGGAGGACCTCCAGAAGCTGGAGGACGTGAAGGAGGGGATGGTGCTCCAGGGCGTCGTCACCAACGTGACCGCCTTCGGGGCCTTCGTCGACGTGGGGGTGCACCAGGATGGGCTCGTCCACGTGTCCCAGCTCTCCACCCGCTTCATCAAGGATCCCAGCGAGGCGGTGAAGGTGGGCGACCGACTGACGGTGAAGGTGCTGACCGTGGACCTGGAGCGCAAGCGGCTCGCCCTGTCCGTCCGCGCCGTCTCCGAGGGCACCACGCCGGCGCCACGCGCCTCCGCTCCACGCGCCTCCGGGGGTGAAGCCCGCTCCACTGGGGGTGCGACGCGGCCTCCTGCGGGCAAGCCTGGCGGCGGCGGCAAGGCACCCGCGCCGCAGAAGCCCTCGGCCGAGCCCTTCAACAATCCCTTCCGCAATCTCAAGCGGTGAGAGAACCCACTCGGACATCGAGCACGCTCGGCTGCTGTCCGTGATGATTCGGAGGCGCCTCTCCCCTCGGGGCGGGGGGCCTTGTATTCTGGCCTCCCGGTATTCAGGGGGACCCATGCGACGACTGCCACCAGCGGTGCTGTGCATGCTGCTGCTGCTGTGCGGCGGCATGGCCGTGGCGCGCGAGAAGGCGTCCATCGTGCTGGGGCTGCACGCGGACATGAGCTCCGGCTCCGCGCTGGGCGGCGAGGCCATCCGTCGCGGGGCGCTCATCGCCATCTCGGAGATCAACGCCCAGGGCGGCCTGCTGGACGGGCGCGAGCTGGAGCTGGTGGTGAAGGACCACCACGGCGTGCCTGGCCGGGCGACGGAGCAGCTCCCGGAGCTCGCGAGCACGCCCAACCTGGTGGCGCTCCTCTCGGGGCCCCACAGCCCGCCGGTCCTGCGCAACCTCCCATTCATCCATGACCACCAGCTCATCGTCTTGAGCCCCTGGGCGGCCGCCACCGACCTGGTCCACCACGGCCGGACGCCCAACTACGTCTTCCGGGTCTCCGCGAACGACGCGCGGGTGGGCGAGTTCCTGGTGGCCCAGGCGCTCGCACGGGGCCATCGGAAGCTCGGGCTCATCCTGGAGAGGACGGGGTGGGGCCGGAGCAGCGAGAAGGCCATCGGTGAAGCCCTGGCCCGGCGACAACTGGCGCCCGCGTCCGTGCAGTGGGTGAACTGGGCCGAGGAGGACGTGGAGGAGCAGGTGGCCGCGCTGGAGCGGGCGGGGGCCGACACCCTCCTCATGGTCGCCCATGCGCCGGAGGGCGTGGGCATCGTGAAGGCCGTGGCGCGCAGGCCCCCGGGCAAGCGGCTCCCCATCTACGCGCACTGGGGCATCTGCGGAGGAGACTTCGTGCGGCAGGTGGGCGAGAGCCTCTCCCAGGTGGAACTCCACGTGTTTCAGACCTACTCGTTCCTGGGAGCCCGGAGCGCCCGGGCCCGGGCCGTCATCGCGAAGTACCACGAGCTGTTTGGCACGACCTCCGAGGAGCAGATCTTCGGAGCGGTCGGCACCGCCCAGGCGTACGACGCCGTCTGGTTGCTCGCGCGCGCCATCCAGAAGGCGCGCTCCATCGAGCGCCCCAGGGTTCGGGACGCGCTGGAGCGGCTGGGGCCGTACGCGGGGCTCGTCCGCACCTACCAGCCGGCCTTCACGCCCTCGCGCCATGAGGCGCTGGAGCCCTCCGACTACACACTGGCCGCCTTCGATGCCCGAGGGGTGCTGGTCCCTTCCCACCCCAGGACCTCGCCGTGAAAGTGTTCCGGAGCTTCCAGGGCAAGCTCCTCCTCCTCTTCCTGCTCATCGACGTGGCCACGGTGGGGATCCTCATCTCCACCGTGTCCAGCAGCGGGCATGAGGCGCTGGAGACGGCGAGCCGGGAGCACCTGCTCGACCTGGCCCGCTTCTCCTCGCACGACCTCGACGAGCAGTTGCAGATGCGGTGGAGCGCGGTGCGGTCGCTCGCCTCCAACCCGTTCATGACCAACAGCGTCATCGATACGCTGGGCCGGAGCGAGTACCTCGAGCCCCTCATGCAGCGGCTGGCCCTGCCCGGCACGGGAGGGGAGGAGTCCGAGCTGTGGCTGCTCGACTTCAAGGGGCGCGTCATCTCCCGGAACGGGCGGCACCAGCCCGAGGAGCAGGCACGCTCCTTCGCGGAGGCCGCCTGGTGGCCCCGGGTGCGGGATGGCCACCCCGTGGCCCGGCTCGTCACCGAGGGGGGCCAGCCGCGCGTGCTCTTCGCCTTCCCCATCGTCTACCAGCGGCACACCGAGGGGGCCCTGGTCGCCCGGTTCGATCTCTCGTTCGTCCATGCGGGCACCCTGCGCGAGGGATTCGAGGTGGTGCTCCTGGACGGGGAGACGCCGCTGGTGGGGACGCTGCCCGGGTCCGTCATCCACGAGGTGCGGACCCTCATTCCGGAGCCCGCGCGGCGCGACTCGGTGCTGCTCGGCGAGACGTTCTACGTGCTCGTGCCGGTGGAGGGCTTCGCCAGCCAGCACGGCTTCAAGTGGTCCCTGCTCCTCTCCGTCCCCGCCAGGCGCATCTCCGGCCCGGTGGACGTGATGCGCCAGCGGATGCTCCAGGGCGGGGTGGCGACGGCGGTGCTGCTGGTGCTGCTGGTCGCCTGGCGGACCCGGTTGCTGCTGCGCCCGCTCCAGCAGATCCGCGACACCATGCGGCGCATCACCGACGGGGGCGAGCTGAACCAGCGCATCCCGGTCGGCTCGCGCGACGAGCTGGGCGCCATCGCCAGGACGTTCAACAAGATGTTGGACCGCCTGGAGCAGCGCACCGGGGAGCTGGAGCGCTCGAGGGATCAGCTCTCCCTGCTGGCACAGATCACCTCCACCTCTCCCAACGCCATCATCATGTTCGGCACCGAGGGGTGGGTCCGCGTCTGGAACGAGGCGGCGGAGAAGCTCTTCGGGTGGCCGCGGCTGGAGGTGTTGGGCACGGCCTTCCTGGAGCGGGTGGTGCCCGAGGACGCGCGCGCGCACTTCACGGAGCTGGTCGCCCGGGCCCGCGCCGGCGAGCCGGTGGACGCCGAGCTCACCCTCCTCACCCAGCAGCAGATCGCCATCCCCGTGCAGCTCACCGTGTCCCGCATCGTCGATACGATGGGGCAGGTGCAGGGGCACGCCTGCATCGTGAGGGACATGCGCGAGTACAAGCGGCTGCGCGAGTCGCTGGTGCAGTCGGAGAAGATGGCCGCGGTGGGCACGCTCGTGGCCGGCCTCTCGCACGAGCTCAACAACCCGCTCGGCATCATCCTCGGCTTCTCGCAGGGCCTGTTGAGGCGGTCCTCGCTGGACGAGGCGTCGCGCATGGCGCTGCACTCCATCGAGACGCAGACCCAGCGCTGTGCCCGGCTGGTGCGAAGGCTGCTGGACTTCTCGAGCAAGAGCGATGCGATGCGCGAGCGCATCGACGTGGGAACCATGCTCGAGCGCGTGCGCGAGCTGGCCGGCGGTCAGGCCCAGCGGGTGCAGGTGCGCCTGGAGATCGTCGAGCCCCCCACGCAGGAACTTCCCCAGCTGGAGGCCAACGTTCCGGACATGGAGTCCGCGCTGCTCAACCTGGTCGGCAACGCGCTGGATGCGACGCCGCCGGGCGGCCGGGTGTTCGTCGGGGCCCGCATCTCCCCGGCGCGCGATGGGGTCGAGCTGTTCGTGGTGGACACGGGCAGCGGCATGCCCCCGGACGTGCTCCCGCGCATCTTCGACCCCTTCTTCTCCACCAAGCCGGTGGGGCAGGGCACCGGCCTGGGGCTGTCCATCACCCGGAGCATCGTCGAGGCGCACGGGGGCCGTATCGACGTGGAGACGGCGCCCGGCGCGGGAACCACGGTGCGTCTGCGGTTCCCGGTGTCCCCCCCAGCGCCGGTGCCTCGCGTGGAGGCCGCGTCATGAGCCTCAACCCTTCGTGGCGGAGTCTCGTCCGCCCCCACCCCCTCTTCCCTGTGGAATCCCCCCATGCCTGAACAGATCCTCGTCGTGGACGATGAGCGGGACATGCGCCTGCTCCTTCGCTACCAGCTGGAACAGGAGGGCTATCAAATCTCCGAGGCGTGCGATGGCAAGGCCGCCCTGCGGGTCCTCCAGGAGTCCCCGCCCGGGGTGATCATCACCGACGTGCGCATGCCCTTCATGAGCGGGCTCGAGCTGCTGCGCGAGGTGAAGGAGGCCTCGCCGACCATCGAGGTCATCGTCGCCACCGGCTATGCCGAGGTGGACACGGCCATCGAGTGCCTGCGCGCCGGAGCGTTCGACCTCATCCGCAAGCCGTTCGACATCCACGAGATGTATTCGTGCGTCGCGCGCGCCGTCGACCGCTACCGCCTCAATGTCTCGGCGGATCTGGTGCGGGTCAGCCAGTCCTTCTTCGCCACGAGCGAGTTCGAGCGCATCCCCCAGGCCATCGTGGACGGGAGCCTGAACCTGATGGCCGCGGATGCGGCGTTGCTCG
>NZ_DASVWK010000310.1:0-9263 GCF_036389735.1 Archangium sp. | reverse complement strand
CAGCATGGCCACGACGAAGAGGTTGAACCCCACCCAGAGCGCGACGTGTGTGTTCACGAGTGTGTTTCCTGATCCGGTCAAAGGAGGCGGACTCCCCCCTATAACGGGCAGGCGGCCCCACGTCGACAACCTTGCACGTCTTATTCCCTTGGGAGGGCCTACTCCGTGGCCGGACGGCGTAGCACCACCAGGGCCCGGCTGGCCACCACGACCGCGCCGCCCGCGGGCGTATGGGTGTGGAGGGAGACGCGGGACTGCCCGGTGTCCACCAGCTCCTCCCAGTCCGCGCCCCACTCGATGGCCGGGAGCTGGAAGGTGATGGGCTCGTGGTCCGCGTTCATCAACACCAGGAGTGTGTCCCCGACGATGCGGTTGCCCTCGTCATCCGGGGTGGCGATGGCGTCGCCGCCCAGCAGGAACGAGATGGAGCGCATGTGGGGCTTCTCCCAGTCCTCCTTCTTCATCTCCAGCCCGTCCGGGCGGAACCACGCCAGGTCCTTCAGCTCGCTGTCCCAGATGGTGGAGCCGCGGAAGAACTTGCGCTTGGTGAGCACCGGCTGCTCCCGGCGCAACCGGCTCAACTGCGAGGTGAACTCCAGCAGCTTGCGCTGGGACTCGGAGAGGTTCCAGTCCACCCAGGACAGGGCGTTGTCCTGGCAGTAGGCGTTGTTGTTGCCGCGCTGGGTGCGGCCCATCTCGTCGCCGGCCAGCAGCATGGGCACGCCCTGGGACATGAAGAGCGTGGCGAGGAAGTTGCGCTTCTGCTGCTCGCGCAGGGCGTTGACCTCGGGGTCGGTCGTCTCGCCCTCCACGCCGCAGTTCCACGAGTGGTTGTCGTTGGCCCCGTCGCGGTTCTCCTCCAGGTTGGCCTCGTTGTGCTTCTGGCCGTAGGTGACGAGGTCGTGCAGGGTGAAGCCGTCGTGGGCGGTGATGAAGTTGACGCTGGCGGTGGGCTTGCGGCCGCTCAGCGAGTACAGGTCCGATGAGCCGGTGATGCGGTAGCCGATCTCCGCGGCCTGCCGGTCATCGCCCTTCCAGAAGCGGCGGATGGTGTCGCGGTACTTGCCGTTCCACTCGCTCCACAGCACGGGGAAGTTGCCCACCTGGTAGCCGAAGTCGCCCACGTCCCAGGGCTCGGCGATGAGCTTCACCCGGTTGAGCACCGGATCCTGGTGCACCATCTGGAAGAAGGCGGCGCGGGTGTCGTAGCCGTGCCGATCGCGCCCCAGGGTGGTGGCCAGGTCGAAGCGGAAGCCGTCCACGTGCATCACCTGCACCCAGTAGCGCAGGGAGTCCATGACGAGCTTCAGCGCGTACGGGTGGGTGGCGTTCCACGAGTTCCCGGTGCCGGTGAAGTCCTGGTAGTAGCGCGGATCCTTCTCCAGCAGCCGGTAGTAGGCGGTGTTGTCCAGGCCCTTGAAGGACAGGGTGGGCCCGCGGTGGTTGCCCTCGCAGGTGTGGTTGTAGACGACGTCGAGGATGACCTCGATGCCGGCGCGGTGGAGCGCCTTCACCATGGCCTTGAACTCGGCCACCTGACCGCCGCGCGAGCCGGAGGAGCTGAAGCGCGCGTCGGGGGCGAAGTAGCTCAAGGAGCTATAGCCCCAGTAGTTGGTGAGGCCCTTGTTGACGAGGAAGGGCTCGTCCACGCAGGAGTGGATGGGGAGCAACTCCACCGCGGTGACACCCAGCTTCTCGAGGTGCTCGATGATGGCGGGGTGGCCCATGGCGGCGTAGGTGCCGCGCTGGTGCTCGGGGATGGCGGGGTGCAGCCTGGTGAGGCCCTTCACGTGGGCCTCGTAGATGAGCGACCTGTTCCAGGGGATGGAGGGGGCGCTGTCGCCCTCCCAGTCGAAGTCGTCGGTGAGGACCACCGCCTTGGGCACGCCGTGGGCGCTGTCGCGGATGTCGAAGCTGAGGTCCTCCTCCTCATCACCTACCACGTAGGCGTAGACGGGGGCGGAGAAGTCCACCCGCCCATGGAGGGCACGGGCGTACGGATCCACCAGCAGCTTGTGCGGGTTGAAGCGCAGGCCGCGACGGGGCTCGTAGGCCCCATGGGCGCGGAAGCCGTAGAGGGTACCCGTCTGGAGCCCCGGGATGAAGCCGTGCCACACGTGCTGCGTCTGCTCCGGCAGCACGTAGCGGCGGACCTCGCGCGAGGGCTCCTGTGGGTCGAAGAGGCACACCTCCATCTTCCGCGCATGCTCGCTGAAGACGGCGAAGTTGACCCCGTTACCCAGGTACGTGGCGCCCAGGGGATACGGCTTGCCCGGGAGCACCTCGGCCCGCTTCATCCATCGCTCCTCTCCAACAGCACCACCGGGAAGCCGGCCAGCAGCGGTGACAGGGGCAGCACCACGCTGCCGCCCTGACGCCCTGGCCGGACCTCCCGTCCGGTGAACACGTCCCGGAACGTCATGCTCGCATAGGACTCGGGCAGATCCAGGGACGTTTCTTCATAGGCCCCCGCGAGCCCCCCGGGGGACTCCAGGGCCTGGAGCGTATAGCGCGGTGCGGCGGCGATGACGACGGCCCGCTCGTGCTCGCGGGCGAGGGCCACCGCGGCGCTCGCGCGCGGGCCCAGCAGGTTCAACGCCCGGTAGCCCCCCTTGCGGAAGAGGGCGTGCTGGCGGCGGCGCAGGCGCAGGCCCTCGGCCAGCACGAAGAGCTTCACCCGGCCGTCGTCCATGTCCGTGGTCAGCCGGCGGCACAGCCCGAGCCGGTCCGCCTCCGCATCCCGATCCAACGCCTCCAGCAATCGGGCCCGGAGGGCGTAGTCCACCGGCCGCCGGTTGTCCGGATCCACCAGGGACAGGTCCCACAGCTCGGTGCCCTGGTAGGTGTCCACCACCCCGGGAGAGGCCAGCTTCATCAGCACCTGCCCCAGCGCGTTGTGCTGCCCGGCCCGCTCGATGCGGCGCTTGAAGGAGCGCACTTCCTTGAGGAAGGCGCTGCTCCTGCCCTCGTCCAGGCAGGCCTCCACGTAGCGCGACATGGCCTCCTCGTAGGCCGGGTCCGGGTTCGTCCACGAGGTGCGGACCTTGGCCTCCTTGATGGCCTTGAGCATGTAGTCGCGGATGCGGCCCCGGAACTCCGCCAGGCCCTCGGTGGAGAGGGAGTCGCCCATGGGCCAGGCGCCCACCACCGTCTGGAAGAAGAGGTACTCGTCGTTGCGGCTGGGGGCCGAGCCCCCGGAGAGCGGGCTGCGGTGCGGGGCCGTCAGGTGGGCCCAGCGCTCCACCTGCTCACGCCACGCATCGGGCAGCTCGGAGAGGACGTTGATGCGCGCACGCACGTCCTCGCTGCGCTTGGTGTCGTGCGTGCTGGTGGTGAGCATGCTCGCCGGCCAGTGCTCCGCGCGCTCAAGGTTGCGCGAGTGGAAGACCTCGGCGGAGGTGCCGAAGTGCTCCGGCTCTCCACCCACCTCGTTGAGGGAGACGAGCCGGTTGTAGAAGTAGAAGACGGTGTCCTCCAACCCCTTGGCCATGACGGGGCCCGTCAACTGCTGCACCTTCATGGCGAAGTGCAGCATCTCCGCGCGCTCGTGCGGCCTCAGGTGCTCCGGGTAGCGCCGCAGCAGCACATCCCCCAGGAAGTCGAAGATGGTGGCGTTGAGGGTGACGTTGCGCTCCTTGGCGCGCTGGATGGTGTCCTGGATGTAGCGCACGTCGCGCTCGTCCAGCTCCGGCCGCCAGTCGTCCACGTAGGTGCGGTAGACGGGGAAGAGCGCGATGAACTCCGCCAGCGCCCGACGCAGGCTGTTGAAGGTGAAGTCCCGCGTGCGCCGGTTCATCTCCGACACACGGTTGAGCCGGTGGGCGAGCATGTTCAGCTCGCTCGACATGAAGTCGCGCAGGATGAGGCGCTTCTTCTCGTAGACGAGCTCCTCGAAGTCCGGCGCCTTGCCGATGAAGCGGTGGTACGTCTGCGTCAGCGGCTCCTCGGCCTCCGGCCGGACGAAGAGGCCCCCCACCGCGTTGGCGAAGCGGTAGCCGGTGGTGCCATGCACGGCCCAGCCCTCGGGGATGCGCTCACGGCCTCCTTGAATCTTCTCCACCGCCACGAAGAGGGCCTTGCGCAGCGGCGAGTCCACCCGGGCCCCCGCCTCCGACTGCCAGCGCTCGCGCAGCCGCCGCTCCACCTCCGGCCACAGCTCCGCCTTCTCCCCGTGCTCGGCGTCGAAGACGGCCCGCGCCCGCTCCACGAAGAACTGCTCCTGGAGGTTGAGGAAGTAGGCCGTGGGATCGAAGAGCCCGTCCGGGTGGTCGATGCGCAACCCGGTGACGCAGCCCTGACGCAGCCAGTCGAAGATGCGCTGGTGCGCCTCGGTGAAGACGTCCGGATCCTCCACCCGGATGGCGGCCAGGCCATTGATGTCGAAGAACCGACGGTAGTTGATCTCCTCGCCCGCCACGCGCCACTGGGCCAGCCGGTAGCTGCACCCCTCCAAGAGCGCATCCAGCGCGTCGAAGGAGCGCGGGTTGCCCGGAGAGCCGTTGAGGGCCTCCACGTTGGCGGCGATGTGGGCGGCCAGCTCGGGGCTGCCCGCGGCGAGGGCCGCCAGCCGGCGCTTGATGACCTCCTTCTCGCGGTTGCGCTCGATGACCTTGGAGCGATCGGTCTCCGTGCGCACGGGCAGGTGGTGGATGGCGGTGAGGATGGACTGGAGCTCGATGAGGTGCGGGTTCTCCGCGCCCAGCCGGCCCTCCAGTTCCTCCAGGCCGCGCCGCAGCACCCGCTCGTACTGCCGGGGGGCCACCGGGAGGAGCCGGTCGTAGTAGCGGATGAAGAAGGCGCCGTCGCGGAAGCCCAGCTTCAGCTCGCCGCGCTCCAGCACCACCCCGTACTGGTCCCCGAGCACGGGCAGGAGCACCTTGTTGTGCAGCTCGTCCTTCACCGGCTGCCAGTCGATGTCGAAGAAGCGCGCGTACAGGGACGCGGGGCCGTTCTCCAGGACGTCGAACCACAGCGGGTTGAAGGACTCGATGCCCATGTGGTTGGGCACCACGTCCAGCACCTGCCCCAGTCCATGCTCACGCACGGTGGAGCAGAAGGCCGCATGCTCCTCGGGCGAGCCCACCTCGGGGTTGAGCTGCTTGTGGTCCACGCAGTCATAGCCGTGGGTGCTGCCCGGGGTCGCCTTGAGGTAGGGCGAGCAGTAGACGTCCGTCAGCCCCAGGCGAGCCAGGTAGGGCACCGCCTCCCGCGCCGCGGTGAAGGGAAAGCCCTTGTGAAGCTGAAAACGATAGGTGGACAGCGGGGTGTCACGCCCCAGCACCTCCTCGCGCACGCGCGAGTACAGCGTTCCAGCCAGTGCCTCCGCACCCATTCCACTACTCACTTCGCCCACTGTTTCCGTCCCCTCGAGTCGCATACAGCCCAGTCGTAGGCTCGCCTTGCCCGTCTGACCACCACGGAGACGTCCTTCCGCACGCTACCCAACGCTCTTGGGCCGCCAGGGCCCCGCAAGTGAAGAGGGCTCGCCACATGGTGGCGAGCCCTCCAGGGACTGCGACCGGTGGGACCGGCGGAACGGTTCAGGACAGGTTCTTGTTCACCAGCGCCGTCATCTCGAACATCGTGACGGACTTCTTGCCCCCGAAGATGGGCTTGAGCTTGTCATCGGCGTTGATCTGCCGCTTGTTCTTCGCGTCCTGGAGGTTGTTCTTCTTGATGTACTCCCAGATCTTGCTGACGACCTGGGTGCGGGGAATCGGCTTGCTACCGACGACCGCGGCCAGCTCGGGCGACGGGGTCATCTCCTTCATGAACGCGGCGTTGGGCTTGCGCTTGCCAGCAGCGGACTTCTTGGCGGCGGGAGCCTTCTTCGCGGCGGCGGGAGCCTTCTTCGCGGCGGTGGTCTTCTTGGCGGCCATTCTGTTCGGATCTCCTCCCCCTGTTCGAGTCTCCGGGGGCGTTGCACGGCTTGTTCACACCCTGAGCCGTCGAGCGCTCCTAGCACGCCCGAGGCCGAAAAACAGCCCTCCGCTGCATTTTTCCCTCTGAGGGCCGAGGGGAAAATAGTGGTTCTTCCTCGGAAAGGAAGAGTGTTTTCTCAAGGAGAACACACCATGTTGAACATCTTCATCACGGGCGCGAACGGTTTCCTCGGCTCCTGGCTGGTGCGCGCGCTCAGCGCGCGAGGGCTGAAAGTGGCCTGTCTGCTGCGGCCCGGCAGCGACGTCTCGAGCCTGGCGGGACTGCGCTACGAGCCTGTAGCAGGAGACGTGACGCACGCGGCCAGTCTGGCCCGAGCGGTCGAGGGACGCGACGTGGTGTTCCACCTCGCGGGCGTGCGCCGCGCCGCCAACCGCGAGGACTTCTTCAAGGTGAATGCCGAGGGGACGCGGCTGCTGTGCGAGGCCATGGTGGCGCTCCCCGGTGCGCGCAAGCCTCGGCTGGTGCTGGCGGGCTCGCTCGGTGCCTCGGGGCCCTCCCCCCTCGGCAGGTCCAGGGTGGAGGAGGAGCCGCTCCAACCCACGGAGTGGTATGGCGAGAGCAAGGCCGAGGCCGAGCGCATCGCCTTCTCGTACGCGGACCGGTTGCCGGTGACGGTGGTGCGCCCGCCGCGCATCGTGGGGCCGGGAGATCGCGAGAACCTCCTGCTCTTCAAGCTGGTGGCGAGGGGCCTGCGGTTGGAGCTGGGCGGAGGCCCCCAGCCGTTGACGCTGGTGGACGTGGAGGACGTGGTGGACCTGCTCCTGCTCGTGGCGGAGCGGGACGAGGCCCTGGGCCAGGCCTTCTTCGTGGGCCACCCCCAGCCCCTCACGCTGGAGGAGTTGCAGGGTCTCGTGGCCGAGGCGCTGGGGGTGCGCCCTCGCACGCTGCGCCTGTCCCCCGCGGTGCTGACGGCACTGGCGAGCGTGGCGGACGGGGTGACGCGGCTCACCGGCCGACGCCTGCCCCTCAACCGGAAGTTCGCTCAGCAGCTCCTGGCGCCAGGCTGGACGTGCTCGAGCGCCAAGGCCGAGCGACTGCTGGGCTTCCGCGCCACGCGAGATCCGGCCGACTCCATCCGCCGCTGCGCGCATTGGTACAAGGAGCACGGGTGGCTGTGAGGGACGCGGGAAGAGAGTGAGTCGCGAGCGTCAGTAGACGATGCAGTCGAGCTTCTCGATGACGGCCTTGAGGGCTTCCGGGGTGGTGTCGAACCGCTTCGCTTCAGCCGGAGCGAACAACGCCAAGGCCTTGGTGGGGGCTGGTTGGGTGTGTAGATCCTTGATGACCATTTCATCAAACAGAGCCGGCCACCTGGCGCTGTGTAGCTCGGAGGCCCGGCGGATGGGGTCCAGGAAGGTGAAACAGGGCCACTTGGGAAAGCGCAGGCTGGCGGGGTCACAACCCATGAAGCGACACCCGTCCAGCCGGGCTTCGGTGAAGTCGCAGTCCTCAATGGCAGCATGCTCCCACGCCCCCCCGGGGTAGCTGGGCCAGTTCCCGAAGTCGCACCCCGACAGCCGCCCCTTGAACCGACAGCCCTCAAGGGAGGCACCTATCCATTGCTGGTGGTTCTTCAACTCCTGCTTCACCTCGAAGGTGCAGTTGATGAACCGGGCCTGGTTGATGAGCAGGCGACTGGCGGGAACCTTCAGGACGACGATGCAGTTGCGCAGTGTCAGGTTGGGACCGAGGAAATAGTGCGCGTCCTTGTCCGTCAGCTCCAGCCGCTCGTTTTCCATCTCCTTGTCATTGATGATGATGTTGCCGAGCCAGTCCATGGCCGCCCCTCTCAGAAGGTGAGCATCCGGAAGAACTCGCCCGCCATGCGCCTGCCGTGGCGTGCCAGGTTCGACGCCGTCCCGGAGAGAATCTCGTACTTGCAGCCCGTTTTGAGGTCAACCACGTCGACCCCCTGGTGCTTGAAGCGATAGAGGTGTTGGAACTGTTTTTTCACCTTTTCATGCACGAAGCGCCCCCGGGCCTCACGTTCCAACAACCGCGCCAACCAGTATTCTCCCTTCCTCAGAGCCTCCTTGATGGCGTTTTCTTCGTTGCGTGTGAGCGCCTCTGGCCCCCACTCCTTCGCGGCCTTGGTGACAACCTCCTGGAGTAGGTCGCCCACCTTGTCCTCGGCGGGAATGTCTCCCACCGACTTGCCACGTGGCAGGTGCCAGCGTTGCCCATTGCCGAGTTCTACCTGCCGATTGCCGCCCCGGTGCCGTATGACCGTGGTGGAGCCGCGCTCCCCAGGCGCAGTTACCCCACTGCCCGAGCCCTTCTTGAGCATCACCACGGCCAGGGGGCCCTGCGGCGACGTGGCCACCGTGTCCACCGCCGCCACCGCCCGGGCCAGGGCCCCCTCGTGCGCCAGTGCCATCTCCGCCGCCATCTCAGGCGCCAGGGCCGCGGCGCCGCCCTGCGCCTCCCACTGCGCTCCCGCGAGGCTGTAGCCCGGCAGCGACTTCACCCGCGAGGCCACCTGCCCCAGCGTGTGTCCGCTGAGGGTGGCCACCGCGAGAATCATGGCCCTCGCCGCGTCCTCGCCCAGCACCTTGCCGAATTCCCCACCCGCCGCGCGCAGCTCCTCGAAGGAGGTGGCGTGGTGCGCCGTGTCGGCCATGCGGGCCCACCCGTCCATCAGCCCGTACACCGTCTTGAGGCCCAGGTAGCCGATGAGAATGAGCGTCAGGCTCGCGGCCACGGCCTTGGTCGTCGGCTCGGGCACCAGCCACAACATGCAGTACAGGGCCACCGTCCAGACGACCATGCTCACCAGCGCCCTCACGTCCAGCAGCTCGCGAGCCAGGGCCTGATGCGTCTCCTCCAGCACCGAGCCGAAGGCCAGGGCCAGGGCCAGCGTGCGCCGGTCATCGGTGCGCAGGGAGGGCCCATCGTCCAGCAGGCCCAGGCAGTCACCTCCGCCCTGGCCCTCGCACCACGTGAGGTACCTGGCCTTCAGCTTTTCATCGGCTTCGGGGATGAGGTGAATCGGGCCCTCCTGCTTCTCGGGCACCAGGGAGTAGGCGTGGCCCCGATACGTCTCCAGCCTCCAGTCCCCCTTGCCCTCCACTGTCTCGGTCCCAGGGGGCGATGGCAGCAGGCGCAGCAGCTCACGGGCGGCCTCCTTGGGACTGCCGCGCCCCAGCCGCACATCGCGCGAGAGCCGCTGGACGGCCTGCTGGAACTCGGCCCTGGGGAGGGACACCGGCCGGGTGGCGACGGCACCGGGCTCCAGGAAGCCCACCGCGTACACGCTGGCCGACTCCAGGCCCGGCTCCGGCGCGAGGGAGATGCGCTCCCGGGGGGCCGGTGGCGGCACG
>NZ_DASVWK010000309.1:0-4349 GCF_036389735.1 Archangium sp. | reverse complement strand
CCCGGTCCATCGAGACGGAGCGTCCGCCACTCCAGTTCTTGATGAGCTTCGTGGAGTTGTCGAGCTCGCCTGGCTGGAAGAACCGCATCGTCCAGAGCTGGCCACCCAAGTCGCCCACCACCGCGGTGTCGAAGAAGCCGTCGACGGCCGGCTTCGCATTGGAGCCGTAGTCCGCCAGGGCCACCGGCGCCACGAAGCCGTACGTCATGGCCTTGCGCGGCTCGTCCAGATCGCCCGAGGCGGTCTCCGAGTACTCCCACTTCCACAGCAGGTTGTCCTGGCGCTCGTTCACCCGGCCATTCCACACGTCCACCATGTAGATGCCGCGGCCCTTCTCCTGGCCGGGCGACCAGCCTCCGGACAGCATCGCCACCCAGCGCTCGGAGCTCGGCGGACCGTCCTTGCCGTGGCGCAGCTGGCCTTTGGCCGACTGCAGCAGCACGGGGCCGATGGGCGGCGGCTTGGGGCTGAGGCTGAAGAGCGTCTTGCCGAAGCGCAGTGCCTCTTCCGTGCACGGCTGCGGGAACATCCAGCGGAAGGCCGGCTTCGGCTGCGCCTTGGTCACCGTGCCATTTTCCGTCGTCCAGAGCAGCTCCAGGGCGAAGTAGTGCGTGCCGCCGCGGCCCTCGGCCACCACGGCCACCGTGCGGTACTCGTCCCAGGACTTCTGGCCGTCCATCGTGCCCATGTCCGCCCAGATGTCGCGGACCATGATGTCGCCATCGACGTAATAGGCGTGGCCCTCCAGCATTTCCTGGAGCCGCGGCAGCAGGTCCGCTGGGATGAAGGCCCAGCGCTCCCAACCGCCCTGGCCATCCTTCGGGGCGCTCGGGTACGTGATGTCGCACGTCTGGGCGTTCTCCTCGCCTACCCCATCACTGAAGGCGTGCAGCATGCCGTCGTTGGCCCCCACCAGGATGAGCCGCTCGCGCCTGCGGTTGATGTACTGGTAGATCTCGTAGGCATCGCGATCCAGCCTCTCGGGGATGGCGCACGAGGTGGGCAGATGATCGCTCCGCAGCATCCTGGTGGAGTCCACGCCGGGCGTGCCCGTCGTGTCATAGAGCGTGCGCACGCACTGGTTGCTGATGCCCAGGTCGCACAGGAACTTGTCCACCGGCGGATCCACCATGACGGGCGATGAGTGGAAGATGTCGCCCAGGACGGACGGCCGGGTCTCCGCGCGCTTGTTGTCCCCGTCCTCGTCGAACAGGTCCTGCCCGCGCACGTACTGGATGACCAGCGCGGTGCACAGCAGGTCATAGCCCTCCTGGGTCACCGGAACCGTGAGCAGGCCCGGCAGTTTCTCATCGCGCATCAACTGCGTCGCGACCTCAAGGGACACGTTCATCTTGTCCAGGATGAGGCCCGGCTTGAAGGTCGTGAGCAACCCGGAAGGGCACAGCGGCGCCCCCGTCACGGCCATGTACTGGCGCAGCTCGGCGATGTTCTTGAGTTCGAAGGAGACGAGATCGTCCTTCTCGTTCAGCACGCCGTCCTTGACTCCACCGCCGTCCTTCTTCCCGTTGTCCGTCACCGTCCAGATCGACCGGTTGGCGTACCCGATCTTGTCCACCAGCTCCTCGTCCGCCTCCCAGTAATAGTCGGCCTTGTCGCCGAAGACGGGCGTGCCGTTGGGGCCCCCGTTCGTGGACACCACCTTGCGGTACTCGCTCGAGCTGTCCTCCGCGACGATGTCCTTCGCCTCATCCAGCAGGAAGACGTCGTTGCGGTCACCGTCGCCGTTCCTGTCCGCGTCCTCGACGAACTCGTTGTACTGCTCGTAGCGGTAGAGCTTGCCCGACCACGACTTGCCCTTGACGGGCATCATGCGCGGGATGACCGCCGTCAGGGCCGAGCCCTGCGTCTGAAGGGTGCTGACGGCCGCCGAGGAGAACGCCGTGTTGCGCGAGTTGATGTCATCCAGGATGGCGAGGATGGCGCGCTTGAGCTCGCTGGTGCTGCTGGCGGGGAAGAACCGGCCGCCGCCCAGCCGCGCCGTCTCCTGGAGGAGCTTGCTCTGGGTCACCGCCTCGGAGAAGCCGATGGTGTACGTGGCCACGCGCTGCTGGCCCGCCATGTCGAAGCGCAGGTCCTTGTTCCACAGGAGCTTGGCCACCTTGTGCAGGTCGCTGTCGGAGCACCCCTCGCACGGCGTCGTGTCGTTCGCGATGGCCGGTGGCATTGGAATCACGTCGCCCTCCTCGGAGGGCTCGCCGTCCGTCAGCAGGATGACGGCGTTGAAGCCGCACTCGAAGCAGACGGAATCGGACACGTTGAAGTTGGTGCTCGTCTGTCGGTTGTTCAGGGTGCCCAGGTAGGTGGTGTAGGGCGTGGTGCCGCTCTTCGACTGGAAGTAGTAGCCGGAGGCGTAGAGCGCGTCCGCGAGCGGGGTGTTGCAGCCGTCCCAGCCCAGGCCGATGTTGTTGTTCGCGTTGACGTTGGTGAGCGAGTTGAGCACCGAGTTGCGGTTGTTCTCCACGGAGCTGTTGTCCAACGGGTAGGACTTGGCGCACGTGGGGCCCATGGGCTGCTGGATGCAGAGGCACTGGGTCTTGGAAGTGCCCTTCGTTCCCCAGCACGTCTTCGAGTCACGGGTCTGGAAGCCCATCACGCCGAAGCGCACCTCGCGCAGGTCGCGCACCACGTCCGCCAGCACCTTGACGGCGCCCGAGTCGCGCGGCGCGTAGAAGTTGAGGAAGTTGCCCTTCACCCGCCGGTTGTTGGCGTCGTGGATGTAGTAGCCCTGGGTATCGAGGCACGTCTGGCAGGTGCCCAGGTCCGTGCCAATGCCCGGAATGGTGGTGCAGGCCTCCGCCGGGGTCGTCCACGGGGCCTTCCAATCATTGCCCTTGGAGTCCTTGCCCAGGAACGGAGCCACGCCGAAGAGGACGCCATATCCCTTGGTGGGAGCGTCATAGTATTTGGCGTTGGCCCACCAGTCGTTGGACTGGGTGCTGATGCCCGTCCACAGGCGGTCATACGTCTCGTTCTTGTCGTACCCCAGCCCGTTGAGGAAGGAGTTCGAGCAGCCCCGGGTGGAGGGCCACGCCTTTGGCCACGCGTGCATCGAACTGGAGGTATCGATGACGAAGAGGATGTTGGGAGGCCCGCCCGGGCGCGAGAAGAACTTCTCGTCGCCGCCCTTGGTCGGGTTCATCAACGCGTCCAGACGCGACGTGGTCGGCAGACAGCAGGCCGCCTCGTCGATGGCGACCGCGGTGTCCGCCCGGAGCAGCACCACGAAGAGAGCAACGAGGCTGAGGGTCAGCTTGCGGAACATGGCGCCTATCCTCACAGACCGTAACGGAAGAGGAACTCGACCTCGGACTCACGGCCCGACGTCGACTCCTGGCACTTGACCACCACGCGATAGTACTGCCCACCCAGCGTGCCCCCGCCCGCGGCGGCGACGTTGGCGACGTCACGCGACTGGCGACCGCCCGCCCCCATGAGCACCGGGTTGACGGACACCACCGTGGCCGAGGCGTCCTCGTTGTAGTGACCCGTCATCATCTTCGAGCGCGACTCCGGATCCGGATCATCGATGAGCTTCGTATCGAAGATCTGGAGGTTGGTCGCGCGGAACAGCTTCAGGCGCGAGAGCAGATGGCGGCGGGCCGCATCCGCGCACGCGCTGACACGATCCCCGCGCAGCTTCTCGGCTGTCGCCTCGCGGTTGTGGTTGGTGAACTGGATGGCGCCCCCCACCAGCAGCATCAGCACCGAGATGGCGATGAGCGTCATCATCAGGGCGTTGCCGCGCGGGGTCCTCGTCTTGAGGTGCATGGTGGTCATCCTCCCCACACGTTGAGGCCGGAGGTGGGGTCACCCACCGGCGGGTTGAAAGCGGAGCGCGACAGGAGGTTCGGCACGCGCACCGTGGTGGACATGTTGGTCCGGTAGTAGCCGTCCGCGGGACTGGCCTCGGCGGAGTCCTCCAGGTCCACGCGCGCGAAGGCGCGGCGACCGTTGGGCTCGGGGCTGGTGGAACGCACGCCGATGCTCACGCGCACCGCGCGGATGTTGGCCGGGTGCCGGTTGTAGCGGGCGCGGTCCTCGTACGGCAGCCGGTAGAGCGGTTGCGGCAAGGTGGCCGGATCCGGGAAGCGATCCACGTCCGCGCTGCCCACGTCCCCCAGCACCCAGTTGGCCACGGGTGAGCTGGAGTCCACCGGGGTGAGGCTCGAGTTGATGCCGGTGGGAGGCGGCCGGTTCATCACGTAGGCCACCTGGAAGGACTCCACGTCCGCCATCAGGGGCACGCCGGAGGCCGGGTCCAGCGTGTCGAGGCTCTGGAAGGCCATCAGGAACGGGCGGCCATCCAGGGGCACGATGCGGATGCGCAT
>NZ_DASVWK010000308.1:0-7072 GCF_036389735.1 Archangium sp. | reverse complement strand
TGCGCAACATCGCCGGCTTCAACAAGTTCGTGGAGACGCAGGACGCGGAGAAGTCCAACGCGAAGCCCGCCGGGGAGTCCGCGAAGAAGGCCGCGCCCAAGAAGCCCAAGAAGGTGGTCGTGGTGGACGTGGCCACGCCCGAGGACGCCATCATCGAGGAGTCCCACTCCGCCAGCGCCAACGCGGGCCCCGGGGTCGCCGCGCCCCGAGAGGACCTGGAGGACGCGCGCGAGGCCGTGAGCTTCGAGTCCGAGGAGTCGCCCATGACCGCCGAGGTCGCGGGTGACGAGGACGATGAGATGTCCGACGCGGTGGACGCCGCGCTCGAGGCCGCTGGCGAGTCGCCCCGGGAGGAGAAGGAGAAGAAGGAGGCGTGGACGAAGCTGCCCTACATCGTCGTCATCATCGACGAGCTGGCGGACCTGATGATGGTGGCCAGCCGCGAGGTGGAGACGTACGTGGCGCGCCTGGCGCAGATGGCCCGCGCCGCCGGTATCCACCTGATGGTGGCCACGCAGCGCCCGTCCACGGACGTCGTCACGGGCATCATCAAGGCCAACTTCCCCACGCGCATCAGCTTCATGCTGCGCTCGAAGCCGGACTCGATGACGATTCTCGGCACGGTGGGCGCCGAGGCCCTGCTGGGCATGGGCGACATGCTCATCATGCCGCCCACGAGCGCGCACCTTCAGCGTGTGCACGGCGCCTACGTCTCGGAGAACGAGATCAAGAAGGCGGTGGACCACCTCAAGTCGCAGGGCAAGCCGGTCTACGACGAGTCCATCCTCAAGCCGCGCGAGGAGGAGGGCGAGGGCGGTGGCGGCGAGGAGGACGAGCTGTCCGACGAGCTGTACGACCAGGCCCTGGCGACGGTGAGCGAGATGAGGGCGGTGTCCATCTCGATGCTCCAGCGCAAGATGCGCATCGGCTACAACCGGGCGGCGCGAATGATCGAGCGGATGGAGCGGGACGGCGTGGTGGGCCCGGCGGACGGGGCCAAACCCCGCGAGGTGCTCATCCGCGCGGTGGGCGAGATGGGAGCCGCATAACCCACCGCCCCCACGGGTTTCTCCAACGATGATCGTCACCATCAACCGGTTCCGAACCTCGCCCGAGCACGCGGAGCACCTGGAAGCCTCCTTCCGGGAGCGCTCGCGCAAGGTGGACCAGTACGAGGGCTTCCTGGGGCTGGAGGTGCTGCGCTCCTTCGAACCGGAGCCCGAGTTCCTGCTGGTGACGCGTTGGAGGGACCGGGAGAGCCTGCGGGCGTACTTCCAGTCGGAGGACTTCAAGACGACCAAGGCGGCCAGCGAGCGGCAGGACGCCACCTTCAGCATGTACGAGGTGGTGGCGCAGTGAGCACCTTCTGAGGGCCACAGCGGCTTTCCCGGTTCCCACCGGGCCTCCCGCCGTATAGAGCGAGCCCCCCTATGGCTGAACGTCTCGCCCTCTTCGCCACCACCGCCCGCGGTACCGAGGACCTCCTGGCCGAGGAGTTGAAGGAACTCGGCGCGCGCCGGATCCGCCAGGACCGGGGCGGGGTGCGCTTCATGGCCTCGCTCGACGAGGCGTTGATGGTGTGCCTCTGGTCGCGCATCGCGATGCGCGTGCTCTACCCGCTGGGCGAGTTCGAGGCCCGCGGTGCCCAGGGCCTGTACGACGCCGTGGCCACCGTGCCGTGGGAGGAGCACCTCACGCCGGAGACGACCTTCGCGGTGGAGGCCACGCTCAAGGACAGCGAGCACAGCCACACGGGCTTCGTGGCGCTGAAGGTGAAGGACGCCATCGTGGACCGGATGCGCGAGAAGCTGAAGGCGCGGCCGGACGTGGACACGAGGCAGCCAGACGTGAGCGTGGTGGCCCACCTGGTGCGCGAGCGACTGTCCCTCTCGCTGGATCTATGCGGCGACCCCCTGAACCGTCGGGGCTACCGGGTGCGCCCGACTCCGGCCCCGCTGAAGGAGACGCTGGCGGCGGCCCTGCTGCGCGCCTCGGGCTACACGGGCGAGGAGGCGCTGGTGGACCCGATGTGCGGCTCGGGGACCATCCTCATCGAGGGGGGCCTCATCGCCCGCCGGCGAGCCCCGGGCATCGCGCGCGACTTCGCGGTGGAGCAGTGGCCGCACCTGGGCGCGCGGGCGCGGGAGTTGCTCGCGGACCTGCGCGCGGATGCCCGCCGGAACGAGCGCAAGGTGGAAGTCCCCATCCTCGGCTTCGACAAGGACCCGGAGGCCCTGGAGGCGGCGCGGCGCAACGTGAAGGCGGCGAAGCTGGCCGAGGAGATCCACCTCGAGGAGGGCGACGCGACGAAGCTCCCTCCCCTGCCCGCCTCGGGGGGCCTCATCCTCACGAATCCGCCCTACGGAGACCGACTGGGCTCGGGCGGCCAGAAGGGGATGAAGAGCTTCTACTTCAAGCTGGGCGACACCCTGAGGGTGCCGGGCTGGCGCGTGTTCGTGCTCTCGGGCAACCCGGCCTTCGAGAGCGCCTTCCATGCGCGACCCCGGGGCCGGCGCGACCTGTGGAACGGCCCCATCGCCTGCACGCTGCTCGGCTACCCGTCTCCGTTCAGCCCGAGGGACTCAGAAGCGCCGCTCGGTGTGCCGGAGGAGGCGCTGGATGTTGCTCCGGTGCGTCCAGAGAATGAAGGCGAAGAGCAGGGCTGAGAGCCACGCGTACTCGGGGGCGCGGGCGGTGAGGGCGGCGGTGAGGACGGCCGTCACCCCGCCCGCGAGCGAGCCGATGGAGCTGACGCGCCAGGCGGCCACGAGACCGGCGAAGACGAGGGCCCCGGCGATGGCCGCCAGCGGCACGAGCACGGCGAGGACCCCGAGCGCGGTGGCCACGCCCTTGCCGCCGTTGAGCTTGAGCCAGACGGGGTAGACGTGTCCGAGGAAGGCCGCGAGCCCCACCGCCGAATGAACCAGGGGGCGACCGGGCAGGAGCCACAGCGCGAGGACCACGGCGAGGGCGCCCTTGAGGGCATCCAGCAGCAGCACCACGGCGCCGAGCTTCTTGCCGGCCACGCGGGTGACATTGGTGGCGCCGATGTTGCCGCTGCCGCTCTGCCGGACGTCCACGCCGCGGAACCAGCGGGTGAGCAGCACCCCGAAGGGGATGGAGCCCGCCAGGTAGCCGAGCAGGAGGAGGGCGGCGGCGAGCACGGAGGGCCTAGGTAAGCAGGTAGGGGAACTTCGTCTTGACGATGACCCAGGCGTAGTTGACCGCCACGAGAAGGGCCATGGCGATGCGGACCCGATGCCATTCGCGGGGAGAGAGGTCCACCTCGGGGATGGGCATGGCGAAGACGAGGTGCAGCACCGTCACCACGACCATGAGGGCGAAGAAGCAGGCCGCCACCGTGCCGAGCGGGTTGGCGTCCCAGGCCCCGGCGAGGTTGAAGTGGGCCACCCGGTCCGCCACCCGCGTCAGTCCGCAGCCCAGACAGGGCCAGCCCGTGGTCTCCCGCAGGGCACAGCCCCAGAAGGGAATGAGCCGGGCCACGGGGATGTAGCGGGCGACGAGCAGCCCGACGAGGCCCACGAGGCCGAGCGCATCGGTGAAACCGAGGGTGCGGTTGGGCTTGGGGACGGTGACCTTCACGTTGGGTAGTGTAACCGGGATGGCGGGCGCCTTGCCCGGACAAAGGCTTCGGGCTATCGGTGAGGGATGAAGACCTTCCGCTCCGCCCTGGTGATGCTGTTCGCCCTCCCCCTCGTGGCGCTGGCCGAGGCTCCGGCCCCGGCAGCGAAGAAACCCGCCGCTCCGCCCACCGAAGCCGCCGCGAAGCCGGGCAAGGTACAAGAGGACTGTGGCCACCCGCCGCCGCCGGCCGATGCGAAGCCCGCCTCGGGCTGGACGCTGACGCGCGGGGAAGCGCTGAAGGGGGCTCCGGCCGTGACGCTGGCCGAGCTGCTGGCGAAGCCGCAGGCCCACGAGGGCAAGACGGTGCGCGTGGAGGGCCAGGTACGCAAGGCCTGCGAGAAGAAGGGGTGCTGGATGGAGCTCGCCGAGAGCGCGAAGGGGGCCGGGGTGCGGGTGACGTTCAAGGACTACGGCTTCTTCGTGCCGCTGGACTCGGCGGGCGCGTCGGCGCGGGTGGAGGGCGTGGTGAAGGTGTCGGAGCTGAGCGACGGCATGGCGAAGCACTACGAGGCCGAGGGGGCCATCGTTCCGCGAGGCAGCGACGGCAAGCCGCGTGAGGTGCAGCTGGTGGCCACGGGCGTCGAGCTGCGTCGCTGAGCGATGGCACGCAGCTTCAGCATGAGGGGCGTGATGGGCGCGGCCGACCGGGCCGTGCAATACGCCCGGAACTGGTTGTTGGCCACCGAGCCCACCTCGCGCGTCCATGACGTACAGGACGACCCGCGCTTCCAGCACCGTGGGGTGGATCTCCTCTGGGAGCTGCCCTCGGGAGAGGTGCGCGGCATCGAGGTGAAGGGAGACCGGCAGCCCCGGCGCAGGCGCTACTTCTTCGAGCTGGTGTCGAACCTGGAGCGGGACACCCCGGGCTGCTTCCTCTACAGCGGCGCGGATCTGCTGGTGTACGTGTTCCTGGCGCAGGGGGAGCTGCACGTGCTGCCGCTGAAGGCGGTGCGCGAGTGGTTCCTGCCGAGGGCGAAGTCCTACGAGCTGCGGCACACGTTCACGCAGACGGGGGCCATCCGCTACACGACGGTGGGGGCGGTGGTGCCGGTAAAGGACGTGCAGGAGGCGGTGGCGGAGGTGAAGTACATTCCCCTGCCCCGCCGGGGCGGACATACGACCGAGGAGCCCCAGGCGGCCGGACAACCGCCGCCGGAGCAGTCCCCTGGACAGGCGCCCCCCGAGGACGACGTGCCCTACTGAGCCCCCTCCCCCCCTCATGAGAGGAGGGAGAGGGAGCACCCCGGGTCAGCCGTGCTGGTGCTGGTGACGCCGGTGGCCCGGGTGGGCCGCGTCGTGAGCGGCCTCGATGCGGGCGCGGTCCTTGGCGAGGGCCGCGAGCGAGCCGCGCTCGCCCAGCTGCTTGTAGGAGTGCTCCAGACGGGCGACCAGGTCCAGCGCGAGGTGCCAGTCCTGGGTGCGCTCGGCCTCCTCCAGGAGGGGGCGGCCCACGGCGATGACCTTGTCGTTGGCGCCCAGGTGCAGCAGGCCGTCCACGGCGAGCACGCGCGAGATGGGCGCGCGCGAAGCATCCGTGGCCACCTTCTGGAGATCCTCGAGGGCCGGGTCCCGCTCGCCCTTGGTGGCGCGGATGATGGGCTTGGCGACGCCCCGACGGTCCGGCAGGAGGAACTCCTCCAGGTCGGCGAAGGCCTCGGCGTCGTCGATGTGGCCCGCCTTGGCGAGCATCTCGGCCAGGTCGTCGAAGGCGCGGGCGGAGCGCTCGTCGAACACGCGCAGGGCTTCCTGCATGAAGTTGAGATCGGGCTCGCCCTTGTCATTGACGGGGACGCGCTGGCGCAGCTCGTTGATGCGCTGGAAGGCGGGACCCACGGGGGCCTCCTGCGAGCCCTGGAGGAGCTGCCCGAGCGCGCCCATGAGCTGGGCGAGGCCCTCGGAGAGATCGTACGGGGCGACCCGATCCGTCAGCCAGCGCCGCCACAGCTCCCCGGCGGCCGCGAAGGGGAAGGGGGCGAACTGACCGGTGCCCTTCCACTGGGGCAACCAGCCCTCGGCGATGCCGGAGGGGTACTTCTTCTCGGCGAGCTGGCGGAAGTCCGCCTCGCTCACCTGGACGCCGTAGTGCCCGAGCGTCCCGATGATGGCCTCCGTCGAGTAGTCCTTCAGACCCTTGCGCTGCCACGCCTTGTCCACGCGATCCGAGCTCACCGCTGCCTCCTGGCGCCTGGAAACGGCGCGTGCGGCCTTCTAGCAGACAGCGGCCGACCGGGGCAGGGGTTGGAAGCCCGGATGTCAGACGGAAGGCGGCGGAGCCGCGTGGGGCACGATGGGCCACAGGGTGGGGTTGCGCCGCCCATCCTCCACGCGCCGGGCGAGGTAGGGCTGGCAGTCGTGCTCCTGGAAGGCGCGCTTGAAGGCGGCGAAGCTGCCCCCGGCCTTCCAGGCGTCCATCACGGCGAGACCCACCTCGGGGCCGCACTGAGCCATCATGTACTCCACCCAGGCCCAGCGGGCCGAGGTGGGACGGACCTCGGCGCGTCCCTTGAGACCCTTGCGCAGCCGCTCCAGCCGGTTCTCCACCTCGCGGATGCCGGCGAAGGGCGCCCCATCCAGGGGGGTGTTTCGCTTGGCCACGAAGGGCGCGACGCCAAGGGCCACCGGGAGGATCTTCGACAGCTCCGTGGTGAAGCGGGCCAGCTCGTCGATGTCGGCGTCCTCCTCCAGGGGGAGGCCGACGACGTTGTACACCTTGAGCTGCTTCATCCCCGCCGTCTTGGCGAAGTTCGCCGCGCGGATGATCTGCTCCTCCGAGTGCTTGCGGTCCACGAGGTCCCGCATGCGCTGCGAGGCCCCATCCGCGGCCACGGTGAGGTTGGTGGCGCCCCCGCGCCGGAGCTGATCCACCAGTTCCTGGGTGAGCCGGTCCGCGCGCAGCGAGGACACGCCCACCTCGCGGCCGGAGTCTACGAGGGTGCGCAGCAGCTCGACGATGCGCGGGTGGTCGGTCACGGCCGCGCCCACGAGGCCCACGCGCTTCGCATGCTCGGGGATGAGCGACAGCACCCGCTCGGGAGACACGGTGCGCATGCCGCCATTGGTGGTGCGCCGCATGACGCAGTAGTGGCACCCGCGCGAGCAGCCACGCTCGGGCTCGATGAGGAACATCGAGCGCAGCTCCGTATGCGGGGTGATGATGGCCGAGCGAGCGGGCAGCCTGGAATCGGTGGCCTTGGCGACGTGGTAGCGCTGCCCTCCCCTTCCGGGCACCCGGAAGCCCGGGATGCGGGCGAGGTGTGACAGGAGGGCGTCCTTGTCCAGGGTGGCCGCGGCCTCCAGGAGGAGGTGAATGAGATCCTCGGCTTCTCCCTGCACCAGCACATCGACGAAGGGCTCGAGCGGGTCCGGATTGGAGAAGGTGAGCGGCCCACCGGCCACGATGAGCGGGTGGCGCTCGTTCCGCTCCTCC
>NZ_DASVWK010000307.1:0-14799 GCF_036389735.1 Archangium sp. | reverse complement strand
TCATCTCCGGCTGCGAGTCGGCGACGAACACCACGCCATCGGCGCCCTGGAGCACCAGCTTGCGGGTGGCGTTGTAGAAGACCTGACCGGGCACCGTGTACAGCGCGAGCCGTACGGTGCAGTCGTTCACCCGCTCGACCTTGACGGGGAGGAAGTCGAAGAAGAGGGTGCGGTCCCCCTCGGTGGCGATGGACATCATCTCGCCCCGGTGCGCGGGACGCACGGTCTCATAGACTTTGCGCAGGGACGTCGTCTTGCCGGACAGGCCCGGCCCGTAGAAGACGATCTTCACCGCCACTTCGCGGGCTACCAGATTTACGCTGCTCACGGTGTCAGCTTACCTAGAACGACTCGCCTTCTGGCGCCAGTAGCCGACGGTACATTCGCGGGGGTACCCGAGAGGTGCTCGTTGGCCAGGAGCGCGAAGCACACGGCCTCCTTGGCGCCCTCGGGCAGGCCCAGCACGTCCAGGGAACGGACGGGGAGGGGGGCGAGCCTGGCCGTGAGGCGCTCCATGAGCACCGGGTTGCGGGTGCCGCCGCCGGACACGTACACCGCCTCCAGGGCGAAGCGGGGCAGGAGCCAGGTCTCGTAGGCACGGGCGGTGGCCTCCACCGTGAAGGCCACCGCCGTGGTCATCAAATCGTAGGGGCGCGAGCCGCCGTGGCGCTCCCACAGCCGGGCCACCAGGGCGTCGCCGAAGCCCTCGCGGCCAGCGCTGCGGGGTGGGGGGAGGGTCAGGAAGGGGTGGGCGAGCAGCTCCTCCAGGAGCTCCGGGATGACGTGGCCCTGGCGGGAGAGGCGCCCATCCAGGTCGCACTGGAGCTGGCCCTGGGAGAGCAGCCGGGCCAACCCATCCATCACCATGTTGCCGGGCCCGGTGTCGAAGGCGACGGTGTCCTCCAGCCGGTCGCTCACCACGCTCACGTTGCCAATGCCGCCGAGGTTCTGGAGCGCCCGGGCCACACCCGGCTTCCGGAAGAGGGCCCAGTCCAGGTAGGGCACCAGCGGGGCGCCCTGGCCTCCCGCGGCCACGTCCCGGGTGCGGAAATCACTCACCACGGGGATGCCGGTGCGCTCGGCGATGACGGAGGGCTCGCCGAGCTGGAGCGTGGAGGGCGTCTCCGAGAGGCTCGCCGGCAGGTGGGCCACCGTCTGCCCGTGCGAGCCGATGACGTCCACGTCCTCGGGCCGGTGGCCGGCGCGGGAGATGACCTCGAGGGCGGCCTCGGCGAAGCGTTCACCCAGGGCGAAGTTGAGCTCGCACAGGGCCCGGGCGTCATTGGCGGCGAGCACCCGCCGGGTGAACTCGGGGGTGAAGGGCTGGGAGACGTGGGCCAGGAGAGAGATGCGGACCTCGGGGCCGGTGCCCTCGATGCGGCACAGCACCGCCTCCACCGCGTCCACACTGGTGCCCGACAGCAGTCCGACGCACAGGCGCGGGGGCGGGGAGGGTGGAGGTGAGTCCATGGTCACAAGTGTAAGGGCAGGGACCCACGGATGCCGCCCCATGTGTTGAAGGGAGGGCCGGGAGTCATCCCATTCTCAACCGTTGCCGGGGCAGCGGGGCGCCTCAGCCAGCCCCGGTCCATCCACACTCACGTGGTTCGCGAAGGCAGCCATCGATGGGCACGGGCCTGGCGCGGTCACGGAGGGTTGGAGGTTCTTGTTGGACTCCTGGGAGGAGCCTCCCGGGGGCGGCTTCCGCGAGGTGCGACAGGGGAATGGCCGCGAGGGCTGGATGTGAGGGGAGCCCCGAAGCCATCAGGGGAGGCCGATCGCCCGGCGGGCGAGGACTCTGGATGTCCTCGGGCGGCGGGAGGGGGGAGCGCGTACCGCCACCAGCGGCGGCGACGAGCTCGGGATGTCGAAGGGGGCGCCAGGTGACGCGGGTGACGGCGACCACGGAGCGATGGATGCTCCGGGTGGCGAAGACGGCTCTGCCGCGCACCTTGGCTTCGCTCAGGACGATCCGCTCGGAGGTCGAGCCGTCCGGACGCGTGACGCTGTCCACGCCAGAAACCCGGGAAGGATGGCTGGAGGAGGGCGACGGGTGGAGGCCACAGCCACTCAGCCGATTGTCCTCGAGCGTGGCCGTGCCCCAGCTCACGCGGAGGCAGTCCTTGGCGAGGGCGCTCACCGAGGTGTTCCGCACCACCGCGCTCATGTCCAGCGAGATGCCCTGCGAGGCCTGGGTGAGGATGGCTCCGTCGATCACCGTGCCGCGGCCGCCACGTACCCGGAGGCCGTACCAGGAGCCGCGCTCCCCCTGGGAGGTGAACTCCACCGGGCGCTGCTCGGTGCCCTTCACCACCAGGGTCCCATCGATGATCAGCTCCACGCGCTGGGGATCCACCCCGGCCCGCAGCGCGTCCTGGGAGGCGGCGATGACCTGGACGCCGGGCTCGATCGTGAGCCGGGTGCCCCAGGCCACGGTGACGTCGCCCTTGAGGACATAGGGACTGCCGCGCCTCGTCCAGACGGTCGAGGAGGACAACGTCCCCCTCACGTCCGTCGCGGACGCCAGGGTGGGGAGAAGCAGGGTGAGAGCGAGAAGCGTGAAGCGCCGCATGACGGAGGGGATGGTACCGCCGTGCCTTTGGTGAAGCCCGCGACAGGGGGTTACAGTCCTTCTGACGAGCCGTGGGAGTGACCGGGCAGGGGAGCGGTCACTCCAGGTACGAACCTTTGGGGCCTGAAGAATGCCGACCCACTACAAGGGCAGCGCGCGGGAGGTGCGGGCGCTCGACACCTTCATCAAGCTGAACCGGGCGATGGAGACGCTGAGCACCCAGCTCCAGAAGCACCTCGTGGGCCACGAGCTGACCCTGCCGCAGCTCTCGGTGCTGGAGGCCCTGCTGCACCTGGGGCCCATGAGCCAGGTCGAGCTGGGCCGCAAGCTGCTGCGCAGCAACCCCAACATGACGGCGCTGCTGGACACGCTGGAGCGCCATGAGTGGATTCAGCGGACGCGCAGCGCGGAGGACCGCCGGGTGATGGTGGTGAGCCTCTCCAGCGAGGGCCAGCGCGTCATCGAGAAGCTGTTTCCGGCCCATGTCACCCGCATCACCGAGTTGATGGGCGCGCTCTCCTCCGAGGAGCAGCAGATGCTGGGGCTGCTCTGCAAGAAGCTGGGGCTGTCGCTGGCCCGCGGGGACTGAGCCCGCCCCGCAACGGAGTTTCTTCTCGCGCATTTACTTCCAGCACGAAGTATTCTGGACCCGTATTTTAATTCCAACACGAATGATTCGTGTCTGAAGCAGTGGAGGCAGTCATGTCGAAGGCGAAGACGGTGGGGCTGTGGATTCTGACGGTGGCGCTCGGGCTCATGTTCCTGGGGGCGGGAGGCACCAAGCTGGCGGCGATGTCGCCGAACCCGGAGAACTTCGCGGCCATGGGCCTGCCGCTGTGGTTCATGTACTGCACCGGTGCCATCGAGGTGACCGCGGCGTTGCTGGTGTTCGTGCCGCGCACGGCGACGCTGGGGGCGGGCCTGGTTTTCTGCACCATGGTGGGGGCCCTGCTGGTGCTCCTGAAGATCGGGGACACCGCGCACCTCGCCAATCCCATCCTCCCGCTGGTGCTCTCGGTGGCCGTCGGTCTCGCGCGCCGTCGCGACCTGCTGGCGCCGTTCAACCGCTTCTTCGTCCAGGGCGAGACGGTGCCGCAGGTCCAGGTCTGAGAGCCGGGAGCCGGTGGTCGGCTCCCGAAGCCCGCCGCTGGGGGGGTCAAGGCTTGCCGAGCAACTCCAGGGCGGAGGTGGTCAGGGTGGTGACGCCGGTGCGCAGGGTCCGCTCCCGGTCCGGGGCGAAGAGCCCCGAGTGCAGGGAGGGGAGCGTCTCACCCGCCGCCTTGGCCTCGGCATGGCGCTTGGGCTCGACGGTGCCCAGCCAGAGCATCACCGCGGGGACTCCGGCGCGGCCGTACTCGGAGAAGTCCTCCCCGCCCATGACGGGCTGGGCCTCGCGGATGTTCTCCGCGCCGAGCGTTCGCGAGACGGCGCCGATCAGCCGCTGGGTGAGTTCCGGGTCGTTGTAGGTGGCGGGGGTGCCCTCGGTGAGGGAGATGTCGGGCTTGCGGGGAGACCCGGCCGCCACGGCCTCGGCGTTCACCACGCGCTCGATGGCCGCGAGCAGCTGCTTGCGGACCTCGGGCTTGTAGGAGCGCAGGGTGAGCTGGAGCTTCACCTCGTCGGGGATGATGTTGTGCTTGGTGCCACCGTGGATGGAACCCACGGTGAGCACGGCGGGCTCGAGCGGGGACTTCTCGCGGCTCACGATGGTCTGGAGCGACAGGATGGTGCGGGCCGCGAGGACGATGGGGTCCACGGTGGTGTGCGGGTAGGCACCGTGCCCGCCCTTGCCGTAGAGGGTGATGTCGAGCGAGTCCACGTTCGCCAGGGCATAACCGGACACGTACTCGACGGAGCCCGCGACCGCGGAGGCGCTGTTGTGGAGGGCGATGGCGAAGTCCGGCTTGGGGAAGCGCGAGTAGAGGCCATCCGCGAGCATCCGCCGGGCCCCGTTGCCCTTCTCCTCGGCGGGCTGACCGACCATCACCAGCGTGCCGCGCCAGCGCTCCTTCGCCCGTGCCAGGAGGGTGGCGGTGCCGAGCCACGTCGTCATGTGCACGTCATGGCCGCAGGCATGCATCACCCGGACGCTCTGGCCGGAGTCGTCCTTGGCCGTCACCTGGCTGGCGTAGGGCAGCCCGGTCTTCTCCTCCACCGGCAGGGCATCCAGGTCGGTGCGCAGCATGACGGTGGGGCCCTTGCCATTGCGCAGGACGGCCACCACGCCATGACCGCCGACCTTCTGGGTCACCTCGAAGCCGGCCTTGCGCAGGCGCTCGGCGAGCTTCGCCGCGGTCTTCTCTTCCTGGAGGGACAGCTCCGGGTTCCGGTGCAGGTCCCGATAGAGGGCATCCAGCTCGGGGTAGAGCCCGTCCAGGCCCTTGAGGACGGGAGAGGGGGCCTCCGCCGCATGCGCGCCTCCGGCTGTCCAGGCGGTCGCGATGAAGAGGAGGGCGAGAAGGGGGAGTGATTTCACCGTGCTGGCTCCGAGTCAGGTGAGGGGGGCCGAATACAGCACGGGGACATCCTCCCTGCACACTCCCGCGCGACAGGTGCGGGGGCCGGGAAGAGTCACGGCTTGTTTCTCTTGGGGGTGACCAGGGTTCTCAGGGTGGCGTTCTTCAGGCGGCTTTTGGCTTCCTTCACCCCCAGCCCCGTGAAGTGCATCGCCAGCGCGATCTTCACCTCGCCCCCGGCCTCCTCCAGCAGGCGCTTCGCCACCGCCGGGGTCAGGTCCGTCAGCTCCGCCACCATTCGCGCCGCCCGCTCCCGCAGCTTCGCGTTCGTGGGCCGCACGTCCACCATCCGTCCCCGGTACACCTTCCCCAGGCTCACGAAGGCCGTCGTCGTCAGGGCGTTCAGGATCAGCTTCGTCGCCGTCCCCGCCTTCAGCCGCGTGCTCCCCGCCACCAGCTCCGGCCCCGTCTCGGCCAGCAGCACATGGTCCACCTTCAGTCGGGGGCCGGGCGGGTTGCAGCACACCAGCGCCGTGCGCGCCCCTCGCCGACGGGCCTCCTCCAGCGCTCCCAGCACGAAGGGGGTTCGCGCGCTGGCGGAGATGCCGCACACCACGTCGTCGGGCCCCGCACGCAGTCGGGCCACGGACGCCGCACCGGCCTCGGCGTCGTCCTCGGCGCCTTCCACCGCGTGCGTCATCGCCCGGCGTCCGCCGGCGATCACCGCTTGCACCTGCTTGGGGGAGGCTCCGAACGTTGGAGGGCACTCACTCGCGTCGAGCACCCCGAGGCGCCCGCTCGTGCCGGCTCCCACGTAGAGCAACCGTCCCCCCGCACGCAGGGCCTCCGCCACGGACCGCGCCGCTCGCGCTACTTCAGCGAGCGCGGGGCGGACCGCACGGACGGCCACCACATCTTCCTGGTGGAGACGGTGGACGACCTCTTCCGTCGAGACGAGATCCAGGTCATCCGAACGACGATTCAACCGCTCGGTGGGCGGGAGCGCGTTCCATTTCGAGCGCGACCTTCCCACCCGCGAGCCCACCGGCCTTCTCAGGCCGCCTTGGTGACCTTGCCAGCCTTGATGCAGCGGGTGCAGGCCAGCACGCGCTCGGTACGACCCTCGACGGAGGCCCGGATCTTCTGGAGATTCGGGAGCGTCCGCTTCTTGGTCTTGTTGTTCGCGTGGCTGACGTTGTTACCCACCAGCGGCCTCTTCCCGCAGACGTCACACTTCCAGGCCATGACTGCAACTCCTTGAAATCAGGGGCGAAATGCCGACACGCCCAAAATGAGCGGCGGAACCTACCCAGAAACCACCTGAAAATCCAGTCTGATCCGGCCTCAGCGCTTGAGGACGGCCTTCTTCTTCAACATCTCCTGCACCAACCGCGTCGCCCGCATGCCGGCGAGGAATTCCCCCTCGAGCCCCAGGCCCGGCAGCACCTCCCGCCCGGCCAGCAGCACGTTCTTCGTGGGGGTGTGCTGTTTCAACCCCGTGACACCCAGCACCGCTTCCGAGTCGAAGGTGTAGTGTGGGTGGGGCATGAGCCGGCTGCCGCGCACCGCCCCGGCGTCCAGGTAGGGAGCCGAGCGCAGCAGGCGCTTGTCCTTCGTGAAGGGCATCAGCGCCTCCAGGTGACCGTCGATGCGCATGGCCAGCGACTGGAGGTAGCCCTCGCCCAGGTCCCTCACGCTCGAGGCCACGAAGCCTCCGGCGCACACCACCCGCAGCGAGGGGTCCTCCTTGCCATCGGGCGTCCGCGCGGGGTGGAGCTGGATCAGCAGCGGCCCCAGCTCGACGTCCTGGGTGTCCAGCAGCAGCAGCTCGCCCAGGCCTCGCGGGAGCACCGCCTCGGGCAGCACCCAGTTCACCGTGAAGAGGAAGGACTTGATGGTGGACAGGTCCAGCTGCTCGCTCAAGGCGCGGTGCTTCTTGCGGTCCGTGATGAGTCGGCGCAGCGCCCCCGCGTCCGTGGCGGACACCAGGCAGGAGCTCCGGTACAGCGTGTCCGAGCGCAGCAGCTTCACCGCCGAGTAGCGGCCTCCCTCGAAGTGCAGCTCCTCCACCACGTAGGTGTCCGTGTTCTCGGGGCTGAGCAGGTCACCCCCCAGCTCGGTGAGCCGCTCGAAGAGGAGCTGCCGCAGGCCGTCGCGGCCGCCCGGGTAGCGCCAGGGCGTCTGGAGGGCCTGGGACAGCGGGCGCGTGCGCGCCAGGGCCGAGGTGGGCTGATCCAGGTGGTTGACGAAGGGCAGCAGTCCCCGCAGCAGCTTGGAGGTCTCGTCCTCTCCCACCAGCTTCGGCTCGGTCTCCAGCCCCGGGTGCTGCCGCATGCGCTTGTTGAGGTTCCACCGCTCCAGGATGCCGTCCGGCGGCAGCGGCGGGCCCTCCTTGAAGAAGGCGTCGGACGGCTCGTGCTGCGTGCCCGTGGCGGTGAGGTCCGCCAGCAGGCTCTCGCCCGGGGCGCCCAGCTCGCGCGTGAGCTCGGCGCGCCGGCGGGCCGCGTCGGTGTGCAGGTCCATCCGGTGCCGGGGCAGCACGAGCTGGAGCTCGGGCACGTGGGGCTGCTGGTTGCGCTGGATCGTCGTGGTGATGCCCAGCTCGGCGAAGGCCTCCTCCACCGCGGGCATCGTCTTGAGGGCCGGGGCGACGAAGGGCGCGTAGGGCAGCACAAAGCCGTCGTGCTCGTAGCCCGGCCCCGTGCCGTCGTGCTCCACCAGGAGTACGCTGTAGCCCCGCTTGGCGAGCAACGCCGCGGCGAGCGCTCCGCCCAGCTGGCTCCCCAGGACGATCACGTCATAGACGTGCCTGGACGGGGCCGTGGCGGAAGGGAGCGGCTTGGATTTGGCGACTGGCGTCTGCATTGCGCCGCGCAGACTACACACGTTGCCGTGGGCCCGGCATAAAAAGGGCCACCCAGGAGCGCCATGGCCGGGGGTCTTCGATCGCTGAGACCGGAGAGCGCCGCCCGGTAGGCCCTACGGCTCCGGCTCTCTGGAGGGCTCCGCGGGACGCCAGCGCGGGGACTCCTCGGGGTCGGGGCGGCCCTCGAGCAGCTCATGGGGGCGGAACGTTCCCTTGTAACGCAGGGACGCGCACTCCTGGACGCGGTAGCCGAGGTAGACGTGGGGAAGGCCCCGCGCCCGCGCGAGCTCCACCTGGAACACCACGTTGGCCGAGCCCGGCGAGTAGCGCGCGTAGGCCGGGTCGTAGAAGAAGTAGACGGCGCTCCAGGCCTGGGGCGTCTCGTCGCAGATGCCCAGGCCCACCAGCCGGGAGCCGCCCTCGGCGCTGTCGTCGTAGTAGGCGACCTCGCGCGCGGACGGGTGGGGGAAGGCGAACTGGAGGAAGTAGTCGCGCATGCCCAGCGGCGAGGCGTCCCACTCGCGTGACTGCTCCCGCTCGGCGTGCCAGGCGCGGTAGAGCGACAGCCGCGCCGCGTCCACCCGGGGGGGGCCCACCTCCACGCGGAAGTGGGCGCACGCGGCGCGGGCCCGGCGCTGGCTGCGGTTGGGGCGGAAGGTGTCCGTGGGCAGGCGCAGCGAGACGCACTGGTTGCAGCTCTGGCACGCGGGCCGGAAGTACAGCGGGCCGAAGCGGCGCCACCCGCGCACGAGCATCCGCTCGTACTCCTCGGACGTGACGTCCTGCATCACCACCTGCTCCAACGAGGAGAGCTGGTCGGGCAGGTAGTTGCAGGGGCTGGGCTGCTCGATCGTGTGTCCCAGGATGGTGGCCATGGCAGTGCCTTCGTTCCTGGGGGACGGCGGCTTTTCCGTCAAGCGGATGTGACGGCGTGGATGGAGGCCAGGGGCACTGGCGGGCAGGCGTCGGGGTCACTTCGGTTCGTTCCAGTTTGACCTGGATATTCATGGAGGCATATCGTCATTCAACCAAATGAATCCGCGTTCAACATCTCGAAGCAAGCCTCAATCGATGCGGATGCGGATGAAGGAGGAGGCCCGGGCCGCCATCCTCGATGCGGCGGAGCAGGTGCTCGCCGAGCAGGGCCTGCACGCCGCGCGCATGGACGACATCGCCGCGCGCGTCGGGGTCTCGGTCGGGACGCTCTACAACTACTTCGAGGACCGGCAGCAGCTCCTGGAGGCCCTGCGCGACGTGCGCGGGCGCGAGCTGCTGGCCCTGCTCGACGCGGAGCTGGAGCGCAGCCAGCCGTCTCCCTACCGGGCGCGGCTGCACGGGTTCCTCCGCTGCATCCTGGAGCACTCCCGGACGCACTTCCGGCTGTTCTCCCTCCTGCTGGAGGACTCGCTGCGCAGCGGCGCCTCCCGGGAAGGGGACCTGGACCGTCATCTGGAGATGTGGCGTGAAGTCTCCCGCCGCCTCGAGCACCTTGGCCAGCAGGGCGTGAAGGAAGGCGCCTTGAGGCACGAGGACGCCAGCCACTACCCGGCGATGTTGCTGGACCTCATGCAGGGCCTCGTCCTGCGCCAGCTCATCGCGAAGCAGCCCGCCCCGGCCGACGAGCTCATCGCGCCGCTGCTTCGGTGCTTCCTGGACGGCGCCGCCCCCCGCTCCGGCTGAGCCCCACCTTTCGCCCCTGTCGTCCACCCCCCAAGGAGCAGCACATGAGCCTGCTGGACCACTTCGACTTCTTCCACCCCGACGTCATCAACAACCCCTACCCGTACTTCGCCGAGCTGCGCGAGAAGGCCCCCCTCTTCTGGATGAAGAGCCTCCAGGTCCACGTCCTCAGCCGCTACGAGGACGTGGCGTACGTCCTGAAGAACCCCGTCCTGTTCTCGTCCGTCGACATCCGTGTCAACGGCATGCGGCGCGAGGATCGGTCCCAGCTCACCGAGTTCAACTCGGTGTCCAACCTCGTCTCCTCGGATCCGCCCATCCACACGCGGCTGCGCGGCCTGGTGAGCCGCGCCTTCATCCCCAAGCGCATCTCCGAGATGGAGCCCCGCGTGCGCGAGCTGTCCCAGGGGCTCGTCGCGGAGATGGCCGCCCAGGACGAGTTCGACTTCATGGACGGGCTGGCCTCGCCCCTGCCCGTCACCATCATCGCGGAGATGCTCGGCATCGAGGTCTCGCGGCGCCGCGACTTCAAGCGCTGGAGCGACTCGCTCATCTCCTCCACTTCCGAGTCCCTGCGGAGCGGGAAGGTGTCGGAGGAAGCCGTCCGCAACGGCCAGGAGATGTCCGCCTACATGACGGAGATCGCCGAGAGGCGCCGCCGCGAGCCCCGGGGCGACCTCATCTCCCTGCTCGTGCAGGGCGGCGAGGGCGCGGAGGCCCTGAGTCCCCAGGAGGTGAATTCCTTCGCCATCCTGCTGTTGCTCGCCGGCAACGAGACGACCACCAACCTGCTCGGCAACTCCCTGATCGCCCTCATCCGGAACCCGGAGCAGTATGAGTGGCTGCGGCGTGATCCCTCGCTCAAGGCCTGCGCCGCCGTGGCCGAGGAGACCCTGCGCTACGACTCGCCCGTGCTGGGGCTGATGCGCCGGGCCACCCAGGACGTGGAGCTGAGCGGCGGGAAGATTCCCGCGGAGTCGACGGTGATGGTGATGATGGCCTCCGCCAACCATGACCCGCGCAAGTTCCCCAACCCGGAGCGCTTCGACCCGCGGCGCGATACGAATGGGATGCTCTCGTTCGGCCACGGCATCCACTTCTGCCTGGGAGCCCCGCTGTCGCGGCTGGAGGCCCCGGTGGCGCTCCAGGAGTTGATGGCGCGCGCCCCGCGGCTGGGCTTCGCGCCCCGCCAGCCCGAGCGCATCGACTACGGTGGCTCGTTCATCCTGCGCGGGCCCCGCTCGCTCTGGCTGCGCAAGAGCTGAAGAGTTCACCCCCGGGAGAACACCCATGACCCCTGAAATCAACCTCAAGGCCCAGGCGATCCGGGCCGACCCGTACCCGACCTATGCCCGCTTGCGGAAGGAGTCGCCGGTCGTCGTCATCAAACACCCGATCTTCGGCAAGGCCTACTACCTCACGCGCTACAACGATGTCGTGAGTTCCTTCACGGACCCACGCCTCGCCAATGACCGTCGCAATGCCGTGGAGGGCAGGGATCCACTGGACCGCTGGTGGGTGCCGCGCCTGTTCAAGATCTTCCAGAAGAACATGCTCTCCAGCGACGCGCCCGATCACCGCCGCCAGAGGGATCTGGTGCACAAGGCCTTCACCCCCCGGCGGGTCGAGGAGATGAAGCAAACGGTGGAGAAGATCGTGGGCGAGCTGCTCGACGCGGCCCAGAAGAAGCAGACCGTCGACCTCATCGCCGACTTCGCGCTCCCCCTTCCCCTGACGGTCATCTCGGAGATGATGGGCGTTCCCGAGGAGGATCGGCTGACGTTCCACCAGCAGATGGGCGGCCTGCTGGACAACCTCACCGGCCCCGTAGGGTTCCTGCTCCAGACCCCCAACGCCTTCAACATGATGCGCTTCTTTCGCAAGCTCATCCGCCTGCGCCGTGAGGAGCCCCGGGATGACCTGCTCACGGCGCTCGTGCAGGCGGAGGAGCAGGGGGATCGCCTCAGCGAGGATGAGCTCATCTCCATGATCTTCCTGCTGCTGCTGGCGGGGCATGAGACCACGGTGAACCTCATCGGCAATGGGACGCTGGCGCTCCTTCAGCACCCGGAGCAGCTCCAGAAGCTGCGCGAGAATCCCGAGCTGATCGGCTCCGCGGTCGAGGAGCTACTGCGCTACGGCAACCCCGTCGACCAACCCTCGCCGCGCTTCGCCCGCGAGGACATCCACCTGGAGGGGCACGTGATTCCCCGGGGAGCCGTGGTGATGCCCCTGCTGGCCTCGGCGAACCGGGATGAAGCGATGTTCGAGAACGCGGACAAGCTCGACATCACCCGCAAGCCCAACCGCCACGTGGCCTTTGGCCTGGGAGCGCACTACTGCCTGGGGGCACCGCTGGCGAGGCTGGAGGGCACCATCGCGCTCCAGCATCTGGTGCGGCGCTTCCCTATGATGAAGCTCGCCGTGCCCGAGGAGCAGCTGCGCTGGCGCGGCTCCATCGGGCTGCGCGGGCTCAAGGCCCTGCCCCTGCGGCTCGAGTGAATCCCGCGAAGAGCGCCGTCCTGGCACGAAGGAACGCGGCGTGGGCACCGGCTCAGCCGTGATTGGGCGGCCCGAACCAGGTGGTCAGGGCGTCACGAAGGCCCTGGTCCGTGCCGTCTCCGACCCACGCGACGTGTCCGTCGGGCCGAATCAACACGGCAGTGGGAGCCGCGACCGCGCCGAGCACCGGGAGCTCCCACACACCAGCGTATCGAGCGTCGATCCGTTGAACCCGCTCCGCCCATGGAGCGATGTCGAGGGCGCCGGGCTCACCGAGATTGAGCAGTACCGGTCGGGCATCGTGCAGCAGGGTGAACACCCGCCGTGGGCCGTTGGCGGTGACCAGGTCGAGATCGGGCATGCGGCGCCCGAGCAGCGGGTGTCCCGTGCCGAGGTCGTAGTGAATGTCCAGGCCAGACATCATCGCGGCGTATCGTCTGCGCGGCTCGTCCATCTTGAGCAGCTCGGCCATGGTGTCGCCGAGAGCCTTCGTGCGGGCGTCCGGGCGGCGAAGCGCGACGGACGCCATCGTGGTGCGCAGCACGCGCGCGGCGATCGGGTGGCGCTCCGCGTGATAGGTGTCCAAGAGGCTCTCCGGGGATGTCCGGTTGACCACCTGCGCCAGCTTCCATCCCAGATTCACCGCATCCTGCACACCGATCTGGATCCCCTGTCCACCGTCCGGGGGATGCACGTGTGCGGCGTCGCCGGCCAATAGGACCCGTCGGTCGCGATAGGCCGCGGCCTGCCGGGTCATATCGGTGAACCGGGAGATCCAGATGGGACTGTGGATTCCGTAATCGGTCCCGTACACGGCGACGAGCCCCTCGCTGAGATCGCGCAGGGTGGGTTCGCTCGTGTGTCCGAGGTGCTGTTCGGTCAGCATGACCCGAACCCGCCCTCCATCCAGTTTCCCGAGGGCATGCATTCCGATGGCGTCGCGGCGGATGCCCCATTCCGGCTGCTCGGTCATCTCGACCTCGGCGATCAAGCTGCTGGTTGTCGGATCCCATCCGGGGAACTCGATGCCGGCTGCCTTGCGGATCACGCTGCGTCCTCCATCGCATCCGACGAGATACTCCGCCCGTAGCGACTCGCCGTCGGACAGCGCGACGTCGACGCCGGTGGCGTCTTGCTCGATGCCCGTCACTTCACGGCCGCGATAGAGCGGCACCGCCAGCTCGCCGACCCAGCCAGCCAGGATGCGCTCGATGTGGTTCTGCCACAGCGCGAGCCCGTGGTTGTGCCGGGTGGGAAAGTCGCTGATGTCCAACACGGTCCCGGCGAACCCCGCGACCTGGGCCACCTGTCCCTGCGAGATGAAGCGCTCGGCGATGCCGCGCTGATCGAAGACCTCGAGGGTGCGCGCGTGCAAACCGCCGGCACGCGAGCCGGCGAGGTCCTGGTTGGGGCGCCGCTCGACGATGGCGACGTCGACGCCTGCCAACGCCAACTCGCCGGCCAACATCAATCCTGTCGGCCCTGCTCCCGCGATCATCACGGCATGCTTTGTCATGGCCGACGACTCTGCGGCACGACCCGGGGGGGGCCGCAATCCCCCATGTTTACGTATAGGAAGGACAGGAGCGCTGTTGGGGGAGCGGGCGGGCGCAGAGCGGGAGGTGCAGGGGACGCCCCAGGAGGCCGCTCGGGGCCTGCTCCAGGCCATGTCCGAGGAGGAGCTGCTCGCCGAGGTGTACCGCGACAGGGTGCTCACCCTGGTGCCCCTCGGTGACAAGGGCACACTCGTCCCGGAGGCAGAGGCAGCGCTCAAGGAGAAGTACCTCCGGTGGTGCCAGCCACGCGGCGGAGGCTACTGCCTGGGCCTCTTCACGGACGGGCCCTACCTGCGCACGGATGACAGGCGCACCCTGGCGCTAGCCCTGGCCTTCGGCGGGGTGCTGGACGAGACACGGGGGGCGGTAGCACCTCCCGCGAGGCAAGAATTACGAGATCTTGTCGGGCACGGAGTCCAACTTCGCGCTTCACGGGCGACGGATGGCGAGCACCTTCTTCCGGATGATCTTCTTCCGAGGCACGCGTGACCCCCAATATCCATTACGAGAAGCGAGAGGTGGTCGGCGAGCAGCTGGAACTGCTCAAGGGCCCGTTCTACTGGCTCGGCCCCGACCTGACGCTGCGCGACTGCACCGTCATCATCAGCGCGGCCCGGCGCTCACTGAGCTTCGTTTCAGGACAGTTCATCAACTGCACCATTCAGGCGAAGGGCCAGCTAAAAACGATGCCGTGGGCGCCCATGAAGCTAAAGGGGTGCCGTTTCAAGGGCCGCTTCACGGGCAATGACTTCGGATTCCGCGAGGACTTCGACGACAGGTGGAAGGCTGGCGGGATCGAGGACTGCGACTTCTCCGAGGCGCAGCTCCATGGGTGTGCCTTCTTCAACTGCGACATGAGCACGATTCGACTGCCACGCTGGCCGTGCTTCACCTTCTTGGACCCACGCGGGCATTCGGCGGAACTAGCCCGGCACGCTTGGCCCGGTCTGGTCGGCCAAGTCACCATCAAGGTGGTCTGCGAGTCGCACAAGGGCACAGTCGCGGTGACCTGGCACGCGCCCACCGTTGCCGAGAAGCTGGACACGACTGTCGAGGAACTGCGCGCGGCTCTGGAAGGGGTGCCGGGTGTCGTGCTGTAGGGCGCGGCTCTGAGCCTGCCCCTCCCCAGCCACACCTCGCAGGGCACACCCCGACCGTGCTGGGACT
>NZ_DASVWK010000306.1:0-13879 GCF_036389735.1 Archangium sp. | reverse complement strand
GGCTCCCGCAGAGCTGGTTCATCCTCTGCGCCTCGCGCGAGCTGGGGCGCAAGCCGCTCGCGCGCACGCTCCAGGGCATGCCGCTCGTCCTCTTTCGCACCGAGAGCGGCAAGCCGGCGGCGCTGGTGGACCGCTGCCCCCACCGCAACGTGCCCCTGTCCATGGGCCGCGTGGTGAGCGGCCAGCTCCAGTGCGCCTACCACGGCTGGCGCTTCGACGCGGGGGGCCAGTGCCGCGCCATCCCCGGCCTCATCGGCGAGCCCGAGGCGAAGTCGCGCTGCACCGCCTCGCACGCCACGCGTGAGCAGGACGGCTTCGTCTGGGTGTACTCCACCCCCGGCGTCGAGCCCACGCACGAGCCCTACCGCTTCCCCCTGCTGGACGCCCACGGCTACAGCACCGTGCGCCGCACCTTGCACGCGAAGGGCTCGCTGCATTCCCTGCTGGAGAACACGCTGGACGTGCCCCACACCGCCTTCCTCCACGGCGGCCTGTTCCGCACCGAGAAGAAGCGCAATGAAATCGACGTGGTGGTGCGCAAGGGCGCCGATCGCGTGGAGGCCGAGTACATCGGCGAGCCGCGCCCGGAAGGGCTCGCCGGCAAGCTGCTGGCCCCGGGCGGCGGCGTGGTGAAGCACTTCGACCGCTTCCTGCTGCCCTCGCTCGCCCAGGTGGAGTACCGCATCGGCGATGACAGCCACCTGCTCGTCACCTCGGCGATGACGCCCGTGGACGACTGGGAGACGTGGGTGTTCGCCGTCGTCACCTTCCGCATGCCCCTGCCGCACTGGCTGGTGAAACCCTTCCTCACCCCCGTGGCCCTCCACATCTTCGGGCAGGACGCGAAGATGCTCGCGCGCCAGACGGAGACGATCCGCCGTTTCGGCTCGGAGACCTTCGCCTCCACCGAGGTGGACGTGCTCGGCCCGCCCATCCTCCGGCTGCTGCGCCAGGCCGAGCGCGAGAAGGTGCCGGCCGCCTCCGACGAGGTGCAGGAGACGCGGCTGAAGATGCGGGTGTGAGCACGGCCCGCGCACCAGCGGACAATCCACGGCCTTCCGGGCTTACGAGTTTTTCACCAGCGCACACATCTCCAGGAGAGGCATGGCCCCGGGTCGCGGGGGGCTGACACGCTTCGGGCATGACCTCCGCGCTGAGCACCGAGAAACTCATCTTCGCGCAGTCCGTGGATGCCCTCTTCGTGCGAGCCCTGGGGCCGTACCTGACGCGCGACGGACGGCGACGGCTGAAGGAGGCGGGGCTGGACCTGAGCGAGTCGTTGCGGCCGGCCTACGCGCTGGAGCAGTGGAAGGCCTTCCTGCGCGTGGCGGCGAGCGACATCTTCCCCGGGGCCTCGCCCCAGGAGGCGTGGTCCGGCCTGGGCGAGCGCTACCTCCAGGGCTACCGGCAGACGGCGCAGGGGCGCGCGAGCATGGCGCTCGTCACGCGGCTGGGGGCCCGGCACACGCTGGAGCGCGTGCCGCACAACGTGCGCGCCGGCAACAACTTCAACGAGGTGCGGGTGGAGGAGCTGGGCACCCAGGCGGCCACGCTGTGGATGAAGGACGTGATGGCGGACAACCCCTTCTTCGCGTGCGGCTTCCTCGCCGAGACGCTGCGCGCGGCTGGGGCGGGTGACCTCTCCGTGGTGCCGGTGGCCTTCGACGGCACGGCCGCCACCTTCCGCCTCACCTGGACGCACGCCGCCAAGAAGCCGGTGGCCGTGGGGTTGGCGACGCGCTGACGTTCGAAGCTGGAATCCCTGCGGCTCCAACGATTTCCGGTCGGATTGTCAAAAAGGTTACGCTCTCGCGGTGATGAGCGTTCAAAACCTGTTGTCGCGTGCGGTGCCAGTGGCGTCCCTGCTGGTGTGTTTCCTCGCGGCTTGCGGTGGAGACCCAGCCGTCAACGTGGGCTCGGGCGAGGAGGCGCCGGTCGAGTCGCCCCGTGATTCCGGGACGACGCTCCCGGGCAAGGACGCGGGCAGCGGAACGGACGCGGGCACGAGGACGGACGCGGGCACCGACACTGGCAAGGACGCGGGCACTGAAACGGACGCGGGCACCGATACCGGCACGGACGCGGGTACTGGCACGGACGCGGGTTCGCCGGTGTCGCTCGTGGTCGACGCGGGCCCGGATGTGACCTTCTGCGCCGGTGCGTCGGCGCGCATCGGTCCGGCTCCCGAGTCGGGGCTCGAGTACTCCTGGTCTCCGGCGGACGGGCTGAGCTCGGCCAGCGAGGCGCAGCCGATGGCCTCGCCGAGCAGCACCACCACCTATGTCCTCACCGTGCGCGAGACGGCCTCGGGTCGGACGGGCACGGACTCGGTGGTGGTCACCGTGAACGCGCTCCCGGTTCCGGAGATCTCCGCCGCGCCCAAGGTGTGCGGCAACGACCGCTGGAGCCTCAGCGGCGGCAACTCCACCGCCACCGCTCCGGCGACCCTCACGGACTACGTCTGGACCTTCGGTTCCACGACGCTGTCCGGTGTGGACGCGCGGTTCACGGTCCCGGCAGGCCCCGCGAGCATGTCGGCGACGCTCACCGTCACCGACAGCAATGGCTGCTTCGCCTCCCGCACCCTGGGCGGGAAGGTGCTGGAATTGCCCGTGGCCAACGCCGGCGCGGATCTCACCATCGGCAAGGGCTCCAGTGCCCGGATTGGCGTCCCGGCCACGGGTGGCGCGGCGCCCTACCGCTATGCCTGGAGCGCCACTCCGGACTGTGTCGAGGGGAGCTGCTTGAGCAGCGCCAGCGTGGCCCAGCCGGATGTCACGCCCGCCGAGAGCACGCTGTTCACCCTCGTCGTCACCGATGCGGAGTCGTGCGGCGGGAGCGACTCGGTGCGGGTGACCGTCGCGCCGGCACTGGTGGCGGATGCCGGTGGGAACAAGGCCGTGTGCGCGGGCCAGTCCATTTCCATCGGCCTCCCGGCGAGCGGCGGTATGGCGCCCTACACGTATGCGTGGAGCGTGAGCCCCGCATGCACGGGCTGCCTGAACAGCACCACCGAGGCCTCGCCCACCGCGACGCCCTCCGTCACCACCACCTTCACCCAGACGGTCACGGATGCCCTCTCGCGGACGGCCTCGGCGAGCGCGGTTGTCACTGTCTACACGAGCCCGGGCAGTGCCGGTGCGGACCAGTACCTCGACCCGGGCGCCTCCGTCGTCATCGGCCCCTCGCCGGTCGAGGGGGCCAGCTACACCTGGTCCTGCAACCGCGCGGACTGCGCGCTCTCCGCCACCAGTGGGGCGCAGCCGGTGGCCGGCCCCACCCGCTCGACGACCTACACGCTCGACGCCACCAACGGGCCGGGCTGCGGCGTCCGGAGCAGCACCACCCTCTGGGTCAACCTGCGGGCGGAGACCGTCCCCGCGGATGGCAACCTCTCCTTCCCCGCGTCGTCCCCGCTGCTCGTCCAGTTCGATCAGCCCATCCTTCAGTCCACCCTCAACGCCTCCACCGTTCTGCTCCAGGACGTGACGGGCCTCGAGCCGGTGTCGATCCCGGTGGACCTCGCCTACAACGCGTCCACCCGACAGCTGCAGGTGACTCCTCGCGCGGGGAGCGGCTACGCCTCCGGCAAGGACTACTCGCTCACGCTGGTGGGGGGCCCGAGCGGCATCGTCTCGGATGATCCTGTCCTGCCGAACCGCCTGCCCACGGACCTGCTGGTGGACTACACCACGGCCGCGGCGGATACCGCGCCCCCGGTCGTTGCCTTCCGCAGCCCGCTCAGCGGTGCCGTGGGAGTCCCGACGAACACCTCCATCGTGGTCACCTTCAACGAGGCCGTGGAGTCCTCGTCGGTGACGGCCTCCACCTTCACGCTCGCGGGCGCGGGGCAGCTCGCCGGCACGGTGAGCTACGACGCCTCTACCTGGACGGCCACGTTCAAGCCCTCGGTCGCGCTGGGCTTCTCCTCCACCTATCCGGTGACGCTCTCCTCGGGCATCCGGGACCTCTCCAAGAACGCGATGGTGGCGACGAGCTGGTCCTTCACCACGGGCGCGGCGGCGGACCTCTTGGCGCCGACCGTGAGCACGGTGACCCCGGCGAACGCGGCCACGGGCGTGGCCTCCTCGGAACTCGTGACGGTGACGTTCAGCGAGGGCGTGGATGCCTCGAGCCTGTCGGGCATCCGGCTCATCCACGTCGCCTCGGGAACCCAGGTGGCTGGCAACATCACGTACAACTCGACCACCCGGGTGGCCACCTTCGCCCCGACGGTGCTGCTTGGCTCGATGGCCACGTACGAGGTGAACGTGAGCGGGGTGAAGGACCTGGCGGGCAACGCCATGGCTTCGCCGTTCACGTCCCGCTTCACCACCCGACAGACGCTCTTCTCGGAAAATTTCGAGAACGGCACGGCCGCGTGGCGGCTGCCGGTGCCCACCACGGGCACGCCCTGGAGCCTCACCACCAGCAGCTTCCACAGTGCCCGCAACAGCCTGACCGACAGCGCGATCGGCAAGTACCAGTTGGGCGTCGACAGCTACGCCGCGCTGGCGCAGCCGGTGAACATCTCCGGCCTCTCGTCGGTGACGGTGCAGTTCTGGATGCGCAATCGCACGGTGAAGAAGGACAACGTCACTGTCGAGGCGAGCTACGACAATGGTGTCACCTGGGCCCAGGTGCTCGGTACCTTCACGGGCAACCAGGGCTGGGCGGTGCGGTCACTGCCGTTGACGGGCCTCGCGGGCAAGACGCAGATGCTGCTGCGCTTCCGCCTCAAGGCGGCCAGCGCCAACAGGACCTCGGACGGCGTCTACATCGACGACGTCATCATCCAATCGCCTTAGCCGCACAGGGGGAGTTCATGACGCAGTCCACGAATTCGATGCAGGGGAAGGTCTGTCTCGTCACCGGGGCCACGTCCGGGCTGGGGAAGGCCACGGCCACGCAGCTCGCGGCGCTGGGCGCCACGGTGGTGATTGGCTGCCGGGACCGGGCCAAGGGCGAGGCGGTGAAGAAGGAGATCGCCTCCCAGACGGGGAACACGTCGTTGGATCTGTTCCTCGCCGACCTGTCCTCGCAGAAGTCCATCCGCCAGGGCGCGGCGGACTTCCTCTCGCGCAACCCGAAGCTGCACGTGCTGGTGAACCAGGCGGGCCTGTACATGAGCGAGCGCCAGGTGACGGAGGACGGCCTGGAGCGGATGTTCGCCGTCAACCACCTGGCGTACTTCTCGCTGACGCACCATGTGCTGCCCGCGCTGAAGGCCGCCGGGTCCGCCCGCGTCGTCAATGGCTCCGGGGGCGCCGAGGCCGCGGGCAACATCCACTTCGACGACCTCCAGGGGGAGAAGAAGTGGAGCGCCTTCCGGGCGCTCGCGCAGTCCAAGCTGGGCAACTTCCTCTTCACCTACGAGCTGGCGCGGCGGCTGGAGGGCACGGGCGTGACGACGAACGTCATGCACCCGGGCGGGGTGAAGACGGAGCTGGGCAAGGGCGCGGGAGGCCCCTTCGGCGTGATGCTCCGGCTGATGCGGCCCTTCATGGACACGCCCGAGGTGGGCGCGCGGACGCTGGTGTACCTGGCCAGCGCCCCCGAGCTGGAGGGCGTCACGGGCGGCTACTACGTGAAGAACAAGCCCGCGAAGTCCTCGGCGCGCTCGCGGGACAAGGAGCTCGCCGCCCGGCTGTGGAAGGTGAGCGCCGAGCTGGCGGGCGTACAGGCCTGAGTCGCACGTCCGTGTCGGCTACGCGGTCAGCACCACGCGCAGACACTGGTCCGTCTTCTTCTTGAACATGTCGTAGGCCCGGGGGGCGTCATCGAGCGCCATCCGGTGTGACACCACGAAGGACGGGTCGACCTCGCCCCGTTCCACGTGGCCGATGAGCCGGTCGAGGTAGCGCTGGGCGTGCATCTGCCCCATGCGCAGCGTCAGGCCCTTGTTCATCGCCGCGCCCATGGGGAACTTGTCCAGCACCCCACCGTACACGCCGAGGATGGAGACGACGCCTCCCTTGCGGCACGCCTGGATGGCCTCGCGCAGCACGTAGGGCCGCTCCGTCTCCAGCCGCACCGCCTGCTTCACGCGGTCATAGGCGCCCTCGAAGCCCGTCTCATGGGCCTCCATGCCCACCGCGTCGATGCACGCGTCCGGACCCTGGCCGCCGGTGAGCTCCTTGAGCGCCTCCGCCACGTTCACCTTCGTGTAGTCGAGCACCTCGGCCTGGCAGTGCTTGCGGGCGATGGCCAGCCGCTCCGGAATCCGGTCGATGGCGATGATGCGCCCGGCCCCCAGCAGCCACGCGCTCTTCATGGCGAAGAGGCCCACGGCGCCGCAGCCCCACACCGCCACGGTGTCCCCGTGCTGGATGTTGCAGAAGTCCGCCCCCATGAAGCCGGTGGGGAAGGCGTCCGAGATGAACAGGGCCTGCTCGTCGCTGAGCCCTTCCGGCACCTTGCGAGGCCCCACGTCGGCGAAGGGCACGCGGATGTACTCGGCGTGGCTGCCCGCGTAGCCCCCCAGCATGTGCGAGTAGCCGAAGATGCCGCACGTGGCGTGCCCCCACAGCTTCTCGGCCATGGCGGGCTTGGGGTTGGAGTTGTCGCAGAGGGAGAACTGGCCCTTCTTGCAGTGGAAGCAGTCGCCGCAGCTGATGACCGAGGGGACGATGACGCGGTCCCCCGGCTTGAGGTTCTTCACCTTGCTGCCCACCTCCACCACCTCGCCCATGAACTCGTGGCCGAGGATGTCGCCCTTGAGCATCGCGGGGATGTAACCGTCGTAGAGGTGCAGATCCGAGCCGCAGATGGTGGTGGCCCGCACCTTCACGATGGCATCCCGTGGATTGAGGAGCGAGGGTTCGGGGACCTGCTCCACCCGCACTTCATTCACACCCGTCCAGCACACAGCCTTCATGGTCTCTCCTCCGTCCCTCGGGTCCTCTGTTCAGGAGCGCGGCGACAGCGTCTTGCCCAGCCGCGAGCGGTGGCCGTGCGTCTGGGCGTCGACCGTGGCCACCTCGCCCGTCTCCTGGAGCTGCTTGAACTGGCGCAGGCCTCGGGAGAGGTACTGCTTGGGCTCCTCGCCGAGCAGCTTCGCCACCAGGGCCACGGCCCGGCCGCCCGGCACGTGGTAGCGCAGCGCGAGGTGCACCACCGTGCCCCGGCCGCCCGGCGCGTCCTCGAAGCGGACGGTGCCGGTGTGCGGCAGCTTCGAGCCGGGCAGGGTGTGCCATTCAATCCGCTCGCCCGGCCGATCCTCCGTGAGGCGCGAGTCCCACTCGAGGACGACGCCCACGGGGCCCTGGAACACCCAGTGGCTCCGCCCCGCCTCCAGGTTGCGCACCGACAGCAGGTTCGGAATGAAGCGCGGGTGGTTCTCGAAGTCGCGCCACACGCGGTACAGCTCCTCGCGGGGCTTGAGGATGGTGGTGTTCAGCTCGAAGACGACGCCCGGCTCGCCCGCCGCCTCCGTCACGCCCATCAGGGCATACGCGCGGCTGCGTCCCGTCAGTCCCCGGCGCAGGAGGGAGCCGCCCGCCAGCGCCAGCAGGAGGGTCGGCACGGTCCGGTGGCGCAGCCCGTAGGCCACCAGCCCGAGCCCCACCACCACCGAGGCCACCCGCTCGCCGGTGCTCACGTTCGCTCCCTTGGTGCCGTGCTGGAGCGAAGGGTCGAGCTGGGGCCGCTGTGCACCTCGGGTCCCAATCAGTTCGCTTTCTTGAAGCATCATGCGGGCGTCCTCCTACATGCGGTGGTGGAAGCTCTTCACGCTCGCCGGAGGGTCCCACTGCCCCGGGGGGCGATGCGGGTGTGTGCTGCTGTACGCGCGTCCTCCAGGCAGGCGCGTTGACGCCCCTGCTAAACCGGTGTTCAGTCTGAAGGGAGACCGCCATGGCCCCGCAGATTGCCCTCGAATTCGTGTCCTCCCAGGCAGTCCACCCGGCCCTCGAGCCATTCCACCCGGTGGTACAGCGGTGGTTCACCGAGCGACTGGGCGAGCCCTCGCGGCCCCAGGTGGAGGGCTGGCCCCTCATCCAGGCGGGGAGTGACGTGCTCATCGCCGCGCCCACGGGCAGCGGCAAGACGCTCACGGCCTTCCTGGCGGCGTTGGATCGGCTCTTCCGCCTGGCGCTGGAGGCCCGGCTGCCCGACAGCACTCAGGTGCTGTACGTGTCGCCCCTCAAGGCGCTGGGCAACGACGTGCGGAAGAACCTGCTCCAGCCGCTGGAGGAACTGCTCCAGCGTGCCCGGGAGGCCGGGTACAAGCCGCAGGAGCTGCGGGTGCAGGTGCGCACGGGAGACACCGCGGCCTCCGAACGCGCGAAGATGGTACGCCGGCCGCCGCACATCCTCATCACCACGCCGGAGTCCTGCTACCTGTACCTCACGGCGGATCGGGCGCGCGCCACGCTGCGCTCGGTGCGCACCATCATCGTGGACGAAATCCACGCCCTGGCGAGGGACAAGCGGGGGAGCCACTTCGCGCTGTCGCTGGAGCGGCTGAAGGCGATTACCGAGGTACAGCCGCAGCTCATCGGCCTGTCGGCGACGCAGAAGCCGCTGGAGGCGATCGCGGCCTTCCTCACGGGCGAGAGGGCGGAGCCGTGCCGGCTGGTGCAGGTGGGGCACCAGAGGCCATGGGACCTGCGGGTGGAGATACCGGACGCGGAGCTGGGCTCGCTGGCCACGAACGAGATGTGGGGCCAGGTGTATGACCGGCTGGTGCGGGTGGCGGGAGAGCACCGCACGACGCTCGTCTTCGTGAACACGCGGAAGATGGCCGAGCGGGTGGCGCACGACCTGGGCGAGCGGCTGGGGCCGGACAAGGTGGCGGCGCACCACGGGAGCATGTCGAGGGAGCTGCGGCTATCGGCCGAGGAGCGGCTGAAGGCGGGACAGCTCTCGGTGATGGTGGCCACGGCGTCGCTGGAGCTGGGCATCGACGTGGGGAACGTGGACCTGGTGGTGCAGCTCGGGACGACACGGTCCATCGCGGTGCTGTTGCAGCGGGTGGGCCGAGCGGGCCACTACAAGGGGGGAATCTCGAAGGGAATCCTCATCGCGATGACGCGCGACGAGCTGATGGAGTGCGTCGGGCTGCTGAACGCGGTGTACGAGGGGGACCTCGACGCAGTGCGGATGCCGGAGAAGCCGCTGGATGTGCTGGCGCAGCAGGTGGTGGCGGCGTGCGCGTGCGAGGAGTGGGACGAGCGGGCCCTCTACAACCTGTTCCACCGGGCGTACCCGTACCGGAACCTGACGTATGACGAGTACGAGAAGGTGCTGGAGACGCTCTCGGAGGGCGTGTCGCTGCGGCGGGGGCGGGCGGGGGTGCACCTGCACCGGGACCGGGTGAACCAGCGGCTCAAGGCGCGGCGGGGCGTGCGGATTACCGCGCTCACCAATGGCGGCGCGATTCCGGACACCTTCTCGTTCAACGTGGTGGCCCAACCCGAGGGCAAGGTGGTGGGGACGCTGGACGAGGACTTCGCGGTGGAGTCCTCGCCTGGGGACATCTTCCTGTTGGGGACGACGGCATGGCGCATCCAGCGGGTGATGGGGGCGTCGGTGATGGTGGAGAACGCGCACGGGCAGCCGCCGACGGTGCCGTTCTGGCGGGGCGAGGCGCCGGGTCGCACGGATGAGCTGAGCGTGCACGTGGGCCGACTGCGCCAGGAGTTGCTCGAGCGCGAGGACGCGGCGCGGTTCCTGGAGAAGGAGCTGAAGGTGCCGCCGCCGGCGGTGGACGCGCTGATGGCCTACCTGCGCGCGGGGCAGCAGATGCTGGGGGGCGTGGTGCCGAGCAACACCACGATCGTGGCCGAGCGCTTCTTCGACGAGGCGGGGGGGATGCAGCTCATCCTCCACGCGCCCTTCGGCAGCCGGGTCAACCGGGCGTGGGGCCTGGCGCTGCGCAAGCGCTTCTGCCGCACCTTCGACTTCGAGCTCCAGGCGGCGGCGACGGAGGACGGCCTGCTCTTGTCGCTGGGGGAGCAGCACTCCTTCCCGCTGGAGGACATCTTCCAGTTCCTCAATCCGGAGAACGTGGAGGAGGTGCTGGTGCAGGCGGTGTTGCAGGCGCCGCTGTTCGGGACGCGCTTCCGGTGGAACGCGACGCGGGCGCTGTCGCTGTCGCGCTTCGCGGGGGGCAAGCGGGTGGCGCCGAACCTCCAGCGGGCGAGGAGCGAGGACCTGCTGGCGGCGGTGTTTCCGGCGCAGGTGGGGTGCCAGGACAACCACGGAGGGGCGGACGTCGAGCTGCCGGAGCATCCGCTGGTGAAGCAGACGATGGAGGACTGCCTGCGCGAGGCGATGGACATCGACGGCCTGCGCGAGGTGCTGCGGCGGATGAAGGACGGGCGCATCAAGCTGGTGGCGAGGGACGTGCCCGAGCCGAGCCTGTTCGCGCACCAGATGGTGAACAGCCAGCCGTACACGTTCCTGGACGACGCCCCGGCGGAGGAGCGGCGGGTGCGCAACGTGGTGTTGCGCCGCACGCTGCCCGCTGAGGACGCGGCCTCGTTCGGAGCACTGGACGCGGACGCCATCAATCAGGTGGTGCGGGACGCGGCGCCCCCGCTGCGGGACGAGGACGAGCTACACGACGCCCTGTTGCAACTGGTGCTGATGCCCGAGGCGGAAGTGCCGCCGCGCTTCGTTCCGAGCCTCCTGGCGCAGGGGAGGGTGGCGTGGCTGGAGGTAGGGCCGAAACGGTTCCTCATTCCAGCGGAGCGCCAGAGCCCCATCCGAGCCCTGTTCCCCGAAGCCCCCATGCAACCGGAACTGGCGCCTTTGCCGGGAGACAAGCCGGTGGAGAGGGACGCGGCGGTGTCCCAGGTGGTGCGGGGTTGGATGGAGATGCTGGGCCCGACCACGGCGGCGGAGCTCTCGGCCTACACGGCGCTGGACGAGTCCGAGGTGAACCTCGCGCTGCACCAACTGGAGGCCACGGGAGGAATCCTGAGAGGCCGTTTCCGGCCGGAGTCCACCTCGACCGTGGTGGAGTGGTGCGATCGGCGGCTCCTCCAGCGAATCCACCGTCTGACGGTGGGCCGGCTGCGCAAGGAGATCGAGCCACTCAGTGCCCGGGACTTCATGCGCTTCCTCTTCCGGTGGCACCACCTGGAGGAACTGGACGCGCTGCGAGGCTCGACGGGGCTGTCGAAGGCGATCAGTCTGCTCCAGGGCTACGAGGCGCCCGCGTCGGCCTGGGAACGCTTCCTGTTGCCCGCGCGAATGAAGGGCTACCTGGGGGACCTGCTGGAGCGGGCCTGCTACTCGGGCGAGGTGGCCTGGGGCCGGCTGACGATGAAGGACGCGAAGCCCACGCCGGGCCCGCGCCGAGGCGCCCCCGCGACGCCCGTGGAGCCCGAGCCACCGCGCTCCCGAGCGGCCTCACCCAACCGCAACGCGAGCCTGACCTTCGTGCGGCGCGAGGACCTGGACTGGATGCTGTCGTCGGCGCGACCGAACGCGGTGCTCGCGGACGGAGGCGTGTGGGTGCCGCCGGACCTGTCGGGACCGGCGAAGGACGTGGTGGCGGTGCTGGAGCAGCGGGGGGCGTGCTTCTTCAACGACCTCTGCTCGCGCTCCCGAAGACTGCCGGCGGAGGTGGAGGACGCGCTGTGGGAACTGGTGGCGCGAGGCCTCGTGACAGCGGACGCGGTGCAGAACCTGCGAGTGCTTCAGAGCCCGGCGCAGCGCAAGCGACAGAAGCTGTTGCAGCGAGGAGGCCCGGGCCGCTGGAGCCTGCTGGTGCCCTCGGAGCCGAAGCCCGAGGACGAGGTACGTGAATCACTGGCACGCCTCTTCCTGCAACGCTACGGCATCGTCTGGCGCGACCTGGTGATGCGTGAGTCGCTGGCGCCCTCGTGGCGAGAGCTGCTGTACGTGTACCGGCGGATGGAGGCACGAGGCGAAATCCGCGGAGGCCGCTTCGTGTCGGGCTTCGTGGGAGAGCAGTTCGCGCTGCCCGAGGCGGTAGACGTGGCACGAGCGGTGCGGCGGCAGCAGCCCTCGGGAGTGCGCGTGCAACTCTCGGCGGTGGACCCACTCAACCTCACAGGAGTGGTGACCCCGGGCCCTCGAGTACCGGCTACGGTGGGCAATGTCGTCACCTACGTGGACGGCGTACCCCAGGGCTTCGATGCACAGGGAGACGATGAGGACGGAGAGGGCGAGGACGGCAGCACCGCCGAGACGGCACAGGCCAACTGAGCCCAAGACAAGGGTTTTCGCCTCCCTTGAAGGAAGTCCGCATGAAGGGCCTGGCCCTCTGTTTGAGTCTGTTGTTCGCGCTCTCCGCTTCAGCCCATTCTCCGGAAGAGTCCCTATGCAGGACGACATCCCTGCCCGTGGCTCGGATGGAAAAAGAGGAGAAGCTGTGTCGCTCGTTCTCGCGCGCGCTCGCGAGGCTGCCAGCGACGATGACCGAGGATGCGCGGGTCCTGCTCACGCCCGAGAACCTCGCCCTCATGGGGACCCTGACAACCGTATGGCTCGGGTCTCAAGGTGTCCCCATTGCAGGTCAAGTGGTGGATGCCGCGCTGCTCGCGCTGGGTGTGACGCTCCTGGCTGGTCAGGCGGTAGATCTCACCCACTTCCTGTGGACGTTCGTGAACCGAGCCGAGCTTGCTCGAAGCTCGGCGGACCTTGATGAATCAGCCACATCCCTGGCGCGAGCCCTCTCGATGGTGGGCATCAACGTCGTGGCCGTCATCCTGACGAGGGAAGCCGTGGCGAAGGCGCCCCGAGGTCCTCCCCCTCCCACGCCAGAGTTCGCCTTGCCCCAAGGAGGCCGTGTCTCCGCGATGGCAATGGAACAGGCGCCCTCTTCAGTCAAGGCACCTGTGGTGCTGATGGCGGGAGGTTCGGGCGGCAACCGCAAGCCCCCCGAGTACGAGGGCCGACCGACGAAGACGCCAGACCCCGCTGCCTTCGAGAAGTGGATCCGAAAGGCCCAGAAAAGGGCGCTCCCAGCCAAGCCGGAGGAGCCCTATGGCTTTCAACGGAAGCACGCTGGAGCAGAGGAGGTGTTGGTAGAAGGAGGCGGCGAGAGTGTGTGGGCGGATGGCGCTCGGTCCAGTGATGCGCACCTCATCGACACTAAATATGTCGAAAAACCTGACACAAGTCCCTTTGTTGTTGGATCTGCATGTGGTGAGTCGGTGAGGCAGATCATCCGGAAGAAAGAAGCGGGTCAATTCTCCCGGTATGCTGCGATCATCCTGGATTCGAAAACTCCCGTGGTAGGACTCGAAATAATTGTGAATGACAGTCGTGCCATCGTCTTTTTTGAGTCGTTGATGCAGGAATTTAGAATTCCAGGCCGAGTAGTGGTCAAGCAGTGAGGAGATGACAAGTGGATTATCTCGTCATCGTCAAGACTGGGTGGGTCTTTTCGGCCCATGACTTCAAGAGCGAGTTGCTTCGGAGGTGGCCAACGGTTCGGATCGAAGAGGTCCGAAGTCTTCGGAGCAATGACGTCTTGGAGTTTGAAGTGCCAAAGGCGCAGAGGGGGCTCTATGGCTCTCTTACCCGGGATGGCAATGCGATCATCTTCTCAGGGGAATTGGAGGACTGCGCCGAATTCGCGCAGTGGTGCCGGTCACTCATCCCTGCTGACCAGGAAGTCATCTTTTGCGACGAGGCGATGAACACGAGCCTGCTGTTGGAGCCCAGCACTGCTCCAGCGGAGATCGTCCAAGTTGTTCTTGGCTCATACGGGTGAAACTTTGATTCGGTCTCCCTCCGAGACGGCGCAGGCCAACTAGCCGGTATGATGTGTCAGCTGACCGGGTCTCGCCGGCCAGCTGACACACCGATTAGGCAACGGCCTTTCGTGCCTTCGTGAGGTTCTCTGGCTCGAACGGGTGACCAAGGCCCGTGGCGATCTCCTGGATGGCGCGGGCATAGT
>NZ_DASVWK010000305.1:0-2004 GCF_036389735.1 Archangium sp. | reverse complement strand
AGCACGACATCGGCCAGCACCTGCTCGCGCCCCCAGATGCGCAGCGTCTCATCGGCGCTCTTCGAGTAGCCGAAGTCCCTCGCCCGCGTGAAGAGCTGCTCGGCGCCGTCGATGCGCCGCGCCGCGAGCAGCTCGTACGTGCGGATGAGCCCGAGCAGCTCATCCTGCTCGGTGCCGATGAGGTTCTGCCCCCCGTCCCCGCGTGTCATCGAGAGATAACCCGCGCGCAGGCCGCGCCCTCCGGCGAGCCAGGCCAGCAGCCGGGTGTTCTCGTCGTCGGGATGGGCCGCCACGTACAGCACGCTGCCCGTCACACCGAGGCGCCGGAGGCCCGCGGCGATCTCCCCCGCGTGCGGTTGCCGGGGAGGTTGCGCGAGCGCCGTGGACCAGACTCCGAGGCTCATGACCAACGCCGTTCCAAGAATGAGCAGGTTCCGCATTCGGGGGCCGACCCTAACAAGGAACGAGACCGCACGGGGGCGAGGAATCCTCATGTCCCCGGTGCCCTGGACTTGTTATCAAGCGGCCCGTGGCTTCCTCCTTCTCCGCCTCCTGGATGCGTGGCGATCCACGAGCACTCGAGTTCCTCTCCGACCGCTTCCGGCACCGGACCGCCCGCGCCGAGGCCGTGGCCGCCGCGGCCTCTCGTCCAGTCGCTCCGGCGCTCCATGACGTGCTGGTGGCCCGCAACGCGCGCCTCGCGCCGAGCCCCGCCCGCGAGCGGAACCTGGAGCTGCTCGCCCGTCCCGGCACCACCGTCGTGGTGACCGGCCAGCAGGTGGGGCTCTTCCTCGGGCCGCTCTTCACGGTCTACAAGGCCGCCGCCGCCATCGCCGCCGCCCGCGCCCTCGCCGAGGAGACGGGTCGGCCCTGTGTCCCCGTCTTCTGGCTCCAGACCGAGGACCACGACCTTCCGGAGATCGATCACTGCATCGTCCCGCGCTCCACGGGCGAGCCCCTGCGCGTGGCCCTGGAACTGCCCGACGCGGCCACCTCGCGCGTTCCGGTCGCCCACCGCCACCTGGGCCCGAGCGTCACGGGGGCGCTCGCCGCGCTCCGCGCCGAGCTGGGCGCCAATCCCCAGGCGGACGAATTCCTGGCGCTGCTCGAGCGCGCCTACCGTCCCGAGGCGACGCTGGCGGACGCCTTCGCCGATGTGCTGTCGGCCCTCTTCGCGGACGAGGGGCTCGTGTTCCTCGATCCGCGCGACCCGCGCCTCGCGCCCCTCGCCGCGCCCATCCACCGCCGTGCCATCGAGGAGGCCGCGGCCATCGCTGGCAAGCTCGCCGAGCGGGGCCACGCCCTCGCCGAGGCGGGATTCTCCGAGCAGGTCCACATCCGCCCGGGTTCGCCGCTCGGCTTCTTCTCGCCCGACGCTCCCGAGGGCGCGCGCTACCGCCTCGACCCCGCCAGCGCTCCGGACACGTGGAACCTCGTGGGCCACCCGGAGGGCGCCACCGTGACGACGGCGGAGCTGCTCGGCTGGCTCGACCGGGAGCCGCTCCGCTTCACGACCTCGGCCCTGTTGCGCCCCATCCTCCAGGACACCTGGCTTCCCACGGCGGCCTACGTCGGCGGGCCGGGGGAGATCGCCTACTTCGCGCAGCTCGCGCCCCTCCATGCGCATGTGGGCCTGCCGATGCCGCTCATCGTGCCGCGCGCCCGGTTCCGCGTGATTGATGACCGCGTGCGCCGCCTGCTCGACAGGCTCGGCCTCTCGCCGGATGACGCGGCCACGCCACGGGACGAATTGCTGGCCCGCCTCGCCGCCCGGAACGCCGGGGAAGGCTTCGATCCGCCCGAGGCCGTCGAGGCGCGCCTCGTGAGCGCTTTCGCCTCCGAGCTCGCCCGCCTCGGCGAGCGCATGGCCGACTTCGACCCGAGCTTCGCCCGCGCCATCTCCCGCACCGACAAGACCGTCCGCGGAGGCGTCTCCCGCCTCGTGGCCAGGTACGGCCGCGCCATTGCCCAGCGAGATCAGGTGACCCTCGAGCGCGTGGAGCG